>JACQVX010000209.1 GCA_016209495.1 Planctomycetota bacterium
GTCAGGAGACCCAAAAGCACCAGGGGGACGAGGGTGTAGGCCACCGGCCGGCCCCGCCGGCGCAGCCAGGCGGTGACCACCACCAGACAGAGGGCGGCCAGCATCTGGTTGGCGGCCCCGAAGACGGGCCATAGCCGGGTCCACGAGAGCCGCTCGCCCCCGAAGATGAGGACCAGGGGCGGAAAGGCCGCCAGGGCGCCCGCCACGGGACGGCGGGCCAGGAACGGCGCGCCGTGGGCCGTGGCCAGCTCGGCGATGACATGGCGCTGGATCCGGGTCGCCGTGTCCAGCGTCGTGGCGGCGAAGGCGATGACGATCGTCGCCAGGAGGGTGGCCGAGAGCTTGGCCGGGAGGGCCAGGCCCTCCTCCACCAGGGCGGAGCCGCCCACCACGAAGGCCCCGATACCCCCGTCCCTGGCCAGGGCCCAGGACCCGTAGTGGGAGTGCCAGGCGTCCCCCGAGGCCCAGTGGAGGCCCGCGGAGCAGGCCACCACGGCAAGCAGCCCCAGGGCCCCCTCCCCCAGCATCCCCCCGTAGCCTATGGGACGCGCGTCCGGGAGGGAGGCGAGCTGCTTGGAGGTGGTCCCGCTGGCCACCAGGCCGTGGAAGCCGCTCACGGCGCCGCAGGCGATGGTCACGAAGAGGAACGGGAACCAGGGCGGGGCCCCCTCCGGGTGGAGGTTGAGGGCGGGGGCCACCAGCTCGGGCCCCGCGGCGAAGGTCGCGGCGTAGAGGATCACCAGGCCCAGGGCGAGCTGGTGGAAGTTGATGTAGTCCCGGGGCTGGAGCAGCACCCACACCGGCAGGACGCTCGCCACGTAGCAGTAGGCCACGAGCACCACGACCCAGGTCTGGACCTCGCCCGAGGGCCCCGCGAAGAGGGCCGGCAGCCGGAGGTCGTTCAGCCAGAAGGCCCCCACGAACAGGGCGCCGTAGAGGACGAGGACGGCCGCCACCGAGGGCCAGAGGAGCCCCACCCGGGCCCGGTAGAGGGCCCAGCCCATGGCCACCGCCACGGCGATCTCCAGGTTGATGGGGAAGACGGCGGAGGGGAACTTCACGAAGAGGCTCCCGATGATCCAGGCGAAGACGGCGATGACGAGCCAGGAGAGGAGCATCACGAGGACGAGGAACAGGGTGCGCACCCGCGGGTGGATGGCCTTCGCGGAGATGTCCGGGATGGACCTGCCGCCTTCCCGGGCCGAGACCACCAGGCAGGCGAAGTCGTGCACCGCCCCCATGAGGACGCTGCCCGCCACGACCCACACCACGGCAGGCAACCACCCCCAGATGACGGCGATGGCCGGTCCCACGATAGGGGAGGCCCCGGCGATGGAGGCGAAGTGGTGGCCCAGGAGGACGTGGCGGCGGGTGGGGACGTAGTCCACCCCGTCCTCCAGGGCGCGGGAGGGGCAGACGAAGGACGGGTCCAGGTCCAGGACCCGCCGCTCCAGGTGACGGGAGTAGGAGCGGTAGCCGAGGGCGAAGGCCGCAAGTCCTCCCGCGGCGATCCAGGCCGCGTTCAAGCCCGCGCCCTCCGGTCCGAACGGCGATCCACGGCGGGAGGATAGACGGCCCCTGCCTCCCTTGCAACGGGGGATGGCCGTCAGTAGCATCGGACCGGCGACGCATGCCCGACGAGTCCCAGGACGCCCCCACACAGCGCTTCGAGTTCCGACCGGACGACCCGGACCTGGCCGGCGAGGGCCCCTTCCGCGAGGCCGGCGGGGATGCGGCCTCGCGGCTCCCCTCGCGCTACGTGGTGGAGGCGGAGATCGGCCACGGCGGGATGGGGACGGTCTACCGCGTCCGGGACCGCATCCTCCGTAGGCGCATCGCCGTGAAGGTCCTGCACGTGTCCCTCGCTGCCAACGAGGAGAGCCGGGACCGCTTCATCGAGGAGGCCCAGGTGGCCTCCCAGCTCCAGCACCCCAACATCGTCCCGGTCTACGACGTGGGCCTGGACGGGGCGGACGCCCACCCGTACTTCACCATGCGCCTGGTAGATGGCCAGACCCTCACGGAGATCCTGGCGCGGCGGGCCCGAGAGGGGAGTCCCTCCCTGGTGCGCCTGCTCCAGGTCTTCCTGGACGTGTGCCGCGCGGTGCACTACGCCCACGTGAAGGGCGTCCTGCACCGGGACCTGAAGCCGGACAACGTCATGGTGGGCCCCTTCGGGGAGGTCTACGTCATGGACTGGGGGGTCGCCAAGCTGGTGGGCTCGGCGGCCGAGGGCGTCTCCACGAGGGAGAAGGACCGCAAGGAGTCGGGGGTCGTCAGCAGCCGCTCCATCAGCGGCGAGGCCACCTGGGACGGGGTCGTGGTGGGGACCCCGGCCTTCATGCCGCCGGAGCAGGCCGAGGGGGACATGGGCTCCCTGGGGCCCTGGAGCGACGTCTATGCCCTGGGGGCCATCCTCTACAAGGTCCTCACCCTGCGGGCCCCGTACACCGGGGACACGGCCAGCGAGATCCTCCGCCGGGTGCAGGCCGAGGCCCCGACGCCCCCGCGGGAGGTGCGGCACGACGTCCCGCGGGACCTGGAGGCCATTTGCCTCAAGGCCATGGCCCGGGAGCCCCAGGACCGCTATCCGGGACCCGACGCCCTGGCCGAGGACATCCAGAGGTGGTTCGAGGGGGTGCAGGTGCGCGCACGGCCGGTGTCGCTCCTCGAACGGGCGGGGCGCTGGGCCCACCGCCGGCGCTATCCGCTCAGCGTCGGGGTGGTGCTGGGCCTGGTGGTCATACTGGCCATGCCCGGATTCCTCCGCCGGAGACTCGCCCTCCTGCGGCCCCAGGTGGTGGTGGTGGGCGTGGAGCCGGGCTCGGTGGCCGAGGAGATCGGCCTGGTGGGGGGCGACGTGATCCTCCGCTACGGAGACCGGGAGGTGGAGAGCGTGAACGAGCTGGCGGCCGCCATCCACGGGGCGGAGGCGTCCGGCGCCGCCAGCGTCCGGCTGGTCCTCCGGAGGGACACGGCCCTCCTGGAGCGCGACGTCCGCCCGGGGCGCCTGGGCATCCGCACCATGAACGTCCGGCTCTACCTCAAGGAGAAGTAGGCGGCATGCATCCGGTCAGGCCCGAGGAGGGCCTGAAGGGATGAGGCGGCATTGCGGGCCCCCATGCGCGCGCTATGATCCCTCTCCCTGCCGCGGCGGGGGAGGAGGGCGGACGACCCATGTCCATGAGGACGCACACCTGTGGGGAGCTGCGTGCCGAGCACGTGGGGGCCGAGGTCGCCCTGGCAGGGTGGGTCGCGAGCCTGCGCGAGCACGGGGGGGTGAGCTTCCTGGACCTGCGGGACCGCTACGGCCGCACCCAGGTGGTGCTGGGGCCGGGGCTCTCGCCGGACCTGGGGCGGGAGTATGTGGTGCGGGTCGAGGGGGTCGTGCGGCGCCGCCCGGAGGGGACGGCGAACCCGAGGCTCGCCACGGGCGCGGTGGAGGTCGAGGCGCGGGGGCTGGAGGTGCTGAACGCCTCCAGCGCCCCTCCCCTCGAGGTGGGTGAGGGGGACGAGGTCTCCCAGGACGTGCGCCTGCGCTACCGATACGTGGACCTGCGGCGGCCCGCCATGCAGCAAAACCTGCTGGTCCGCCACCGGGTGGTGAAGGCCATGCGTGACGGCCTGGACGCCCAGGGGTTCGTGGAGGTGGAGACACCCTTCCTCACCCGGAGCACCCCGGAAGGGGCGAGGGACTACCTGGTCCCCAGCCGGGTCCACCCGGGGGAGTTCTACGCGCTGCCCCAGTCGCCCCAGATCTTCAAGCAGCTCCTCATGGTCGCCGGGCTGGACCGCTACTTCCAGGTCGTGCGCTGCTTCCGGGACGAGGACCTGCGCGCCGACCGGCAGCCGGAATTCACCCAGCTCGACGTGGAGATGTCCTTCGTGGGCGAGGAGGACGTGTTCCGGGTCATGGAGGGCGTCGTGGAGGCCATCTTCCGCGCCGCCGGGCGCGCCGTGCCGGCCCTGCCGCTGGGGCGCATGAGCTGGAAGGAGGCCATGGA
>JACQVX010000221.1 GCA_016209495.1 Planctomycetota bacterium
CCCGGGGGGCTCCGGGGGCGGAGGCGGACTGCCGGACGGCGCCTTCGCGGGGCTGGTGGAGAAGCTGGGGCTCGTGGAGGTGTCCGGGGTTCCGGGCGAGGCGGGCTACCAGGCCGCGACGCAGAACGTGGAGCGCCTGGGCGAGGCCCTGGTGGCGCGGAGCATGAGCGCGAAGGAGCTGAAGGAGAACTTCCTGCGCGCCATCTTCAACCTCTCGCCGGAGCAGCAGGAGCGGCTCTTCGGCAGCCGCTTCGACGACGAGTCAGCCGTCGCCATGGACAAGATGCTCCTCAACCTCTCCCTCAAGAGCCGCGCGGAGATCGCCCGCCGGGAGATCGAGAGCCGCGGCGTGGCCGTGGACGAGATGCGCGAGATGATCCGCGGCCTGGTGGCCCACGAGAGCGAGATCGTGGACCTGGCCGAGCTCATCACCATGGAGGTGGACCTGGGGGGCCGCAGCTTCGAGGAGCGCACCGAGTTCATCCAGAAGCTGCAACGCATGGTGGAGGCGGGGGTCTTCCTGGAGGGCGACGGCGAGGCCGGACCGGCGGAGGGCAAGGCCCGCGGGACGGCGGTGGTGGCGGACGCGGACGAAGAGACGGTGGCCATCTTCAGGAAGGCCCTGGTCCAGGGCGGCTTCCGGGTCGTCCCCGCGACCGACGGGGCGACCCTGGTGGAGTCCCTGCGCGCCGAGCCCCCGGACCTGCTGGTGATGGAGCTCAAGCTGCCCCGGTTGCACGGGCTGGACGTCCTGGCCCTGATCAAGCGGGATCGCACCCTGCGCGCCCGGGGATTCCCCATCGTCTTCGCCACGGAGCACGCGGCCTTCGAGAAGGACTTCGAGGTCCAGACCTACTCCAAGTACCGCTTCCTCACCAAGCCCGTGCGCCCCCAGCAGCTCATGGCCTCGGTGGACGAGCTCCTCCCGGTCGAGAAGGAGGAGGAGATCGACCCCTTCAAGGAGGACCTGCAGAAGGCGCGGAAGATCCAGGCCAAGCTGCTCCCCGACACCATCCCGGAGGTCCCGGGATTCGACGTGGGGACCTTCTATTCCTCCTGCCTGGAGGTGGGCGGGGACTACTTCGACGTGATCCCCATCGACGAGAGCCACACGGGGCTCATGGTGGCGGACGTCTCGGGGAAGGGGGTCTCCGGGGCCATGGTCATGGTGATGGTGCGCAGCATCCTGCGGATGATCGCGCCCCAGACCACCAGCGCGCGGGAGACGGTGGTGAACCTCAACCGGCTCATCGCCGACAGCATGAAGCTGGGGATGTTCGTCACGGCCATCTACATGGTCCTGGACCACGTGCGGGGCGTCGTGAACATCTCCTGCGCGGGCCACAACCCGGCGGTGGTCTTCCGGGAAGGGGAGGGCTGCTCGAAGATGATGAATCCCTCGGGGATGGCCCTGGGGATCATCAACGGCCCCATCTTCGAGAACGCCATCAAGGAGGTGGAGGTCCCCCTGGCCGCCGGTGACCGGGTCCTCACCTACACGGACGGGGTGGTGGAGGCCATGAGCGTGGACAACGCGGAATACGGCGACGAGGCCCTCATCGCCGTGGTGGACGGCCACGCCCGGGACGTCTCCAAGGCGCTCATCGAGAAGGTCCTGGAGGACGTGCACCGCCACGAGGGCGGTGCCCCGCGCCACGACGACATCACGGTGGTCACGTTCCGGAGGCTGCCGTGAGGCGATTCCTAGCCCGGTCGGCGCTCGTCCTCGCCCTGGCCGTCGGGGCCGGCGCGTCCGCGGTCCCCGAAGACGAGGCGGTCCTGCCCCAGGGCTCCGAGTGGCGTTTCGCGCATGCGGCCGCCGCGGGAGCCTCGTGGCGCGAACCGGGCTTCGACGACTCGGCCTGGGCGGCCGGCGCGGCCCCGTTCGGTTTCGGATACGAGGGTGTGGCCACCGGTCTGGGGGGGGAGCGGGGTCGCACCCCGGCGGCGTGGTGCTTCCGGACCCGCTTCCGCGTGGACTCCCTGGAGGGCGTGCGCTCCTTCTCCCTGAAGGTGGGTTTCGAGGACGGCGTGGCGGTCCACCTGAACGGCGGTCTAGCCCTGCTCCGCAACCTGCCGGAGGGCGCGGGGCCCCGGGCGCTCGCCACCGCGCGGCGGCGCTGGGGCTCCCGGGGGGACGTGGAGGCGTGGGGGCTCCCGGCCTCCCTGCTCCGGGAGGGAGAGAACGTCCTGGCCGCGGAGATGCACCTCCGGGAACGCGGACCCGAGTCCGCGCGCTTCGACCTCGGGCTCCGCCTCCACCGGAAGGTCAACGTGGTGGCCGGGCCCTGGGTCATGGACGTGGGGCCGGCCCACGCCCTGGTGCGCTGGGAGACGGACCTGCCGCTGGAGGAGGCCATGGTTCGTTTCTCCCCGGACGGCGGCGGCGAGGGGCGGCAGGCCCTGGGGGCCTGCGACGCGGAGACCGGGCGGGTCCACGGGGCCAGGCTCGTCGGCCTGGAGCCGGGGAGACGCTATCGCTACGCCGTGGAGGGCGCGCCGGAGGGCTCCTTCGCGACCCCCCCGCCCCCGGGGGAGGGGACGGTGCGGATCGCCGCCTACGGCGACAGCCGCTCGGGCGTGGAGGCCCACGGCCGCGTGGCCCGGCGGCTCGCGGCGGAGAGGCCCGACTTCGTCGTCCACACCGGGGACCTGGTCGTGGACGGCCGCGACGCGGACACCTGGGCGCCGGAGCTCTTCGCCCCGGCGGCGCCGCTCCTGGGCACGGCGGCGTTCCTGCCGGCCCTGGGAAACCACGAGCGGGACGCCCCGGCCTTCTACCGCTATTTCCGTGAGGGGACCGTCCCCTGGCGCTCACTGGACCTGGGGCCCGTGCACCTCGTCCTGCTAGACTCCGACCGTCCGCTCACCCCCGGCAGCGAGCAGCTCGACTGGCTGCGGTCCGACCTGGTAGCCGCGGGCGCGGCGCCCTGGCGGGTGGCGGCGTTCCACCACCCCCCGTTCACCAGCGGCCGCTACGCCCCGCCGGACCCCTTCGCCACGGTCATCGCGGAGCACGTGGTCCCGGTCCTTGAAGAGGGGGGGGTGAGGCTGGTCTTCCTGGGGCACGACCATTTCTACGAGCACTCGGTCAAGGACGGGGTGGATTACGTGATCACCGCCGGGGGCGGGGCTCCGCTCTACGACCGGCTGAACGAGAACCCGTACTCGAGCCGCTGGGAGAAGGCCTACCACGGCTGCGTGGTGGACGCCACCGCGGAGGGACTGCGGGTGC
The DNA here is from genome assembly GCA_016209495.1 of Planctomycetota bacterium. Lineage (GTDB taxonomy): Bacteria > Planctomycetota > JACQVX01 > JACQVX01 > JACQVX01 > JACQVX01. Next base: position 3,236 of record JACQVX010000221.1, read on the forward strand.
GGGTGATCGAGGCGGAGACGGGCGAGGTGCTGGACGAGTTCGAGCGGGGCATCCCCGCGGCGGCGCCTCTGCCGCGGCGGGCCCATTGATGAGGAAGCGGAAGGGATCGACCCATGGCTGAAGCGATGGGGGCATTCTTCGGACGGATCGCCGTGAAGAACGGCCTGTGCACGGAGGCCCAGGTGGAGGAGTGCCTGGGGATCCAGCGCGGCGCCGCCGAGCACCGCCGCATCGGCGAGATCTTCGTGGAGCGGGGTTACCTCAGCGCCGAGCAGGTGGAGAAGGTCCTGCGGGCGCAGAAGCGGTCACGGGCCCTCCTGGCCGAGTCCCTCTTCGGGCAGATCGCCGTGAAGGAGGGGCTCATCACCTCGGAGCAGCTCGCCGAGGCCCTGCGAGAGCAGAAGGAGCGTAGCCTCCGGGTGCCCGTGGGGACGATCCTCGTGGAGAAGGGATACATCGGAGAGACGGAGTGGCGGCGCGTCCTGCGCTCCCAGGACCGGGCGCGGAAGGGGGAGACCGGGTGAGCGCCCGAGCGCAGCGAGGGCGCCGGCATGCCCCGCGGCAGCGCGGCGCAGACCGCCGCGAGCCGCGGGTGACGGAACTCCGCCTCCGGCCGAAGGCCGGAGGCGTTCCGTCCATGCGGCCGGCGGCCCTGGCCGCCGGCCCACAGGGGGGTCGGGGGGGTGCGCGAAGTGCTGCGCCGAACGCGGGCTCCGCAGGAGCTCGCTCGCCTCGCTCGGCCTTCGCTACGCTCGGGCCTGCGCTCGGCAGGCGCAGCGCCCCCCATGGGACGACGCTCACGGCCCGACCGGAGGGAGGGCCGTGAGCCAGGGGGGCCGCATCCGGGTCGTGGTCTCGGTGAACGGGCGCGACGACGAGACCTACGTCGTGGACCGGGACCGGTTCACCGTGGGCCGGGACGCCCGGGAGAACTTCATCGTGCTTCCCAATCTGGGGGTCTCGAGGAAGCACGCCGAGATCGAGCGACAGGGCAACTCCTGGCGCATCGTGGACCTGGAGAGCGCCAACGGCATCCGGGTGAACGGGGCGGCCGTGACGGAGGCGGTCCTGCGGGACGGGGACGTGGTGGCCATCGGGCCGCACCACACCTTGCGCTTCGTGGAGGAGCGGGTCGAGGGCGGGAAGGCCTTCGAGAGCACGGTCCGGATCGACCCGGGTCCGAAGAAGTAGGGGGGCGGGGCGCCACGGCCACGCCCTTGGCCACGGCTACGAACACGGGCACGAGCCACGCCCACGCCCACGCTCGGTGCGAAGGACCGCTTCTTGGGCAGGCTCATCGAGGAGGTGCGCGGCGCCGTCACCGAGGCCCCCCGCCTGGAGCAGAAGCTCGGTGGCGGTCGTGTGCTGGATGCCGTCGTAGAACATCCGCGTGACGTTCCCATGGGCGTTGATGGGGCCCGCGGTGCAAAGACCCAGCGGGTCGGCGATGGGGGGCCCGTTGCCATCCGTGCGGGCGATGGCGAGCCCCCTCGAATCGTAGAACTGCCGCATGGTCTGGCCCGCGTTGTCGGTCGTGCTCACCAGGGCGGCCATGAATCCCGCGGGCTCCCCGGGTTTGACAGTTCGTCGTTGGAAGTACGGGCCCGGTATAGGTTGACCACCTTGGGTTCTGCACTACAACGCCGCGCTACCGGACCGGGTCACACCGGCGGCGTCCTCCATGGTCGGCCTGGACACGCCCAGGGCCTTGAAG
>JACQVX010000216.1 GCA_016209495.1 Planctomycetota bacterium
GCTGGGGGCGGCCCTGGGGCTGGGGCTCTCCGCGGCGACCTTCCTGGTCCAGCAGCGTGCCGTGGGTGAGTCGGACGCCGCATTGCGGCGGGTGCTGGTGGCCGGATTCCTGGGGCGGATGGGGGCGGCCCTCGTGGCGGTGGTCCTGGCCACGAGCCTGTGGGAGGGCGACCCCACGGGCCTGGTGGCCGGGGTCGTCTACTTCTACGTCGCCCTCGTGATCTACGAGGCGGCGGCCTTCGAGCGGTGGTCGAGGAGGCGAACCGGGGCATGATGGGCGGGGTCCTGGCGTCGGCGGGCGGCGGGCTGGACATCATCGGCCACATCAAGGATGGCTGGGAGGTCATGGGCCACGAGCTGCCGGAGGCCTTCCAGCGGCTGGGGATCTCCTTCCACGTCCTCCTCCTCATGACGGCCTCCCTCCTCTGCATGGTCCTCTTCAGTCTGGCGGCGCGGGGCCACGGCCCCCATCACATGGTCCCTCGCGGGGGGGCGCACCTCCTGGAGGTGCTGCTCCTCTTCATCCGCGACGAGGTGGTGCGGCCCGCCCTGGGGCGCGCGGGGGACCGCTACCTCCCGGTCCTCTGGACCTTCTTCTTCTTCATCCTCTTCTCGAACCTGCTGGGGCTGGTCCCCGGGGCGGGGACGGCCACGGCCAACATCGGGGTGACGGCGACCCTGGCGGTCCTGGCCTTCTCGTTCTACCACCTCATGGGCATCCGGGAGCAGGGTCCCATCGCCTACCTCCGGAACATCGTCCCACCGGGGCTGCCCCTGTGGCTGCTCCCCCTCATGATCCTCGTGGAGGCCATTGGCCACCTGGCCAAGCCCTTCGCCCTGGCCGTGCGCCTCTGCGCCAACATGACCGCCGGTCACATCGTGATCCTGGTGATCATCGGCTTCATCTTCACCTTCCAGTCGTACGCCGCGGCGGGGATCTCGGTCCCGGCCGCGGTGGCGCTCAACATGCTCGAGATCTTCGTCGCGCTGGTTCAGGCCTACGTGTTCACCTTCCTGGTGACCGTCTTCCTGAGCGCGGCGGTGCACCCGGAACACTAAGGAGGACACGAGAATGGTTGGTGCGGGAATCGGGATCCTGGGAGCGGGTATCGGCGCGGGAATGGCGACCATCGGCGCGGCCCTCGGAATCAGCCGCATCGCGGGCAACTCGGTGGAGTCCATCGCCCGGCAGCCGGAGGCCTCCGGCGACATCCGAGGGGCCATGATCCTCACCGCGGCCCTCATCGAAGGCGTGGCCCTGTTCGCCTGCGCCATCTGCTTCCTCATCCAGTCGGGGGCCATGCCCTTCCTGAAGGCGGTCGAGGAGGCGGTGAAGTAGCCCGTCCGGTGGGGAGGAGACGGCGGTGAAGACCTGGCTTTCCTTGCTCGCGAGCCTGGGGGGAGTCCTCGTCCCCCTGGCGGCCCTGGCCTCGGAGGCCGCCCCCGGGCACGAGGCCCCCAAGGGGGGCCTCCTGGACCCCCACGAGGGGCTCTTCTACTGGACGGCCATCATCTTCGTCCTCACCCTGGCCGTCCTGTGGCGATTCGCCTGGGGCCCCATCCTCAAGGGACTCGCCGCCCGGGAGGAGGCCATCCGGGGCGCCATCGAGCACGCCGAGCGGGCCGCCCGGGACGCGGAGGCCCTCCTGGCCGAGTACCGCGGCCACATCGACCACGCCCGGGAGGAGGCCCACGCGGTGGTGGAGGAGGGCCGCAAGGACGCGGAGCGGCTCCGTGCCGAGCTGGCGGAGCAGGGCCACCGCCAGTCCGAGGAGATGCTGACGCGGGCCCGGCGCGAGATCGGGCTGGCCCAGGCGAAGGCCGTGGAGGAGATCCAGCGCCGCACCACGGAGCTGGCCTGCCTCATCGCCCGGCGGCTCGTGGCGCGGGAGCTCAAGCCCCAGGACCACGAGGCCCTCCTCCGGGAGGCCATCGAGCGCTACGAGACGACCGTGGAGGCGCCGGATTGATCACCCACCCGGTGGGCCGCGTCTACGGCGACGCCCTCTACGAGCTGGCCCGCGAGGCCGGCGAGGAGGAGCGGTTCCGGGAGGAGCTGGGCTTCGTCGCGGACCTGGCCCGGCGGGAACGGGACTTCCGGGTCCTGCTGGAGGCCCCCGGGATCGACCGCTCGGAGAAGAGGCGCGTCCTCTGCCTCCTCTTCGACGGGCGTCTGGACCGCCGGCTGGTGGACTTCCTCTCGCTCCTGGTGGACCGGGGCCGGCAGTCGGCGCTGGGGGAGGTCCGGGAGCGCTTCGAGACGCGCCACGACCGGGACCGGCGGCTCCTCACGGTCCGCGTGCGGAGCGCCGTTCCGCTGCCGGAGGCGCTCGCTCGGCGGCTGGCCGAGTCGGCGGGGGCGCGCACCGGGTGCCGGGTGAACCTGGACCCGGTGCTGGAGGAGGGGCTCCTGGGGGGGCTCGTGGTCGAGTACGGGGACGTGCAAGTGGACGTGTCGGCGGCCCGGGTCCTCCGGGAGGTCCGGCGGGAGATGCTGGGACGGCCGATCCACGCGAGGGAGGTCTATGAAGATCCGAGCCGATGAGATCACCGCGGTCCTGAAGAAGGAGATCGAGGGCTACCGCGACGAGCTGGCGGTCGAGGAGGTGGGCACACTCCTGGAGGTGGGCGACGGCATCGCCCGCGTCTACGGCCTGGACAACGCCATGTCCGGGGAGATGCTCGAGTTCGCCAACGGTTCGAACGGCCTCGCCATGAACCTGGACGAGCACTCCATCGGGGCCGCCATCCTGGGCGAGTACCACGACCTGCTCGAGGGGAGTCCGGTGAAGCGCACCGGCCGCGTCCTCTCGGTCCCCGTGGGGCGCGAGCTCATCGGACGGGTCGTGGACCCCCTGGGGAACCCGCTGGACGAGAAGGGGCCGATCCTGACGTCCCGGAGGCGCCCCCTGGAGTTCAAGGCCCCGGGCATCGCCTTCCGCCAGCCGGTCAACCAGCCCATGCAGACGGGCCTCAAGGCCATCGACAGCATGATCCCCATCGGCCGCGGGCAGCGCGAGCTGATCATCGGCGACCGGGGCACCGGCAAGACGGCCATCGCCGTGGACACCATCATCAACCAGAAGGGGCAGGGGGTCACCTGCTTCTACGTGGCCGTGGGCCAGAAGAACTCCACAGTGGCCGGCGTGGTGGAGCGGCTGCGCCAGACCGGGGCCATGGACTACACGGTGGTGGTGAACGCCCCGGCCTCGGTCCCCGCCCCTATGCAGTACATCGCCCCCTACTCGGGCTGCACCATGGCCGAGCACCTCATGTACACGGAGGGGGCGGACACCCTCTGCATCTACGACGACCTCTCGAAGCAGGCGGCGGCCTACCGGCAGCTCGCCCTCCTCCTGCGGCGGCCGCCCGGGCGCGAGGCCTACCCCGGGGACGTCTTCTACCTGCACTCGCGGCTGCTGGAGCGGTCCGTGAAGATGCGCGACGAGTGGGTCCTCTGCCCCAAGGGGGCCCCGGCGGAGACGCGCGAGGGCGTCGACCGCAAGGTCTACGAGCGGCCCCACGGGCGCAAGGAGGCCGAGAAGGTCCTGGCCGCGCGGCCGGACAGGGACAAGCTGGAAGTCCGCAAGGTCCCCGGCACCGGGGGTTCGTTGACAGCCCTGCCCATCATCGAGACCCAGGAGGGGGAGGTCTCGGCCTACATCCCCACGAATGTCATCTCCATCACCGATGGGCAGATCTACCTGGAACCGAACCTCTTCTTCGCCGGGATCCGCCCCTCCATCAACGTGGGGATCTCCGTGAGCCGCGTGGGCGGCAACGCCCAGACCAAGGCCATGAAGAAGGTGGCCGGCGGGCTCCGGCTCCAGCTCGCCCAGTACTGGGAGCTGGAGGCCTTCGCCCAGCTCGGCACCGAGCTGGACGCCGCCACCCAGGCCCAGATCGACCGCGGCAAGCGGATGGTGGAGATCCTGAAGCAGGACCAGTACAGGCCCATGACGGTGATGGACCAGGTGGCCATGATCTTCGCGGGGACCCAGGGTCACCTGGACGACGTCCCCCTGGACCGGGTGCGGGAGTTCGAGGCGCGGTTCCTCGGCTGGCTGAACAGCGCGCACAAGGAGATCCCCGACGCCATCCAGGAGAGCCGCGAGGTCTCCGAGGACACGGAGCGGCGGCTGCGCGCGGTCCTGGACGAGTTCAAGGGGGCCTTCCTCTCCGGGAAGGCCCCGGACCCCCGCTCGGCGAGGTAGGCGGTCGGTGGCCAAGGCCCGCGATTTCCGGCGGAGGATCAAGAGCGTCCGGAACACCCGGAAGATCACCCGCACCATGGAGCTGGTGGCCACCGCCAAGGCCAAGGCGGCCCAGGGCCGGGTCCAGGCCATCCAGCCCTACGCCCGGACCCTGTCGGAGATGGCCTACAGGCTCATCGCGGCCACGGGGGCCGGCGGGGAGGGGACGGCTGCGCCGATCGGGAGCGCCACAGGCGCTCCCTCCCGCGCTGAAGCGCGGAGGCGCAGCTCCCACCCGCTCCTGGCGGCTCGCGAGGCCGTGGGCCGGGTGGCCCTGGTGGTCCTGACCGCCAACCGCGGCCTCTGCGGGGGCTACAACTCCGGCATCATCCGCGAGGCGCGCCGGGTCCGGCAGTCCCACGTGGACGCGGGCCGGGAGGTGGACCTCTACGTGAGCGGGAAGAAGGGCATCGCCTGGTTCCGGTTCCACCGGGTCGAGACGTGCCAGACCTGGACCCACATCGAGGACAAGCCCTCCTTCGAGGACGCCCGGGCCATCGCGGACGCCCTCGCGGCGCGCTTCGTCGCCGGAGAGGTGGACCGGGTCGAGGTGGTGGCCTGCCGCTACCTCTCGGCGGGGAGCCAGAAGGTAGGCCTGCGGGCCCTCCTCCCCCTGGAGGCCGCCGCCGGGGACGCCGGGGCCGCCGGGGGCACGGGGCAGTTCCTCTACGAGCCCGACCCGGCCACCATCCTCGGGGTGGTGCTGCCCATGACCGTGCGGACGACCTTGTACGCCTGGCTCTGCGAGGCGGCGGTCTGCGAGCAGATCGCCCGCCGCATCGCCATGAAGCAGGCCACGGACGCGGCGGACGAGATGGTCCGCTTCCTGACCCAGCGCTACAACCGGGCCCGGCAGGCCCAGATCACCCAGGAGATCGCGGAGATCGTCGGCGGGGCCGCGGCCCTGAATTGAGGATTATGGATACCATGAACGAGGGACGCATCGTCCAGGTCATCGGCGCCACCCTGGACGCCGAGTTCGAGAAGGGCCACCTCCCGGAGATCCACAACGCCCTGGAGACGGAGATCCAGGAGGCCGAGGGCCGGCGGCGCAGGCTCGTCTCCGAGGTGCAGCAGCACCTGGGGGGCAACCGGGTGCGGGCCGTGGCCCTGGACTCCACCGACGGCCTGGTGCGGGGCCAGTCCATCAGGGACACCGCGGGGCCCATCACCGTCCCGGTGGGGAACTGCACCCTGGGGCGCGTCTTCAACCTCCTGGGCGACCCCATCGACGAGCGGGGCCCGGTGGAGGTGAAGGAGCGCCGGCCCATCCACAGCGAGGCCCCCGCCTTCGGGGCCATCGAGCCCAAGAAGGAGGTCTTCGAGACCGGCATCAAGGTGGTGGACCTCCTCACCCCCTACACCCGCGGCGGAAAGACGGGCCTCTTCGGCGGCGCCGGGGTGGGCAAGACGGTCCTCATCCAGGAGCTGATCAACAACGTGGCCACGCGGCACGGGGGCTTCTCGGTCTTCGCCGGCGTGGGGGAGCGCACCCGCGAGGGCAA
>JACQVX010000217.1 GCA_016209495.1 Planctomycetota bacterium
GCGCGCGGCTTCCGTGACCCCGAGTACTACAAGCTCAAGATCTTCCAACGCTGCTCCCTGCCCGAGAACCCCTGGGCCATGGTGCCCCTGTGATCCGCATGGTTACGGGAAATCGAGAGGAGCCCATTTTCTGACGCCTAACAATGATTGGATGGACCCGTATAAGATGCGGGATTCCTCGTTCCAGTACGCATATGACGCCTTTGGATGTTCTGCCAAATGCATAATAACCCCTTTCCGGTCAATGCTGTGCGGATGACCCATCCATTGACTCCGCCATGTTATGCGGATCAGCATAAGAACTACATTCTCATCGACCCCTGTCCGGAGTCCCCCGCATCGACCACGCAGGAGTCCGAGTGTAGCGCCGCTTCCTCGCGCAATATGTCCCGTTTCTGACGGTGATGGTGGTCGCGTGACAACAGGATTCCCCCATGACCCGCTTCCTTGCTGGGGAGCATCTAGCCAGGAGTTCCGGACACCTCCAGCACCGGATACAAGCCGCCGCCCGCCTCCCCGCGGCGCCCCACACCGCGCCTGCGACCGGGCTGTCCTTCCCTGGTCACGCTGAGATAGGGCATGGCGAACTCGAGCCGGCCACCGCCCAGGAAGCGCACCTCGGTCTTGCGCCGGCCCCGGTGGCGGAGAGGGCACTCGTCGCTTTGAATTTTGTGGAAGTGCAGCGGCTTGGCCGACGCCGGGCAGACACAGCGGACGCCGATGGGAGACACACCCCTGGAAGGAATGCGGGTCTCGGGAAGGGAAGGGCGGGCGATGCGGCGGGTCGCTACTCGCTCGCCGAGCGCTCCTGCAGCCGGCAGAGCCGCTCGTAGAGCCCACCCGCGGCCAGCAGCTCCCGGTGCGTCCCGATCTCGCGGACCTCCCCGTGGTGCATCACCAGGACCCGGTCCGCGTGACGCACGGTGCTCAGCCGGTGGGCGATGACGATGGAGGTGCGACCCCGCACCACCTGGGCCGTGGCCTCCTGGATGTGCCGCTCGGTCTCCAGGTCGATGTTCGAGGTCGCCTCGTCCAGGACCAGGATGGAGGGGTCGTGGGCCAGGGCCCGGGCGAAGGCCAGGAGCTGCCGCTGGCCGGTGGAGAGGGTGGCCCCCCGCTCGTCCATGGGTTGGTCCAGGCCGCCCGGGAGGGCATCCACGAAACGGTCCGCGCGGGTCCTCGCCAGGGCCGCCCGCACCCGGTCGTCATCCACGGACTCGTCTCCCAGGCGGACGTTCTCCCGCACGGTCGTCGCGAAGACGAAGACGTCCTGGAGGATCACCCCGATGCGAGCTCGTAGCTCCCGCTGGGGGTAGGCCCGCACGTCGATGCCGTCCACCAGGACCTGGCCCGACTGCACGTCGTAGAGACGCGAGAGGAGGTGGATCAGGGTGGACTTCCCGGCCCCGGTCAGGCCCACCACCGCCAGGCACTCCCCCGGGGCCACGCGGAAGGAGACCCCGCGCAGGACGGACCTCCCCGGCTGGTAGGCGAAGCCCACTGCACGGAACTCGATCTCGCCGCGCAGCCGCGCCGGGACCGGGACCGGGGAGGAGGGCTCCGGCAGCTCGGAGCGTTCGTCCAGGAGCTTGAAGACCCGCTCCGCGCTGGCCATGGCCGCCTGGAGGATAGTGTACTTCTCGCTCAGCTCCTGGATGGGCTGGAAGAAGTGGTGGCTGTACATGATGAAGCTCACCAGGACCCCCAGGGCGATCCGGCCGTCCAGGACGTCCAACCCCCCGAGGGCGATCAGGAGACCCACGGAGGCGGCCGAGATCGCCTTGACCAGCGGGTGGAAGACGGCGTGGTAGGTGACGGTGCGCCGGGCCGCCGCGAGGTGCTCCTCGCCGATGCGCGCGAAGTGCCGCTCGTTGGCAGCCTGGTGGTGGAAGGCCTGGACCACCCGCACACCGTTCACGTTCTCCGCGATGTGGGCGTTGATCCGGGCCAGCCGGGCGCGCACCTCGCGGAAGGCCACGCGCATGCGCCCGCGGAAGAAGGCCACCGCCACGACGAGGACCGGGACGGCCCCCAGGGCGACCACGGCCAGCCACGGGTCCAGGACCACCAGGACGGAGGCGATCCCGGCCACGAGGAACAGGTCCCCCGCCATGACGACGAGCCCGGAGCCGAAGAGTTCCCCCAGGGCCCCCACGTCGTTGGTGAGGCGGGTGACGAGCCTCCCCACCGGGTGCCGGTCGAAGAAGGCCACCGGCAGGCCTTGCAGGTGGGCGTAGAGCGTCGTCCGGAGGTCGTGCATGACCTGCTGGCCGATCCACTGCATGAGGTAGGTCTGGGCGAAGGCGGCGCCGAAGCGGACCACCTCCGCGGCCAGGAAGGCGGCGGCCACCCAGGCCAGTTCCCGGGTCCGAGCGGACAGGACCGCGTCCACGGCCCGCCCGATGAGCCAGGGTCCCACGAGGGCGAGACCCGTCGAGGCCAGGACCAGGGCCAGGGCCCCGGCGGCCTGCTGGCGGTCGGGGGCGAGCCACCCCCCCAGGCGCCGGGGCCCTGGCC
>JACQVX010000214.1 GCA_016209495.1 Planctomycetota bacterium
CCGCCTCGCCGGCGATGGCCTTGGCCAGGAGCGTCTTGCCGGTCCCCGGCGGCCCCACCAGGAGCACCCCGCGAGGGATGCGCCCGCCCAGCTTCTGGAACTTCTGCGGGTTCTTGAGGAACTCGACGATCTCCTTCACCTCATCCTTGGCCTCGTCGATGCCCGCCACGTCGGCAAAGGTGACGCCCGTGTTCTCCTTGGTGGCGAGCTTGGCGCGGCTCTTCCCGAAGGAGAGGACCCCGCCGCCGGGCCCCTGGTTCTTCATCTGCCGGAACACGAAGAACCAGAGGAGGCCGAAGAAGAGGAGCCAGGGCCCCACGGTGAGGACCATGGTGGTGAGGAAGGTGTTGGAGGGCTCCACCTCGTAGCGGGTGGGGAAGCTTTCCGGGTCCTTGGCGATGAGGGCCTCGATGCCGGCGATCTCGCCCTCGACGCTGTCCTTCCAGAAGGTCACGCGGCGGGCCACGACCCTCTCCTCGGTGGTCCCCTTCCTCTCGATGAGGCGCACGTCCGCCTTGCCGGTGCCCTCCTGGAAACTGACCCGCTCCACGCGGTAGTCGTGGAGGGCCTTGTGGTAGTCCTCCACCGTCAGGGGCCCCTCGCCCTGGAGCCCCGGTCCGGACACGCTCACCAGGAGGACGACGACCGCCAGGATCGCCAGCGGGATCAGGAGATTGCGCCTGCGATGCGGCGCCGAGGCGCGCCCCCGCCCTTTCCTTTCCTCCGCCATGGCCGTCTCCTCCCGTCCGGACCGCGGTCCAGGATACCCGCCCAGGTGCCCCGGGGCGAGTCATAGGAGTCGTGAAGGAATCACTGCGTGAGACACCGCCCCCCCGCGACAGGTGATCTCGGGGCTCGGGACCCGTCCCGTCGGGGGCGGGGGATGGCTCTCGGGCGTGGGCGTGGGCGTGGGCGTGGGCGTCCGCGTCACGTCCACCCGCACCTGCACGTAACCGGGGGCCTGGGCGCCTCCCCTACTCCCAGCCCATCTCCAGCTCGAACACCACCCGCTCGGCGATCTCCCGCAGGGCCTCCCGCCGCGCCAGGTCCAGGTTCTCCCCCCGGGACACCCGGACGGTTTCGGCGTCCGAGACCACCCGCCCCTCGAAATAGGTGCGACCGGTGGCCACCTCCACCAGGGTCAGCCGGACCGTGAGGCCGAGGCTGGTCTCCACGACCCGGTCGCTGCGGTCCACCACCAGCGGCGTCTCGGTGAAGCCCACGAGCTCCCCCAGGAGGACCGCGTCCGCCTCCTCGGGCCGATCCACCACCGAGTAAGGCGTCCGGGCTTGCAGCTCCCGGACCACCGCCACGGTGAGGTCCACCTCCACCTCCCTGCGGTAGGGCTCCGTCCGGTTCTCGAAGACCGGCACCGCCAGGGTGCGCACCCCCGGCAGCCGATCGAAGCCCGTCCGGTATCCGCAGCCGCCCGTACAGGGGACGAGCGCCGCGGCTGCCCAGACGAGGCAGCGCAGCGGGCTCAGTCCCGCCAACCCCGGATGGCGTCGGCGGGGAAGGCCTCGGCCGGCGCCTCGCCCGGCAGGGGCGGCAGCTCCCGCTGGCTCTCCTCCCCCTCCCGGGCCAGCCGCTCCACCTCCGGCAGCTCGGAACGGGCGCGCTCGGCCCAACGGGTCCCGCCGTAGTCCGCCACGATGGAGGCCAGGTAGATGCTGGCGGATCGGTGCCGCCCCTCCCGCAGGTAGAAGCGGGCGATGCGGTAGCGCTCCTGGGCCCGCACCTCGGCCATCTCCGCCAGCTTCCCGCGGGCCTCCGCCGCCTTATTGCCGCCGGGGAAGCGCGACACGTAGGTGCGAAGCTCCTGGGTCGCCTCCTCGATGGGGGTCTGGTCGTACTCGATGCCCTGGCTCTCGCTGAGGATGCACAGGGCCAGCCGGTAGCGGCCGATCCCGGCCCATTCGCTCTCGGGGAAACGGTCCAGGAGTTCCTGGAAGGCGTAGCGCGCCTCCAGGTAGTCGCCGCGGTCGTAGTGGTAGGTGGCGACCAGGAACTGGTCGTCGTCGGAGAACTCCTCGTAGGGATAGCGGGTGACGACCCGCTCCAGGACCTCCAGCCCCTCCCCAGCGCGGGAGAAGCGCATCCAGAGGAAGCGCCGTTCGTGGGTGCCATGGACGTAGGCCGAGCCGATCTGGTGCTCGCGCTCCACGGCGCGGGCGGAGTGCCCCGAGTCCGGGTAGCGCTGGAGGTGCTCCTCGTAGCGGCGGTAGGCGTCCGGGTAGTCGTCCAGGAAGAAGGCGGCCTCGGCGGCGAGGAAGGAGGCCTCCTCCGCCAGGGGCGAATCGGGCCAGGCGGCGAGCAGCCGATCCGCGCGGCGCCGGGCCGCCTCGTGGCGCCCTCCCTCGAACCGGAGCCGGACTCCGGCGAGCAGGTCCTCCGCGGGACGCTCCGGGGCCCGGTGGAACCACCCCGAGGCGAGGACGAGGGCCAGCGCCGCGCAGGGGCTCAACACCGGGGTCCCTTCCCCGCTTCGCCCCCCTCGGCCAGGATCCGCTCGAGATACGGTCTCATGCGAAACTCCCTCTCCGTCACGTGGACCAGGTGGGTCGAGAGGAGCCGCCCCAGGTCCACCCGTAGCCGACCCGGCACCCTGACCCTCTCCAGCCGCCGCACGCCGCCTCCCAGGCTCGCGAGCACCGGGATGGCCCCCCGAGCCACCCGCACGACCCCGACGTCGGTGGGCTCGCAGGGCGGGCACACCATGCCCCCGGCCAAGGCGCTGTAGGCCAGGTCCTCCCCCCCGTCCAGGGCCCCGCCGCAATGGGCGCAGGCATCCAGTCGGGGCTCGAAGCCCGCCGCCCGCACGGCCCGGGCCAGGAAGGCCAGGAGGGCCACCGCCGCGGGGCGCCCCTCGGACAGGTCCCCCAGGGCCGCGCGGGCCGCGTCGTAGAGTCCCGGCGACGGGTCCTCGTCCGCCTCCAGCCCGCGCAGGACCTCCAGGACCACGCAGGCCCCGTAGTAGCGATCCAGGGAGCGACCGAGCCCCCGGTGGGCCTCCGTCACGTCGCAGGCGGTAAGGGTGCCCAGGCCCATCCGGGGGGACGGGATGTAGCAGACCCGCACGCAGGTCGCAAGTTCCAGGCTGCCCAGGAAGGGGCTCCGCTCCCGACGCGCCCCCTTGGCCAGGATCCCCACCCTCCCCCTCTCCCTCGAGAAGAGGGTGACCACCCGGCTGGTCTCGCTGAAGTCCACGGTCCGGATGACCAGGGCCTCGGCGCTGACGCGGCCCTGCGCCACGGCCCGCGGTTCAGGAATCCCGCACCAGGAGGCGAACTCGCCCGATGCGGCGCTCGTCCGCGTCCAGGATGCGGAACTCCAGGTTCTCGTGGACGTAGGTCTCCCCGGCGGCGGGGACCTTCCCCATGCTGTTGAAGATGAAGCCGCCCACGGTCTCGAAGCCGTCGTCCTCGGGGATCCGGATCCCGAGGGCCTCGTTGATGTCCTCGATGGGCACCCGGGCGCTCAGCTCCACGGTGTGCTCGTCCACCCGGCGGAAGGGCTGCTCCAGGGCCGCCTCGTACTCGTCGCGGATCTCGCCCACGATTTCCTCGAGGATGTCCTCGATGGTGACGATGCCCGCGGTGCCGCCGTACTCATCCAGGGCCACGGCGAAGTGGACGTGTTTCGCCCGGAATTCCTCGAACAGGTCCGCGATGCGCTTGGACGCGGGGACGAAGTAGGGCCTCCGGCACACGTCCCGCGCCGTCTTCCCCTGGGCCTGGCCCCCCCAGAGGCCCAGGAGGTCCTTGACGTAGAGCACCCCCACGATGCGGTCCGGGGTCCCGTCGTGGACCGGGATGCGGGAGGGGCGCCCCCTCTTCGTGAGGACCTGCACCACCTCCGAGAGCGGCATGGAGGCGTCCACCGCGAGCATCTCCGTCCGGGGCGTCATCACCTCGGCCACGGACACGTCCTTGAACTCGATGATGCTCTCGATCATGGAGGCGTCGGCCTTCTCGATGGCCCCCTCCCCCACGCCCTCCTCCACCGCGTCCAGGATCTCCTCGGCCGCCGCCTCCTGGGGCGACTCCGTCCGCGCACCCGCCAGCCGGGCGAGGCCCATGCTCAGGGCCTCCAGGGGCCAGACGAAGGGGCGCAACACCCGGCTCAGCCCGTGGAGGCCCGGCAACAGGAGCGAGAGGATCCCCTCGGCCCGATGGTGGCCCAGGGCCCTCGGCAGGGCCTCGCCGAAGACGATCACGACGGTGGAGACCAGGAAGAAGGCGGCCAGGAAGGCCCACACCTGCTCCACGCGATAGACCCGGAGCGCCAGGACCGTGGCCGCCAGGGCGATGGTGACGTTGGCCAGCTTGTCCAGGGTGACCGTGGTGAGGAAGATGCTGTCGTAGCGGTCCAGATAGCGGCGGAACCGCTCGCGACGGGCCTCGCCGACCATCTCCTCGAGCCGGGTACGCGAGAATTCCAGGAGCGCCCCTTCCGCAAGGGAGAAGAGGACGCTGGCGGCCAGGGACAGGGCCCCGGCCCCCCACAGGAGCCGTTCTTCCATCACCCCCAGACCTCCCCCGCCGAGACGCGGCGAGGGCGTGCAGCGCCGGCGATTCTAGGCTGTCGGCAGATGGCCGTCAACACGGGCTCGCGATCTCCGGTGGCCGGCCTATCGCTGGAAGATCGGGAGGTAGCCCAGGGGCAGCCGCAGGATCAGGATCGCCACGGCAGTGGCGTACTCGTGCCCCCTCTGCTCGTTCTCCCAGTGGCCGTCCGGGCGCTGCTCGCGCACCAGGTGGTCCCTCACGCCGGGGTAGTAGCGCTCCCAGTACTCCCCGCCGGCCTGATGGAAGGCCTGCGCGGCATAGAGGTTCCCGTACCACTCGAAGGTGGCCGCAGCGCGCCAGGGGTTCTCCACCCGCCGCAGGGCGCCCAGGAGGTAGCGCAACCCCAGGCGCAGTTCCTCGGATTCGTAGACCCCGGCGGCGTTCAGGGTGGAGACCGCCGCGGCCGTCAGCTCGTAGGAGGTCCGGTCCACCCCCATGGAGAGGGAGTACCGGAAGGCCCCCTCGGTGCGCACGCAGGAGCGCCGGAGGTAGTCCAGGGCGGCCTCGATGCGCTCCGCGGGGACATCTACCCCGGCGTCGCGCGCCGCCCGGAGGGCCTGGACCATGGTCACGGTCACCGAGCCCTCATCGTCCGCGGTCTCCCGCCGGAAGCCCCGGTCCGCGGCGTTCCGGTAGCCCCAGCCCCCCCGCTCCGTCTGGGAGTCGAGGATGAGCTGCACGGCGGCCCGCAGCCGCCCCGCCAGCCTGGGTTGCAGCCGTGTGGGCACGTTCCCGTAGGACTCCGCCATGAAGAGGGTGGCGTAGCCGTGGGCGTGCATGCGACCGGGCCGGTCCTCGCCGCGCTCCCCCGCGCTCACGAAGCCGGTCTCCTCGTCGGTGATCCCCACCACGTAGCGCAGACAGCCCGCCACCACCTCCCCGTCGGAGGTCTCCCCGTCGGGCCTCCCTGGGTGGGCGATGGGGGCACCCCGGATGAAGCCGGCGCCGCCGGCCAGGAAGGCCAGGCCCGCCAGGGAGGTGGTGGCCTCCGTGTAGGGGCTCCCGCCTGTGCTCCCGGTGGTGGGGCTCTGCTGGCGGGCCAGATAGGCCAGGCCGCGCTCCACGGCGCGAGCCGCCTCGGGGGTGCCGCCGGCGCGGGAGCGCTCCTCCATGGGCCGGCCGGAGGCCGCCTCGCCGCCCACCGGGGCCTCCTGGGCCACGAGTGGCCAGCCCCAGGCCAGGCCGGCGACGCCGGCCGCCGCCAGGAGGGACCCGAGGGCCCGTCGATACCCGGGGAGGCCACCCATGGGCGCTATGGACCCGTCATGGACCAGGGGGGGGGAATCGGGGGGGGGGCTCTTCCGAGGCCGCCCCCCCGAGAATCAGTCCCGAGCCCTCCCGCAGCGGCCCCAGGTCCCTGGGGAGGAGCCGGGCCCGGACCGTGACGTGGGTCGCGCCGTAGTCGCGCCGGAGGACCTGCCCGCGGGCCTCCAGGAAGGCCATGGGACGCCCGTCGCCGAGGGGGAGCCTCAGCTCCACCTCGACGCGGTGGCGGTCCACCGTGGCGCGCACCGCCCCGGCCAGGTCCTCGATGCCCGCGCCACCCCGGGCGGAGATGAAGACCCCGTCCGGGTGGGCGCCCCGGAGGTAGTTCAGGTCCACCCGGTCCACGGCGTCGCACTTGTTGAAGACGGGGAGGGTGGGGTGGCCGTCGCAACCGATCTCTCGCAGCACCCCCTGGACCGCGGCGATCTGGGCCTCCGGGTCGCGGGCGGAGGCGTCGACCACGTGCACAAGCAGGTCCGCCTGCCTCACCTCCTCCAGGGTGGCGTGGAAGGAGGCCACCAGGTGGTGGGGCAGGTTCCGCACGAAGCCCACCGTGTCGGAGACGAGGACCCGACCTGCCCCGCCCAGGCGCCAGGCGCGCGTCCTCGTGTCCAGGGTCGAGAAGAGCTGGTCCGCCACGAGGACGTCCGCGTGGGTGAGCCGGTTCAGCAGGGTGGACTTCCCCGCGTTGGTGTAGCCCACCAGGGCGACGCGGAACTCCCCGGAACGGGCCTGCGCCGTGCGCCCCTGCCGGGCCTCCAGGACCTCCAGCTCGCGGCGCAGGTCCGCGATGCGCCGTTCGATCATCCGGCGGTCCAGCTCGAGCTGCTTCTCCCCCGGGCCCCCGGTGGCCCCGGTCCCGCCCTCGATGCGCTCCAGGTGCGTCCACATGCGCCGGAGCCTGGGCAGGGCGTACTCCATCTGGGCCAGCTCCACCTGGAGCCTCGCCTGGCGCGTGCGGGCGTGGCTGGCGAAGATATCCAGGATCAGCTCCGTGCGGTCGGCCACCCGCACCCCCGTCTCCCGCTCCAGGTTCCGGACCTGGGCCGGGGCGAGGTTGCAGTCGCTGATGATGACGTCGGCCCCCAGGGCGCGGGCCCGTTCGGCCAGTTCCGACACCTTGCCGCGCCCGTAGAAGCTCCGCGGCCGGGGCCGGTCCATGCGCTGGATCACGCGTTCCAGGACCGTGAGCCCCAGGGTCCGGGCCAGCAGGGCCAGCTCCTCCAGGGGCTCGTCCAGCCCGATGGGCCCCCTCTTCGGGACCGCGCCGACGAGGATGGCGCGGTCGCGCAGGCGCGGCCTGGGCTCGATCATCTGGGACAGCGAGGGTTCTCCGGGGCAATGCCGCCGACGTCTGCAGCCATGCTAGCCGTGGGGACATCCAAAATCCATTGTCCCGCACCATGCCCTGACTAGAATCACGCACCGCCACGAGGAGGCCGCTCATGGGAGAGAGGCGCGTCGCGCTCATCACGGGCATCACCGGCCAGGACGGCTCCTACCTGTCCGAGCTGCTCCTGGAGGAGTCCTACGAGGTCCACGGCATCGTCCGCAGGTCCAGCACCGAGCGCTTCGAACGCATCGCGTCCTTCAAGGACCGGCTGACCCTGCACCAGGCCGACCTCCTGGACCAGCTCTCCCTGGTGGACGTGATCCGCCAGGTGCGCCCCACGGAGATCTACAACCTGGCGGCCCAGTCCTTCGTCCCCACGTCCTGGCGCCAGCCCCTGCTCACGGGCGAGTTCACCGCCCTGGGGGTCACGCGGGTGCTGGAGGCGGTGCGGCTGGTGGACCCGGGCATCCGCTTCTACCAGGCCTCCTCCAGCGAGATGTTCGGCAACTCCCCGCCGCCCCAGGGGGAGAGGACCCCCTTCTCCCCCCGCAGCCCGTACGGGGTAGCCAAGGTCTACGGACACTTCATCACGGTGAACTACCGCGAGTCCTACGGGGTCTTCGCGGTGAGCGGGATCCTCTTCAACCACGAGAGCCCCCGGCGGGGGAAGGAGTTCGTGACCCGGAAGGTCACCGACGCGGTGGCTCGCATCAAGCTCGGGGTCGCCGACGAGCTGCGGCTGGGCAACCTGGAGGCACGCCGGGACTGGGGCTACGCCCCGGACTACGTCCGGGCCATGTGGGGCATGCTCCAGCAACGGGAGCCCGGCGACTACGTCATCGCCACCGGCGTGCAGCACACGGTGAGGCAGCTCGTGGAGTGCGCCTTCGGGGTCGCGGGTCTGGACTGGCGGCGCCACGTGCGCTCGGACCCCTCCCTCATCCGCCCGGCGGAGGTGGACAGCCTCCTGGGCGACCCGACCCGGTCGCGGGATCGGCTGGGGTGGAAGCCCCGGGTGGGATTCGAGGAGATGGTCCGTCTCATGGTCGAGGCGGACATGGACCGGGTAGCCGCAGAGGCGCACGCGGGGGCGCGGGCCTAGACCCCGTGCGCGTCCTGATTACCGGGGCGACGGGCTTCGTGGGGTCGCACCTCTCCGAGGCCCTGCTCGCTCGAGGCGACGAGGTGCACGGGGCGGTCCCGAATCCCGCCATGGCGTCCCGCATGGGGGAGGCCGCGGGCCGGGTTTGCCTGCAGCGCTGCGACGTGACGGACCCGGACCAGGTGGCCTATACGCTGGCCACGACCCGCCCGGAGCTGGTCTTCCACCTGGCGGGGGTGGCCTCCGTGGCCGCATCCATCGACGCCCCCACCCTCACCTTCCGCGTCAACGCCATGGGCTCGCTCGTGGTCCTGGAGGCCCTGCGCGCCATGCGCAAGCCACCCCGGCTGATCCTGGTGTCCACCGGCGACGTCTACGGGTCCCCGGCCGGGGGGCAGCCCCTGGACGAGAACGCGCCCCTGGCCCCGACGAACTCCTACGGGGTGGCCAAGGCGGCCGCGGACCTGATGGGCTACCAGTACTTCCGGAACTATGGCCTGCCGGTCATCCGGGTGCGGCCCTTCAACCACACGGGCCCGGGCCAGGGGACCCGCTTCGTGTGCTCCGACTGGGCCCACCAGGTGGCGGCCATCGAGGTGGGCCGCGCGGACCCCGTGGTGCGGGTGGGGAACCTGGAGACGCGGCGCGACTTCCTCCACGTCCTGGACGTGGTGGACGCCTACCTGCTCCTGGCCGAGCACGGGGAGCCCGGCGCGGTCTACAACGTGGCCTCCGGCGAGGCCCGCCGGGTAGGAGACGTCCTGGCCTGGTACCTGGCGCGAGCCACGGTCCCTGTCCGCGTGGAGACCGACCCGGGCCGTGGACGCCCCACGGACACGACGGTGGTGGTCGGGGACTCGTCCCGCCTGCGCGCCCTGGGCTGGACGCCCCGGCGCCGCCTGGAGGAGGCCCTGGAGGCCCTCCTGGAGGAAGCCCGCCGCGGCATGCGGCGGGCCTGACCTACCGCAACCTCAGCGCCGGGTCGCCCAGGAGGACGAAGGTCCGGGACACGTCATCGTAGTCCGGGCGGTCCGCGGACCCGGCGGCCAGGCGGGTCTTGGCCAGGCGCACCGCCGTCCCCAGCTCGCGCACGCCCTCCTCGAAGACCACGGAGTAGAAGGCCTCCGTGAGCAGGACCTGGCCCGAGACGCCCAGCTTCCCCGCGGGCATCCAGCAGGCCACCGCCCCGGCGGGGGCCACGGCGTAGGCCTCTCCCAGGCCCCGCAGGTAGGGGTTGGTGAATCCCCCCGTGTAGCAGTTGGCGGCCACGATGAGTGGGAGGCGCGACCCGTTGGCGGCCACGGACGCGTCGGAGGCCCGGAGGAGCTTCTCGACGGTCCAGTAGTCCGTGGACCCGTGGCCCTGGAAGCCCACGAGGTGGAGCCCCTCGTCCACCGCCGAGAGGAGCCGTGCGCGCACCGCCGTCGCCGCGGCGCCGCTCGCCCCGTCCAGGCGCTCCACCTCCATCCCCCGCCCCCGGAGCAGGGCGGCCTGGGCATCGCTGGTCCGCGCGAAGTAGCCCTCGTTCCGGTAGTCCGCCAGGAGCAGGGCCCGGCGCTGCCAGGCCTCCCCCGGGGGGGCCGTCTCGTAGGCGATGGTCTTGGCCACCGCGCGCTCCAGGTCGGTCAGGCTGGCCGCCGGGATGCGGCCCACCGCCAGGTCCGGGACCGCGTCCTCGCCCAGGACCGCCTCGAAGGGGTGGTCCGTGGCTGTCACGAAGAACTCCGTGTCCACCGGGGGTGCCGGGACGTGGAAGGCGTGGCCGCCGCGACCCAGGTAGTCCCGGTAGTCGTAGGTCCCGTCCCCGGCCAAGAGGAGGTAGCGCGGGGCGGGGGCCGTCCAGGCGCCCAGGGCACGCCGGACGAAGGCCCGGATCGCGAATGCGTCCATGCGCCCGTACGAGAACTCGTCCAGGACGTCCTCCAGGTCCACCACCATGGCCGTGAGGCCCCGGGCGCGGCGGTGGGCCGCCAGGGCGGCAAGGGGGTCGGGGGGGGTACCCAGGAGGGCCGCCGGGGCCACGGCGATCCAGTCGGCCTGGTTCGAGGACTCGTGGAGCCGGCTCGGCCGGTTGAGGCGCGCCGGCGGGGTCCGGACGCGGGAGGACGCGCGCGCCGCCCGGTAGCGGTGGCCCGCCTGGGCCGCGAAGCGGACCGCGTTCGTCCCCGTGCCGTCCGGGAGGACCACGGCCCCGCCCAGGGGCGCCGGCCGCGCCGGATCCGTCACGTCCCAGACCACCACGTCCGGGCCGCCGAAGCCCGACACCTCCACGGCCCCCGCGGCCGCGGCGAGGAAGTCCAGCTCGTCCGAGCGGGCCTGGAGCGAGCGCCACCAGGTGAGCTCCACGCGCTCCAGCCAGATCGCGTCGAAGACGATGGGGGTGTCGCGGACGATCTCGAAGGTGATGGTGTTCGCCCCTTCCAGGAGGAGGGCCCGCGGGACGCTGACCCGGCGGTCGAGTTCGGCCGCGCCGTCCCAGCGGACGTCGTCGATGGGCTGACCGTTCAGGCTGACCCGGGTGTGGTGGTCCTCCCCCGGCGCAGGGCTGTCGATGCGGCCCTGGAGGACGTAGCGCACGAGGCCCCCGTCGGCCACCGGCGCCACCGCGTCCAGGGCCAGGGCGAGGGTCCGGGGGTTCTGGAAGGTGGAGGAGAGGGAGTCCCAGTACCACCGGTCCCTGGCGGGGTCCCCGTGGACCGTGGCCCCGTAGTAGCGCGGGGTCTTGAAGACGCGGGTCTCCAGGTGGTCCGTGGGGCCGCCGGGGACGCCGGTGGGATCGGCCCCGCGCGCCTGGGCCCGGAGGCCCATGCCCTCGCCGGCCACGAGCCACAGGCAGTCGGTGGCCGAGTAGATGTCCTCGTGGCCCGGGGCGTGGAACCATACCAGGTCCCCCTCGTCGAAGACGCCGTCGGCCTCCCCCTCCACCCGGATGGCCAGCTCCCTCCCCTCGCGGTAAAGCCGCCAGCGGCGCGGGTCGGCGGAGAGGTCGAAGCCGGCGGCCGCCAGATCCGCTCGCCCCAGACGGCAGAGGCCGCTCCCGGCCACGGCGAGCTTGAGGGCGGGACGCCGCGCGAGGGCCCACTGGGTCTCCAGGGCCGGCCCCGGCTCCTCGGCCGGCGGGCGCCGGACCCCCTCGAAGCGCACGCGGACCACCAGCTCCTCGTAGGCCACGGCGACCCCGGAGCGCTCGTCGTAGAGCACGGGATGGATGACCAGGCGCCCGAGCCGGACGGTACCGCCGTCCAGGATCCCCCCGGCCCGGGCCGTGGCCTCCGGGTAGAACCGGGGCTGCCACCGACCCGCGTCCCGGGCCGGTCCCTCGGGGGCGTCGGCGCTCCCCTTCCCGCGGCCCGGCGAGCCGTCCCCCCCCAGGGGCGAGCCGCTGGCGGGCCGGACGTCCATGGGCCGGCGGCGCAGGACCACCGCCGTGGCCGCGACCTCTTCCGCCGTGGCCGCGGCGGCCGGGGCGCCCTCGGCCGTCACCGCCTCCAGGGGCCGGGCCCGCTCCACGCGGCCCAGGGGGCGGCGTTCCCGGACCTTCTCCCGCAGGACCTCCACCACCATGCGCTCCGCCTCGCCGGCGGGGAGCAGGACCCCCTTGGTGGGCAGGCAGGGCCGTCCCGTCTCGGCCAGGGAGGCGTAGCCGTCCATGGAGACCGTCTCCCAGCGGGTCGCGCCCTCCACCGACTCGCCCCAGACCGGCGCTGGCGGCCGGATCACGAGGAGCAGTCCCCCGGGGCCCTCCTCCACCAGGGTGACGTCCCGGTCGAGGGCACGTCCCTGCGGCGGGTCCGGTCCGCCCGGCGGGGGATCCTCCGGGCTCACGGCGTCGCCCGTGGCCTCCCCGGACCCGTCGTGGAGCGCCGGGTCCGGCGTGGCGAACCAGGCCGCCGCCAGGGGCAGGGCGCTCGTGGGGCCGTGGAGCCGCGAGCGGCCCGTGGTCTCCACGTCCTCCAGGAGGTAGAACCAGCGCGTCCCGTTCGTGGCGGTGCGGTCGATGAAGTAGTAGCGGCCGCCCAGGACCGAGTTCCCCAGGCCGCCCACGAGCCGGGCGTTCAGGAGGCGATAGCCCGCCGTAGGGTCCTGGCTGCGGTAGAGGTGGAAGCCCAGGTTCTCCAGCTCGCTCCCGGTCTCCCACTCCACCAGGACCGCCCCGTCGCCGGCGGTGGCGCGCAGTTCCACCAGGTCCACCTCGGTATAGACCTCGATGACCTTGGCCCGGTTGTTGGACTGGCTGCGGCTGTCGTCCTCGTCCACCACGTTGCCGTCGTTCAGGGCCTCCAGCTCCAGGTAGTCGGCGCTGGATACGGCGCTGAAGCCCGTGAACTCCAGGGCGTCCACGGTGAAGACGTCGCCGGCGGCCAGGTCGGACGTGATGTCCAGGACCAGGGTCTTGTTGACGTCCTCGTAGGTCACGCTGGTGGAGACCTTGGCCGAGGCCGCCCCGCCGATGGTGGCGGTGGTGAGGCCCGTGTCCCAGCTCATGTTGAACGTGGAAGGGATGCGGATGCGCACGTCGTTGGCCGCGGAGATCACCGTCCCGGTGGTGCAGAAGGAGCGCATGGTGATGGTGACCTGCTTCATCGCCTCGTCCGCCTGGCTCACGTTGAAACGCTGCGGCCCGCTGGAGGCGATGACCGGGTCGATGAAGATGGTCCCCGACGCCGGCGTCCCCCCGGTCCCCGCG
>JACQVX010000210.1 GCA_016209495.1 Planctomycetota bacterium
CGCCGCCCCGGCCTCCCCGGACGCCGCGGACGGCCCCCCCCGCGCCTCGGCGACCGTCCCGGCCCTGGTGGAGCCCTCGGGATCCTCCCCCGGCGCCGCCCCCACCACGACGCCCCCGCGGGCCCCGGGGCGCGCGGGCGGCGTACCGCCCCTGATCCTCGTGGTGGACGACGAGGCCTCGGTCTGCGAAGCCCTGCAGCGGGTCTTCCTCTCGGGGGGCTACCGCGTGGCCACGGCCGACAGCGGGGTCGTGGCGCTCCAGGTCATGATGCGGGAGCCCCCGGACCTGGTCCTCCTGGACCTCCGTATGCCCATCATGGGCGGCCTCGAGGTCCTGGGCACCATGCGCTCCGAGGAGCGGCTGCGCCGGGTCCCGGTCCTCGTCCTCACCGCCGACACCCAGAAGGAGAGCATCCGGGCGGCGGCCGCCCTCCGCGTCGCGGGCTATCTGGCCAAGCCGGCCGACCCGCGGGAGCTCCTCGCCCGCGCCGCCAAGGTCGTGGGCGCCCGGTCGAGCCAGAAGGCGTAGGAGATTCCTCGGGGCGGGGGTATAACCCCGCCTGATGAAGTCCGCCCAGGACCGCGCGCAGCGCCGGGCCCACGTGCTCCTGGCCGACGGCAACGCGAAGGTCTCGTCCATCCTCGCCACGGCCCTGCGCCAGGCGGGGTACCAGGCCTCCCTGGCGGCCACGAGCCGCGTGGCCTACCTGAAGGCGGTGCAGCTCCGGCCCGACGTGGTGGTGGCCGATGTCCAGCTCCCCCCGGAGGGGGGGGCCCGCCTGGCGGTCGCGCTCCGGGGCCATCCCGTGAGCCGGCGGACCCCCCTCGTGCTGAAGGGCCTCCCGGGCGAGCCGCGCTGGGAGGAGGCCTTGAAGCGTGCCGGGGCCACGGCCACTCTGCGGCGGCCCCTCCAGTGGGGCTCGCTGTCGGCCCTGCTGGAGGCGATCCTGCGGTCCTCCCACGACCGGCAGGCCGCCCCGGGCCGGCCACCGCCCCTGGCGGAGTCGGAGGCGCGCTCCGACGAGGAGCTGCTCCGCGACCCCGGGGCGATGCCCAGCGACAAGCTCCTCCGGATCGGCGCCCGGGTGAACCAGCTCGCGGCCTTCCCCTTCGTCGTCGCGAGGGCCCTGGCCATCTCCGACGACCAGAAGAGCGGGGCCCGGGACCTGGCCGAATGCATCCGCAGCGACCCGGGCCTCACGGGCAACCTCCTCAAGCTGGCCAACTCGGTCCACTTCGCCCGGCGGGGCAAGGCCATCTCCGACATGGGAGAGGCCATTGTCCGGATCGGGTTCCGCGAGACCCGACGGCTGGTCCTGGCCATGCCCCTGGTGGAGATGTTCCCCCGCGAGGGGCGGAGCCGCGCCTCCGACCGGCTGGACTTCTGGCTCCACAGCCTCCTGGCGGCCTGTCTGGCCCACGAGCTGGCGAGGCGGGCCCGCCACCCGGCCCCGGAGGAGGCCTTCGTGGCGGGCCTCCTGCACGACATGGGCAAGCTGGTCATGGACGAGTGCTGGCCGGACCTCTACTGGGAGGTCCTGGAGCGCGCCGCGGAGGGCGACTGCCGCACCCTGGACGCGGAGCGCTCGGTCCTGGGCCTCACCCACGCCCAGATCGGCGAGACCATCATGGAGCGCTGGAACCTCCCCCGCTCCGTCCGGGACGCCACCCTGTACCACCACGAGCCGGAACGGGCGCGGGAGGCCCTGGGCGGGAAGGACCTGCTCCTGGCCCAGGTCCTCTGTCTCGCCGACCAGGTGGCCAAGGCCCTGGGCATCGGCGCCGCCGGCGACCGCTTCCTGGTGGATCCCCCGGCGGAGGCCTGGCAGGCGGCCGCATGCCCGATGGGCCTGAGGCTGGAGGACCTCGGGCCGGTGTTCCGCGAGGTCAACGTCTTCCGGGAGTTCCTGCGCCTGGGCGCCACGGAGATCGCCCCGGCCCGGGACACCCCCCACTCGCGCGCGAAGACCATCCTGCACCTGGACGAGCGGCGCCGGGCCGCCTCCCTCCTCAGGCTGGAGCTGGAGGCCCAGGGCTACACCCTCCGGGGCCTCGAGGACCGGGGCGACTCGCCGGTCGACCTGCTCCTGGTGGAGCTGAGCGACCGGAACCGGCTGGCCGAATACGAGGCCATGGTCGAGACCGGAGGGGCCGGGGGGCGAATCCCCCTGGTCCTCATCCGCGAGGACCCCTTCGAGGTGAACGAGGCGGACCGAGGCCACACGGCCTCGATCCGACAGCCCTTTGACGCCCGCGTCCTGGAGGGGGTCCTGGATACCCTCCTCCTGGGCCAGACCGTGGCCCGTCCCCCCCTGGTGAGTCCGGAGGTCCTGGCGGCCGAGGTGGAGGCGCTCCGCAAGGAGCTGCAGGGGAGGCTGGCGGCGCCACCGGCACCGGCACCGCCACCGGCCCAGGCGCCAGCGCTGGCCGCGGCGCCGGGCCGGAAGTCCACGGTCCTGGTCCTGGACGAGCGGACGGAGTCGCGCATCGCCCTCATGAAGCTCCTCGCCTCGCGCGGGTGGCGCGTGGTGACCGCCGGGAGCGGCACCGAGGCCCTCCAGATGGCCGGCGATGTCCCCCCCGACCTCCTGATCATGGACCTGACCCTCCCGGACATGGACGGCCTCGTCCTCCTGGAGGCGGTCCGAGCCGACGCGCGGCTGCGCGAACTGCCGGTCCTCATCTGCACCACGGTACGGGACCGCGAGCGCATCCGGAAGGCCGCGGCTCTGGGGATCGCGGGCTACATTGCCCGGCCATCTCCGGACGACATCATCCTGCAGAAGGCGGCCGCCGCCCTGGCGGCGGCCAGCGACTAGGCCCAGGCGACAGTGGCCAACACCAACACCAACACCAAGCGCAAGAGGAAGTCTTCCGTCCACCTACTCCTGGCCGACGCCAGCGAGAAGGTCACGGCCATCCTCCAGGCGGCCCTGCGGCAGGCGGGCTACCAGGTCTCCCTGTCCACAGACACGCGCACCGCCTACCTGAAGGCGGTGCAGTTGCGCCCGGACGTGGTCGTGGTGGATGCGGCCCTCCCACCGGACGGGGGTCTGCGGCTCGTGCACACGCTGCGCTCCCACCCCATCTGCCGCTCCATCCCGGCCATCCTCAAGGGGACCCCGCCCGAGCTTCTGGTCGGACCCGAGCTGGACGAGGCCGGGGTCCACGCCGCCCTCACCCGTCCCCTGCGTTTCTCGGAGCTGGTGGCCCGGCTGGAGGGGGCCCTGCGCTCCGTGCGCAAGTGCGCCCCCACGGACTCGGGTATCGCGGAGGCACAGGGTACCGGGGAGGGGGAGGCGGAGGACGCCGCGCTGCTACTGGACCCCAAGGCCCTGCCCAGCGTCAAGCTGGAACGGGTGTGCCAGCGGGCCCAGAAGCTGGCCGCCTTCCCCTTCGTCATCGCGCGGGCCCTGGCCATCACGAGCGACGAGCACGCCGGTGCCAAGGACCTGGCGAGCTGTATCCGGAGCGACCCGGGCCTGGCGGGGAACGTCCTGAAGGTGGCCAACACGGTGCACTTCGCGCGGCGGGGCCGGGCCATCACCGACGTGAGCGACGCCATCGTGCGGATCGGCTTCCGCGAGACCAAGCGCCTGGTGGTGGCCATGCCGTTCCTGCGCATGTTCCCGGCCCGCGCGCGGAGCCACGGCCTGGACCGGGTGGAGTTCTGGCTGCATTGCCTGGCGGTGGGCTGCCTGGCCGGCGAGCTGGCGCGCCGCTCGGGCTACCCGGCCCACGAGGAGGCCTTCATCGCGGGTCTACTCCACGACGTGGGGAAGCTCATCCTGGACGAGTGCTTCCCCGAGGTCCTGGACCAGGTCCTGGAACGCTGCACGGCCGAGCAGACCCGGATGGTGGACGCGGAGCGCGCCCTCCTGGGCATCGCCCACCCGCAGATCGGTGAGATCCTGCAGACCCGCTGGAACCTCCCGCGGGTCCTCCGGGACGCCACCCTCTACCACCACGACCTGGGCCGGGCCTCGGAGGCCCTGAGCGGGGCCTCCCTCCAGCTCGCGCGGCTGGTGGACGCGGCCGGACAGGTGTCCAAGGCCCTGGCCCTGGGCGGGGCCGGCGACTCGGTCCTCGTGGACCCGGGCGAGGCGGTCTGGAGGTCCCTGGGGCTTCCCATGGGGCTCCGGCTGCGGGACCTGGAGGGGGTCTACCGGGAGTTGAACATGTACCGGGAGTTCCTGAGCCTGGCCACGGGCCCCATCGAGCCGCGCCGTGAGACGGAGGCCCGGCGGGGTTCCACGGTCCTCTGGGTCCGGGAGCGGCCCCAGGGCGCCTCGCTCCTGGACCTGCTCCTGGAGGAGCGCGGCTATGGCGTCGTCCCGTTGGGGCGGCAGTCGGAGGTCCCCGTGGACCTGATCCTCGTCGAGGCCGAGGACATGGCACGCCTGGACGAGTACCAGGCCCTCGCCTCCTCCGGCCCCGAGGGCCGCCGGATCCCCCTGGTCCTGGTCTCCAGGGACCCCTACGAGGTGGCGGAGGAGGCCCGCGCCCACACGGCCTCTATCAAACGTCCGTTGGACGCCCGCGGCCTGGAGGGGGTCCTGGACACCCTCCTCCTGGGACAGACCGTGGCCCGGCCCCCGCTGGTGAGCCCGGAGGTCCTGCGCGCGGAGGAGGAGGCCCTGGAGCGGGAGGTGGCGGGCCGCCTGCGCGACTCGGCGGTCCGCCGCGGCGACTCGACCACGCGGATGCAGACGCTGCGCGCACCGGCGGCGGAGGCACCCACGTCCACAGCCGCGCCCGCGCCCGCTACCACGCCCGCGCCCGCGCCCACGCCGACGGCCACGACCACGACCCCATCCGAAGCTGCACCCGGCTCACCGCACATGTCCACCGTCCTCGTGGTGGACGACAACCTGGCCATCCGCATCGCCCTGCAGAAGCTCATCGCCTCGGGCGGATACCGCGTGCTCACGTGCGCCAGCGGGGTCGAGGCCCTGGAACGGCTCCGCGCGGAGGCGCCCCAGCTCCTGGTCCTGGACGTGATGATGCCCATGCTGGACGGGTTGCAGGTCCTGGAACAGCTACGCCAGGAGGAGCGGTTCCGGGGGCTCCCGGTGATCCTCTGCACCGCGGTGCGGGACAAGGAGCGGGTGGTGCAGGCGGCCCGTCTGGGCGTCTCGGGCTACATCGTCAAGCCCTTCGACCGGAAGACCATCCTCGCGAAGGTAGCCCAGGCGCTGGCGCCGCGGGGTGCGCCGTGATTCTCCTTGGACTGCCGCGCCGCGCCCCTACAATGCCCACCTTCGAGAGTCGGCCGGATTCGGGGCGGGGGAGTTGACGTGGGCCGCACCAACGGCACCGATGCCAGACGGCGGGACGTCCACATCCTCGTGGCGGACCCGAACCCCAGGGTCAGCCAGATCCTGGACCTGGCGCTGCGGGAGCTGGGTTACGTGGCCCTCACCGCCGAGAACGGCGTGATGGCCTACCTGAAGGCCCTGCAGCTGCGCCCGGACGTGATCCTGGCCGACGCGGCCCTGCCGCCCTACGGCGGCGTGCGGCTGGCGGAGTCGCTGCGCGGCAACGCGGTCTCGGCACGCGTCCCCCTCATCATCAAGGTGCCCGGCGGCGACGAGCGCTGGGAGGAGGCGGCCCGGCGCGCGGGGGCGGCGGGGACCTTGGGCCGCCCGTTGCGCTTCAGCGAGTTCCGGCGCACCGTGGAGACCCTGCTCCGCGGCGCCGGCAAGGCCCCGCCGCTCCCGGGCGACGCCGAGGTCGACGCGGGGGCCGAGCACCGGGACGACATGGCCCTGTTGCGCGACCCGAAGGTCGTGGCCTCAGAGAAGCTGGACCTCATCGCCCGCCGGGCGAGCAAGCTCGGGGCCTTCCCCTTCGTGGTGGCGCGCGCCCTGGCCATCTCCAGCGACGAGAAGAGCGGCGCCAGGGAACTGGCCGAGGTCATCCGCAGCGACGTGGGCCTGGCGGCGAATATCCTGAAGCTGGCCAACACGCCCCACTTCGCCCGGCGCGGAAGGGCCATCGCCGAGGTGGCCGAGGCCATCGTCCGCATCGGCTTCCGGGCCACCAAGCAGCTCGTCCTGGCCATGCGGGTGGTGGAGATGTTCCCGCCCCGCGCCCGCACCCGGGCCGGGGACCGCTCGGACTTCTGGCTGCACTCCCTCGCCACCGCGTGCATGGCGAGCCACATGGCGAGGATGGCCCGCTACGCGCAGCCCGAGGAGGCGTTCATCGCGGGGCTCCTGCACGACATCGGAAAGCTGGTCCTGGACGAGTGCTTCGAGGAACTCTTCCACGACATCGTGGAGCTGGCCGCCGACGACGGCTCCCGCACCCTGGACGTGGAGCGGGAGGTGATCGGCGTGGGCCACCCGCAGATCGGGAGCACCATCCTGGAGCGCTGGAAACTGCCTCGATTGATACGGGACGCGGTGCACTACCACCACGAGCCGGGACGCGCCTCGGAGGCCATGAGCGGCAACGACCTCGTCCTCGCCCGCCTGGTGAGCATGGCGGATCTCGTGGCCAAGGCCCTGGGCGCGGGCGGGTCGGGCGACCGGGTCATCCTCGAACCGACGCCTGAGGCCTGGCCGGAGGCGGGCCTGCCCCTGGGGATCCAGCGCAAGGACCTGGGTCCGGTCTACCGCGAGCTGAACATCTTCCGGGAGTTCCTCCAGCTGGGGGGCACGGAGATGGCGCCCCCCTGCGAAACCGAGGCCCGCAAGGAGGGTCGCATCCTCTACGAGGACGAGCATTGCCGCGAGGTCTCGGTCCTCCGGCTCTTCCTGGAGCTGCAGGGCTACACCGTCCTCGCCCCCGGTGCGCACGCAGGGGTGGAGGCGGACCTCTGCCTGGTGGAGGCGGCCTCGAAGGAGAACCTGGAATTCCTCCGGGCGAGGGCCGGTTCGGTGGGACCCGAGGGGGGCGCCGTCCCGCTGGTGGTGCTGGGGGACGGGCTGGGCCTGGAACGCCCCGGTCCCGACGGGGGCGGGGCGGAGGCCCGCCTGGGGCCCACGCCGCTGAGGGCCGCCTGCGACGCCCGCGTCCTCCAGGAGACCCTGGACACGCTGCTCCTGGGCAAGGCCGTGGAGCCGCCCCCCGTCATCCCCCCGGAGGCCCTGCGGGCGGAGGAGGCGGCCCTCCAGCGGGAGCTGAAACACCGGCTCCAGGCCCAGGGGCGGACGTCCGCAGCGCCCGCCGCGGTCACGACCGCGCACACGCCCACGCCCACGCCCACGCCCACGCACACGCTCACGCTCACGCCCCCACCCCCGCCTCCGGCAAGACGCGCGGCCGTGAAGCCCCTGGTGCTCGTCGTGGACGAGGAGGCGCAGAGCCGCATAGGGATGATGCAGATCCTCTCGGCCCAGGGGCTGCGCGTCTCCACCGCGGCCAGCGGCCTGGAGGCCTTGCAGCTCCTGGGACTCGAGCGTCCCTCCCTCGCCATCCTGGACCTGGGCCTCTCGGACATGGACGGCTTCCGGGTCCTGGCGCGCCTCAGGGAACCCGGCTCGGAGGTCCCGGTCGTCGTGTGCAGCCTGCGGAGGGACCGGGAGACCATCGTCCGCGCCGCGGGCCTGGGGGTGGTGGGGTACCTGGCCAAGCCCGTCAAGCCCGAGGCGCTCGCGGCGAAGGTCCAGTCCCTCCTGGCCCGGTAGAAGTCCTCACGCCGAGGGCCCACGCGAGCGTCACGAGGACCGAGACGAGGGCCGCCTCCACCGCCGACGCGGCGTCCAGACCGCGCCAGTCCGGGAGTCGGTCCATGAGCCCGCCCCACTCGCGCGGCCCCGGCAGCCCCCGCAGGGCGTCGTGGAGGTCCCCGGGGCGCCAGGCCAGGGGCAGGCCGCACTGGCCGAGCGCCCGGACGACCCAGTCCAGGTCCGGGATGAGGGCGAGCCCCATCCAGACCGCCTCCCGACGCCACCACCAGGCCCCCGCCAGCGCCGCCAGGACCGTCACCGCCATGAAGACGAGCCAGAAGGCGTCGTCCCAGCGGGGGTCGGACGGGTGATAGGTGAGGCGGGCCAGGTCGTCCAGGATCACATGGGAGGCCACGGCCAGGGGGGCCCCCAGGCCCAGGGCCAGGGTGCGCGGTGCCCCCGATCGGTCCGCGAGCCGGCCCAGGATGGCCCCCGCGGCCAGGTGGGTGATGGCCTGCACCGGGCCTGTGCCCTACGCCCGGCCCGGCCGCCGGCGGCTAGAAATCGAAGTGGACCCGGACGTGGTCGTTCGTGGGTCCGCCCGCGCCTACCTGCACGTTCTGCAGGGCCAGGCCCGGGACCAGGCTGAGCTGCACCCGGCTCAGGGACTGGCCCAGGATGGGGAGGGCGGGAGGCAGGGCCATGCCCACCAGGACCTGCACCCGCCGCTCGTCCACCGCCGCCACGGGCTGGTCCACCACGTCCACGTAGAAGGACGGGTCCACGGCCCCGTTGAAGACCAGGGAGCCGTTCAGGACGCCCAGCTCCAGGCCGGCGCGCAGGTGGACCGCCACCGTGAGGACCTTCTCGTAGCCCGACCCCCGGTCCACCAGGACGTCCATGTGGACCTCGCCCCAGGCCACGCGGATGGGCCGCGGGTCCGCCGGGTCCATGAGGACCACCGGCGGCATGAGGGGGCGCAGGCGGAAGGCGATGGGGTCCGTGGGGCGGACCAGGGGCGAGAACTCCGGCAGGAAGCGGGTGAGCAGGCTCCCCTCCAGGCGCAGGCCTGTCCCGCCCGTGGCGCCAGGATTGCCGTTGCCCGCGAAGGTGCTGGCGTCGATGGTCTGGGCCAGGAGCCCCGCGCGCCAGGCGACGTAGAGGGCGCGGTTCACCAGGTCGTCGTCCAGGGCCAGCTCGGCCCCGGCGGCGGCCTGGAGGACCGGCGGCGCCCCCGCCGTCACGAGCGACCCGGGGCGCGCGGGCAGGGTGGGGTCGATGCCCCCGTCCACGTCCAGGCTCAGGTCCAGGAGCAGGCCGTCCGCGTCCAGGCGCGGCACCGAGCGCACGGAGCGGAAGCTCAACCGCCGGCCCTGCACCGTCAGGTCCATGGGCTGGCCCAGCCGCGCGACACCCTCGGCGACGATCCGGGCCAGGTCCTGGGTGAAGATGCGCCGCACGAAATCGGTGACGGCGGTCGAGAGGGGGGCCTGAAGGATCGACACCAGCCACTGGGGAAGTCCCGAGGCCACCTGGAAGCTCACCCCCTGGATATCCACCACGGGGTTGGTCATCTGGGCCTCGAGGCGCCCCGCGGCGTTCACCCCCACGGTGAAGGAGGCCGCCAGGTGCACGCGGGAGACCAGGGCCACGCCCCGGGTGTCGGGATAGCGCAGGCCGCCGGTGGACCGGGCCTCGAAGTCCAGCTCCATGTCCTGGGCCACCGCGTCCACCTCGAGGCGCCCGGCCAGGGGGGTCGCGCGCACCGACGAGCTCCGCGAGCGGGTGCCCAGGAGGTCCACCACGGTGGTGGTCACCGTGACTCCGGCCACCTGCAGCGGGCCCTGGAAGATGGGGTTCAGGGGCGAGAGGGCCCTCGCCAGCCCCGGCCCCGCGATCATCGTCTCCAGGCGCCGGGCCAGGGTGTCGAAGCCCCCGCGAGAGACACGCAGCTCCACGGCGCGCTCCACGGGACGGCCCGGGGCGTCGAAGTCTCCACGGAGGACGCCCACGCTGGTGTCCTGCTCCCCCCCGGGGAGCCCGCGGGTGCGGGCATGGATCACGTTGAGGCCCACCGCCAGCGGGACCGTCGCGCGCCAGCGCCCCGCCGGGTCCACCGGGACGACCTGCCCCCCCACGTCCACCTCGCGCACCGCGCGATCCAGGACCGTCCCCTCCACCACCGTCTGGGGGACGCCGAGGTGGGCGCCCCGCTCGGGGACGTCCACGCGCAGGGCCGGCGGCGCCGGCAGGGTGCGGGAGAAGGCCGCCGCCGAGCCCCGGCGGGGGGCCGCCCCCCACTTGTGATCGAAGCCCTCGGCGCAGCCCAGGACCCCCGCCAGGGCGAACCCCAGGGCCACCACGGCCTGCCCCGCGCGCACGCTAGAACCGCCTCTCGTAGGAGACGAGGATCACGTCCTGCACCAGCTTCTGCCTCGCCCCGTCGGCGTCGGCGCTGGACCGGCTGGTCCCCGTGGAGATGGTCTCCTGCCAGGCGTGCTCCCATGCCAGGTCCACGACCCAGGCCTCGCGCCGGTAGCCCGCCCCCAGGGTCCCGTGGTGTTGGGCGAACCCAGACCCGCCCACCAGGACCGTGTTCGCCGGCACCGGGTTCGTCCCCACGCTGTGGCCGCCGCGCAGGACCAGGCCGCTCGCGGACTCCCACTCGAGCCCCGCGGCCGCCACGTACTGGTCGCGCCAGTGGAGCGGGATCCTCGCCGTGAAGTCGGGCCCGCCGTTGATCTCGTTCAGGTCCGGGTTGTCTCCCCCCTCGAGGCGAAAGACCGCCTCGCGCATGGCCTGGGACCACTGGATCCACTTGGCCTCTCCCGAGGCGCGGAAGCCCCGGGGCAGGTCGCGGGCGAGGCCCAGGACGGCCTGGCGCGGGATGCGGAAGCCCTCCACCTCGAAGTCGTAGCGGGCCCGGCCGTCGACCCCCCCCGCGGGCAGGAAGGTGGAGAGGACGACGCTCTGCGCGGCCTGGAGGTCCCTCTGCAGGTTGGCGAAGCCCTCGGTGGCGTCCACCCGCGCCTCCCCTCGCACCGGGCCCACCAGGCCCAGGTCGCGGTAGGAGAGCCCGACCCGCGTGGCCCGGTCCGGCCGCCAGGCCAGGCCCAGGAGGGCGGTGCCCCCGTGGCCCCAGCCCTGGGCGTCCACCTTGAGCGCGGGGCCGCCGGGGCCACCCCCGGAGGCCAGGCTGAACAGCTCGGCGAAGGTGAGGGTCTCGCCGTTGATCCGGAGCGGCGTCCCGGAGGGCTGGATCCGGACGATCCCGCCGGGTCGCTGGGCCCTGGGGTCCCCGGCCCCGGCGCCGGAGCTGCCGGTCGCGACCCCACCGTCGGCCTCCACCTCGGCCCGGGTCGCCAGGTAGCGGAGGCCCAGCCCCAGGCTCAGCCTCTCCGAGACCCGGTAGGCGAACGAGGGGCCCAGGGAGGCGATGAGCAGCCCGCCCCCCGCGGCGCCCGGGTAGGCCCCGAAGCCCCAGCGCCAGCGATCCCCGTGGCCGTAGACGCTCTCGGGTTCGAAGACGGTGGCGAAGGTGGGGATGGGGTTCCAGCGCCCCGGTCCCCCGCGGCCGTAGCCGGCCCGCGGGGTCTGGTAGTAGGTCACGTCACGGCGCAGGCCCACGGCCACCTCGGTGGAGCCGGGCCCCATCCACCCGAGGAGGGCCGGGTTGGCCTCCTGGGCCGTGGCTCCGTCCCCCAGGGCCGCGTCGATGCCCCCGCGACCCCCCGCGCGGGCGTTGATGGCCACGGCCTGGGACCCGTTGGAGGCGGGGGAGGGGCGAACCGCCAGGGCCACGGTCAGCCCCAGGGCAGAGGCCCCGACCAGGGCGAGTCGCGCGAGGGCCACGCGGACGGCGGGTCGGCTGGGGACGATGGCGCACTCTCCTCCCGGGGCTACCGAGCAAAGGCGCCACCAGGTTCACATTCGTGAACCAAAAAGTCAAGCCTATATCCGGGAAGGACATGGCGCGCCCGGGGGGAGCCCCCCCGGTACCTACGCAAGTCCCTGGGGTGTCAGGGATCTTGATACTGTAGAGACCGCGAGGCGGCGACGGTCGCCAGGGGTCGGAATCCGGGGCGAGCCGGGACGGTCACCCTGAGGCCCCGCGCCAGGCCCACCAGGGCCAGGGCCCGGATGAACCACCACCCGGGGTCGGGCTGGACCCAGTGCTCCCCCGCGTTGGCCGCGGAGGCATGGCGGTGGTGGTTGTTGTGCCAGGCCTCCCCCATGGTGGCCAGGGAAAGCCACCACACGTTGCGGGAGAGGTCCGGCGTGGCGTAGGTCCGGCTGCCTACCGTGTGGCAGACGGAATTGACGCACTGCGTCATGTGGAAGCAGAGGACGAGCGGGACGTAGATGCACCAGAGGGTGCCGCCCGGTCCCAGGGCAGCGAGGGCCGCCCCCAGGAGGAGGAGGTGCGGGAGGGCCTCATGGCGCTGCACCCAGGCCAGCCCGGGGTTGGCAGCCAGGTCCCGGGTGCCGACCAGGTAGTCGGCCTCCCGGTCCGACTTCGTCAGGATCCAGCCCAGGTGGGCCCAGAAGAACGAGTCCCGGGCCGAGTGGGTGTCCCGGGGCGTGTCCGCGTAGCGGTGGTGCAGCCGGTGACGCCCCGCCCACACCAGGGGCCCGCCCATGAGGGCCATGGCGTTCCCCCAGGCGAAGAGCGCCTCCAGCCATCTCGGCGAGCGGAAGGCCCCATGGGTCAGCCCCCGATGCAATCCGATGACGGCGCAGCCGCATGCCACGTAGAGCGGGATCATGACCCCCAGGTAGGCGGGCCGGAAGGGGAAGGCCAGCGCGCCGGCGGCGGCCAGGTGCAGGAGCGCCAGGAGCCCTGTGTTCGTCCAGTCGATGCGCGGCCGAGGACGTCCAGCCTGGACCATGGATGGTGACCCTCCAGGTCATCATCCTAGTGGGCGGCCCGGGTGCGGGCCCGTCAAAGGAAGGTCACACGTGTAACATCTTGACCGGACCGCTACTGACGGACGAAGCGGTAACCCACCCCCCGGACGCTCTGGAAATATCGAGGTCTCGCCGGGTCCTCCTCGAAGTAGCGCCGGAGGCGGACGAGGAAGTTGTCCACGGTGCGGGTGACCAGGGCCCCGGTGACCCCCCAGGCCTCCCGGAGCAGCGTGGCCCGGCTCACCGCCTCTCCCTCCCGGGCCGCCAGGGCCCGGAGGATGGCCACCTCCCGGGTGGTGAGGGTCAGCTCGCGCCCGTCCGCCTTCCGCCCCCGGGCGGCCTGCAGGTCCACCTGCCAGTCCCCGATGCGGAGCATCTCCTCCGCCCCCGCGGCCTGCCCCTCCAGCGCCGCCCGGTGCCACACCTGGCGCCGCAGGGCCACCCGCACGCGGGCCAGGAGCTCGTCCAGGTCGAAGGGCTTGGTGAGGTAGTCGTCCGCCCCCGACTCCAGCCCCTGGACCACGTCCTGGGGCAGGTCCCGGGCGGTGAGGAGGATCACCGGGGTGTAGATGCCCGAGAGCCGGGCCTCCCGCAGGACCTGGAAGCCGTCCTTCCCGGGGAGCATGACGTCCAGGATCACCAGGTCGTAGCGCTCCGAGCCCAGGCGCTCCAGGGCCCCGTCGCCGGTCCCCTGGGCATCCACGTCGTAGCCCGCGTTCCGCAGGTTATAGGCGAGGGCGCCGGCCAGGTGCTCCTCGTCCTCGACCAGGAGGACCCGCGACATGCTAGACCGCCGCCGCCTCGCCCGCCACCGCCGGCAGCTCGATGCGGATCCGGGTCCCCTGGCCGCGGCCGGCGCTGGAGGCCGAGACCCGGCCCCCGTGGGCCTCGACGATGGTGCGCACGATGTAGAGCCCCAGGCCCGTGCCCTTGCGGCTCCGCTCCGGGTCTCCGTCCTCCACGCGCCAGAAGCGGTCGAAGACGCGCGCCAGGGCCCCCTCGGGGATGCCCAGCCCCCGGTCCTCCACCTCCACCACGGCCCTGAGCGGCCCCTCGCGGCGGGTCCGGAGGCAGAGCCGGCAGGGTCCGGCCCCCGCGTACTTGACCGCGTTGTCCGCGAGGTTGTCCAGGACCTGGCGGAAGAGGCTCGTGTCCAGCAGGACGACCCCGGCCCCCAGGGACTCCACGCGGACCTCCGGGGCGCCTTCCTCGCGGGCGTGGAGTGTCGCGAACCCCGCCGCGTAGTCCGCCAGGAACCCGTCCAGGTCCACCGCCTCCAGGGCGGGCCGGAGCGGCCGGGCGTCGAACTGGGCGGCCCGGAGCACGTTGGCGATGAGCCGGTGGAGCCGTTCCACGTCCTCGAGGATGGCGTCGATGAAGCCCCCCCCCTCGGCGCCGGCCGGGGTGACACGACGCAGGGTCTGGGCCTGGAGCTTGATGGCGGACAGGGGCGAGTTCAGCTCGTGGGTCACGCTGGCGATGAAGTGGGATTGCTGCTGGTTGAAGCGGATCTCGGCGAAGAGCCGGGCGGCCAGGAAGCTGAGCAGGGCCACGATCGCCACCACCATGGCGGAACCCAGGGAGAGGAAGGTCCAGTGGAAGGCCCCGCTGGACTCCTCCTCCCGCACGGCCATCTCGCGGATGCGCTGATAGTCGTGGACCAGGACCACGTTCCAGAGGACCCCCAGGGCCACCACCAGGACCAGGACCACGAGGAACAGGGCCACGGGGCCCGACAGGGTGCGGCGGCGCTCGGCCATGCGGGCGGATGGTAGCACGCCCACGGCGTGGGGCCAGCGAACTACGTCTACCGGCCGGCGTAGATGGGGCTGGTGATGGCGCCCCGGCAGTAGCCCGGGTCCTTGAGGCTGGCGTTCAGGACGCGGTCCACGTCGTCCGGGAGGAGGACCGTCGGGAGCACGGTGCCCAGGTTGGTGTGGAGCGCGCCCCCCGGGACCATGACCGCCATTGCGGCAAGGGCCGCCCAGCGCTGGCCCGTCGCCTGGGCCGCCTGGAGCAGGGCCAGGTGGCGATTCCGCGCGGCGGGGTCGATGGCCTCGTAGACGTCCACCCGGTACCAGTCGAGCGCCGCCGGGACGTCGCGCACCTCGGCGATGTGGTGCGGGCCGACGATGGCCTCGGTGTGCAGGACCTGGCCGCGCTTCACGAAGTCGATGCGCCCCCCCGTCGCCCCCAGCACCTCCGCGCGGAAGACCACGGGGGCGCCGGGCGAGACCTCGTCCCCGATCAGCGCCTCGTAGACCCTGTCGCCGTCGCCGTCGGCCGCGAAGGTCACGAAGGGGCCCACGGGGGTGCGGGAGATGTAGGTACGGCCCTCGCGGATGGCGTCGAGGACGCCCTGGACGTCCCGGGAGCGGGCGTAGACATGGGTGGTGGGGCTCCCCTGGGGGAGCAGCATGTGCCGGTCGCCTCCGCCCACGGCCGTCACGCGCCGTCCGGAGTTCAGGTAGCTCTCCCAGAACGTCAGGGCCTGCAGGCTGGAGGAGCCGCGTCGGTCCGCCACGGCGGTCACGAGGTGCGGGTTCGGCGCGAGGCCGACCGCCGTGAGACCGAGGCCCGCCGCCTTGTCGTCCAGGTCCCGCTGCGTGCGGGGCGCCCAGGACCGCATGGACCACTGGCTGTGCCACACCTCGATGGCGTCGAAGGCCTTCGGGTCCACCACCCAGAGGTGGTTGCCCTCGTCGAGGGGGTGGTCGAGGACGAAGACCCCCCCCTGGGCGTGGACCTCATCGATGACGGCGTCGACCTCGGGCGCGAGGCCGGCGCCGCGCGTCCGGTAGTCGGGCTGTATGGGCCGGGTGAGGCCGATGGCCCCGGCGTGCATCCCGCTGCCCCACTCCATGCCCCGCAGGATCACCATCCGCCCGGAGGTCGCGTCCGGGTCGGTGATGACGTCGTTGGTCCGGTGGTCGGTGATCGCCAGGAAATCCAGGCCCACGTACTCCGCCACCTGGATGGTCTTGCGCGTCGGGTCCCCGCCCTGGCGCCGGGCGTCGTCGCTGTGGGTGGCGGTGTGGGAGTGGAGGTCGCCGCGCAGCCAGGTCCCGGGCGCGGGCTGCCGGGGCACGTGCGCGGGCGGGGCGGGGGGCGCTGGGGGCGCAGGGGGCGCAGGGGGCGCCGTGGAGGCAGGGGCCGCCGATGCGGCCCCCGGCGCGCCACCGGGGGGGCCTGCCGCCTGGACGGTGGTGCGCTTGCCGGCGCAGCCGGCCAGGGCGAGGGCCAGGGCGAGGACCGCGGCGGACACGACGGGGCCGGATCGAGGACGAGCCATGCCTCCCCCCTTCCGACTCCCGGGGGCAGCATCCTAGCGGCGAGCGGGCGGCGGTCAACGAGAGAGAGGCCTCCTGGGTGACAGCGGCTCGACCCTCCCGGTATCGTGGAGGGCCCTGGGGAGAGGTGCATGGCCCTCGTCTCGCTGGTCCGGCACGGCAAGTCGGCCCGTGGATTCCACGAGGCGGTGGATCCGGACCTCTCCGGTCGGGGCCACGGACAGGCGCGAGAGACGGCCGCACGCCTGTGCGCGGCCCTCACCCGGCGGCCCGTGGAGTCCTCTCCCCTGCGGCGCGCCCGCCAGTCCGCCGCGCCCCTGGCCGAGGTCTGGCACGTCCCCGTGGAGGTCGCACAGGCCCTCACCGAGGTCCCCGTCCCCGCGGACATGGGCGAGGGGCGGCTCCACCTCCGCCGCGCCTGGCTGGACGACCTCCTCGCCCGGAAGTACGGGGGCCTGGATGCCGCCATCGAAAAGTGGAGGGAGGACCTGATCGCGCACATCCTCTCCCTACGGACGGACACCGTGCTCTATACCCACTTCCTCAACATCAACGCGGTGGTGGGCCACGCCCTCGGCGACACCCGGGTGGAGGTGTTCAGGCCGGACCATGGTTCCGAGACCCGGGTCCGGGTGGAGGCCGGTCGCATCGTCCTGGAACCGGGTTCGCCGTGCCCTGGCGGCCCGCCCCCTCCGCTCGCCTCCTCGCCAGGCCCGGGGTAGACTCGCGCGGGCGGAGGTCATCTTGGGGCAGGTCAGTCCGGGGCGAGTCTTCTGGATCACCGGCCTCTCCGGCGCGGGCAAGAGCAGCTTCGCCCTGGCCCTCGCGGAGAGGCTGCGCGCGCGCACATCGGCCGTGGTCCTCGTGGACGGGGACGAGTTCCGGGAGGTCATGGGCGCCGACCTGGGCTACAGCCCCACGGACCGGCTGGAGAACGCCCGGCGGATCTGCCGCGCCTGCCGCTGCCTCTCGGCCCAGGGCCTGACGGTGGTCTGCGCCACCATGTCCCTGTTCCGGGAGTGCCACCGGTGGAACCGCCTCCACCTCGAGCGCTACACGGAGGTCTACATCGAGGCCTCGCCCGCGACCCTGCGCGGGCGGGACCGGAAGGGGCTGGTCTCCTCGGCCCTGGAGGGCAGGCGGGACGACGTGGTCGGGCTGGGCCAGGGATTCGACGAGCCAGAGGAGCCGCACCACCGCATCCCCAACGACGGAGGCCTGGAGGAACTGCGGGGGCAGGCCCGCGCCCTCGCGGACCTCTATCCCGAGGGGGCGGGAATGGGCGGGCGACCGGAGCTCGGGGGCGAGTGATGGACCACGGGGACTACACCCGGCTGGCGGCCCACTATCACCACCGGGCGGGATACTCGCACCCGGTACTGGGCCTCATCCTCCGGCACATGGGGGCCTGGCCACCCCCGGTGGGTTTCCTCGCCGCCGACGTGGGGGCGGGGACGGGGAAGCTCACCCTGGACCTCCTGGACCTGGGCCTCGAGGTGGTGTGCGTGGAGCCCAACACGGCCATGCGCGCCGAGGGGGGACGAGCCACCGCGGGCCTGCGGGCGCGCTGGCAGGCGGGGAGCGGCGAGGCGACGGGGCTCGATACCACGTCGGCCGACTGGGTCCTCATGGGGTCCTCCTTCCACTGGACCGACCCCTCTCGCTCCCTCCCCGAGTTCCACCGCGTCCTCCGGCCCGGCGGGCACTTCACCGCCATCTGGAACCCCCGGGAGGTGGAGCGGAGCCCCTTCCACCTGCGCGTGGAGGAGCGCATCCGCTCCATCGTCCCCGAGCTCTCGCGGGTCTCCTCGGGCGGCGCGAGCTACACCCAGGGGCTGTTCGACACCCTGGTCTCCACGGGCCACTTCGCCGAGGTCGTCCTCCTGGAGGCCCGCCACGAGGTCGCCATGTCCAGGGAGAGATACCTGGGCTGTTGGCTCTCGGTGAACGACATCCAGGTGCAGGCCGGGCCCGAGCGCTGGCCGCGAGTCCTCGACGCCATCCGGGAGGAAGCGGCCGGCATGGACACCATCGTCACCCCCTACCGATCCCGCGCCTACACGGCCCGGAGGGTGGATGGCCACGGCGACTGACGGGCACGTCCTCGCCTTCGGTTCCAAGGCGGAGACCCTCGAGCGCCTGGCACCGCGCCTGCGCGGGGGCCATGTCCCGCCCCTGGCCTGGTTCACCGTGGGGGCCTGGAGGGCCGACCGCGGGGCGGTCCTCGCCCACCTCCGGGAGGCCCTGGGGGCCGCGGTCCTCCTGGTCCGGAGCTCCGCCCTGTTCGAAGACGGCGAGCGCGCCTCCCACGCGGGGGAGTTCCTCACAGTGTCCGGGGTCCCTGGCGGCGAGCGCGAGGCGGTCGCCTCGGCGGTGGATCGGGTCATCGCCTCCTACGGGAGGGACTCGGCGGCGGACCAGGTGCTCGTCCAGCACCAGGTGGAGCGGGTGCGCCTGGCGGGGGTCCTCTTCACCCGGGACCCGGAGACCCTTGCGCCCTACCGCATCTTCAACTACGACGACCGCGCGGAAGCCGCCACCGATGCGGTCACCGCGGGCCGGCGGGGCGGCCTCAGGACCTACGTCCGCCTCCGGGGCGCCGGGGGGCCCTACCCCTCGGAGGGGCTGCGCCGGGTCTACGCGGCGGTGGAGGAGCTGGAAGGCCTCTTCCCCCACGACCGCCTCGACGTGGAGCTGGCCGTGGACGCGGCGGGGGAGGTGCAGGTCTTCCAGGTGCGACCCATCGTCACGGCGGCCCCGACCCCGCCGGGCGTGGAGGTCATGGCCGACTGGCTCGACAAGGCGCGGCGCAAGCTCGCCAAGAGAATGGGACCCCACCCGCACCTCCGCGGCACCCGGTCGGTCTTCGGGGTGATGCCCGACTGGAACCCCGCGGAGATCGTGGGCCTGCGCCCCAGGGCCCTGGCCCTCTCGCTCTACCGGGAGCTGGTCACCGACGCCATCTGGGCCTACCAGCGCCACGGCTACGGATACCGGGACCTCCGCTCCTTCCCCCTCCTCGTCTCCTTCCTGGGGGTGCCCTTCATCGACGTGCGGGTCTGCTTCAACTCCTTCGTCCCCGCCGGCGTGCGGGACGGGCTGGCGGACCGGCTCGTGAACCACTACGTGGACGCGCTGGTGCGCTCCCCACACCTCCACGACAAGGTGGAGTTCGAGATCGTCCACTCCTGCTACTACCCCGGGATCCGCGGCCGGCTGGCGCACCTGGAGGGCGAGGGCTTCACCGGGACCGAGCTGGGCGAACTCCTGGCGGAGCTGCGGGTCCTCACCCACCGGGTGATACACCCCCGCACCGGGCTCTACCGCGCGGACCTGGACCGGGTCCAGCGGCTGGACGCGCGGCGGCGCGCCGTCCTCGGGTCGCAGCTCTCGCCGGTGGACGCGTTCTACTGGCTCATCGAGGACTGCAAGCGCTACGGGACGCTTCCCTTCAGCGGCCTGGCCCGGGCCGCCTTCATCGCCACCCAGTTCCTGGACTCCTTCGTCCGCGAGGGTGTCCTGGAGCCGGGCGACCGGGAGTCCTTCATGCGCTCCCTGAACACGGTGACCCAGCGGATGACGGCGGACCTCGCCCGGCTGGGTGGGGGCGCGCTCCCTCGGGACGAGTTCCTCGAGGCCTACGGCCACCTCCGCCCGGGGACCTACGACCTCCTCTCCCCGCGCTACGACGAGGCGCCGGACCACTACCTGGGACGCGACCTCCCCTCCGAGGTCCCGCCGCCGCCTCCCCCGTTCGTCCTCCCGCCGTCCCGGGGGCGGGCCATGGCCTCGCTCCTCTCGTCCGAGGGCATCGAGGCCGAGCCGGGGGCCCTCCTGGAGTTCTGCCGCGAGGCCATCGAGGGGCGGGAGCAGGCCAAGCTGGTCTTCACGCGCAGCCTCAGCGACGCCCTCGTGCAGGTGGAGGCCCTCGGGCGACGCGTGGGGCTGGACCGGGAGGCCATGTCCCACGTCGACGCGCGCACCCTCCTCGGGCTCTACGCCTCGCTGGACGCCCTGGACCTCCGGGAGTTCCTGGAGCGGGCCATCGAGGCGAACCGCCAGGCCTACGCCGTCACGCGGGCGGTGCGCCTCCCCCACCTCATCCTCGACCCCTCGGACGTCCTGGCCTTCCACCTCTCCGAGGGAGAGCCCAACTTCGTGGGCTCCTCCCGGGTGTGCGCCGAGGTGGTGCGCGAGGCCGAGTTCCGGGGCCGTTCCCTGGAGGGCCGCATCTGCCTCATCGCGTCCGCGGACCCTGGCTACGACTGGATCTTCTCGCGGCGGATCGCCGGCCTGGTGACCCAGTTCGGCGGGGCCAACTCCCACATGGCCGTCCGCGCGGCCGAGCAGGGCATCCCCGCCGTCATCGGTTGCGGGGAGCCCAACTTCCTGCGGTGGGGCGCCGCGCGCGTCCTGGACCTGGATTGCGCGTGCCGGCGGGTGACCGTCCTCCGGTGAGCCGGCCCGCGCCGGGGCCTGGGCCCAGGGCCATCCTCCTGGCCGCCGGGCGAGGGACGCGGCTCGGTCCCCTTACCGAC
The DNA here is from genome assembly GCA_016209495.1 of Planctomycetota bacterium. Lineage (GTDB taxonomy): Bacteria > Planctomycetota > JACQVX01 > JACQVX01 > JACQVX01 > JACQVX01. The sequence continues at coordinate 20,353 of JACQVX010000210.1, forward strand.
GCGCGGCCCAAGTGCCTCGTGGACCTCTGGGGCCGCTCGCTCCTGGACCGCGCCCTGGACTCCCTCGGCGCGGGGGGCATCCGCGAGGTGGCCCTGGTGACGGGCTGGCGCGCCGAGGACCTGGCGGGCCGCGGGCTCCCCACGCGGCACAACCCGGACTACGAGCGTACGAACATGCTCCATTCCCTGTTCTGCGCCTCCGACCTCATGGGCGAGGACGTGGTCGTGGTCTACGGCGACATCGCCTTCCACCCGCGGCTGGTGCGGGCCCTCCTCGCGGAGGCCGCCCCCTTCGCGGTCGTGGTGGACGTGGAGTGGCGCCGACTCTGGGCCCTGCGCATGGAGGACCCGCTGGCCGACGCGGAGACCCTGCGGCTGGACGCCGAGCTCCGCATCCTCGAGCTGGGCCGCCGGCCGCGCTCCTACGGCGAGGTCCAGGGGCAGTACATCGGCCTCTTCCGCCTGCGCGGCGAGGCCCTGGAGGCCGCCCGTGGGCTCCACCGCAGGCTCCCCGAGGAGCGGACCCGCACGATGTTCATGACGGACTTCATCCAGGCCGCCATCGACGAGGGCCAGCGGGTGCAGGCGGTGCCGGTGCACGGCGGTTGGGTGGAGGTGGATCGCCCAGAGGACCTCTCCGCCTACGAACACGCCGGCCCGGGGCTGCTGAGATAGCGTCAACGCCATTCCGCTTGCTCTTGCGCGGGCCCCGAGGAGTCGCATCGTCGGGCAAGGGCCCGCGCAGGAATCACCTGCATGGGTGGTCGCGTTGCGAGTGCAGCCGGTAGAGTAGCCGTGGCCGCCGCGCATGACCCAGTGCGAGGCGAAGCTGTGCCTCAACCCGTGATAGGTGACGTAGGGGCGCAGCTTGAACGCGGCGTCCGCGTGCGGGTCGTAGACCTCGGAGCACCGGCGACCGTCCGCGTCGATCCAACGGATGCGCCACTTCCCGAGCTGCTCGACCGGACGGGCCATGGTCCGGTCCTACCGCCCGCCCGGGCCGCCTGCCGACTGCCTCGCCGAGCCCCTTGCGGGCGCTCGGCGGTCGGCGGAGCCCCGGGCTACGTCTCGAAGCGTTGCCAGGAGGAAGAAGACGAGGTGGAAGACAGGCTCGAACTACCGGTCACCCCCGGGGTCCATGGTCGTGGTGAAGCCGGGGGTCCAGGCGTGGCGGTGAGTGACAGCAGGCCAAGTCTCGACAGCCCACGCAGGGGCCCGGTGGCCTGGAAGTGGCCTGGAAAGAGAAACGCGGGCGAGGCCGAGTGGCCAAGCCCGCGTTCCGGTTGGTAGCGGGGGCAGGATTTGAACCTGCGACCTTCGGGTTATGAGCCCGACGAGCTACCTGGCTGCTCCACCCCGCGACGTTCGAGGGGCGATTCTAGGGGACGCGGGCGGGCTGTCAAGCGCGATCAGGACCGGTCCGGCGTGCCGGACGCAGGCACATCCAGCCCCGGGGAGGAGGTGCTGCGGAGCAGGGCTGCCACCTCTCCGGGGCCCACGCATGCGCGGGCAGGGTCGCCCTCGGTCGGCACCGGAGGCGAGGAAGCGAGCGTCACCGGGGTGTCGAGCCGCGTCTTGCGCAACCCCAGGATCAGTTCCACCTCGCCCAGGTGGCGCCCAAGGCGTGAGGCGATCTCCGGGGACCCCAGTCCCCGGTCCGCCAGGGCATGGACCTCCGCGTGGCGCTCCGGCGGCGACGCCGTGGCCAGAGTGGGCCGCCGCGCGCCACCCGGCGCTGGCGCCAGCCCCGGTGCCGCAGCGGCTGCCCCTTCCACCGTGCGGGCCAGGGCGGCCGCGGCCGCGCGCTCCAGCTCGTCGCGCACCTGGGCCATGCGGGTCAGCCGGTCGTCGGCATCGGCGATGAGCTGATTGAGCAGGCGCATCTTCGAGTCCATGCGTCCGTTCATCTCCCGCGCCGTCTCCTGGATCTCGACCAGGAGCCCGTCCATGCTCTCCTTCAACGCGGTCTCCTCGCGTTCCGCGGTGTACTGGCGGGCGTCGAAGCCGAAGGCGCGCTGCTGGACACGGTGGCGCCAGCGGAGGAGGAAATAGAAGAGGACGGAGATGCCCACGACAAAGGCCACCTGGGAGATGACGTTGGACATGAACCTGCCGGCCGGGCACCATCGCCCGCGGGATTCTACCATCGCGGCTACGGGCGAAGGCGGCCGAAGGCCGCCGAGCGGGTGGGCGACCCCCCGGTAGAGGGTCGCCGTAGCGGCAGGCCGGCAGGCGGCGAGATGCACTCCCGATGCGGCGGGAGTGCGTAGGAATCGAACTCTCGCGTTCAGGCGGCGATGCGCCCGGGGACGGGACCCATGTGCGGGATCTGCGGGACCTTCAACCTCGGGGACGGAACTCCTCCGGTGGATCGCGCGCAGGTCGAGGCCATGCGCGACGCCCTGACCCACCGGGGGCCGGACTCGGCGGGGCTCCACCTGGAGGGCTTCGCCTCCCTGGGGGTCCGCCGCCTCCGCGTCATCGATCTGGTCACGGGCGACCAGCCGATCTACAACGAGGACCGGACCGTGGCGGTGGTCCTGAACGGCGAGGTCTACGGCTACCAGGACCTCCGGGCACGCCTGGAGGCCCAGGGCCACCGCTTCCGCACGCGGTCCGACACGGAGGTCCTAGCCCACCTCTACGAGGAACACGGCGAGGCCATGCTCGACCAGGTGGACGGCATGTTCGCCTTCGCCCTCCTGGACATCCCGCGCCGCCGGCTCCTCCTGGCCCGCGACCCCATGGGGATCAAGCCGCTCTACACGGCCGTCTTCGCCGGCCGGCTGCACTTCGCCAGCGAGCTCACGGCCTTGCGCTCGGCGGGCCTCCCCGCGGAGCTGGACCCGGTGGGCGTGGCGGACTACCTGGCCCTGAACTACGTCCCGGGCCCCGGCACCATCTACACCCTCGGGCGGAAACTGGAGCCGGGGGTCGCCCTCGTGGTGGACCCGGAAGGGATCCGTCCGCTCCGCTACTGGTCGCCGAAGGCCCCCGCGGTGGGATCGGCGCCCCCCTTCCGGGAGGCGGTGCGGGAGCTGCGCCACCTCCTGGGACAGGCGGTGGCGAGGCAGCTCGTGGCCGATGTCCCCGTGGGGGTCTTCCTGAGCGGGGGCCTGGATTCCGGGAGCCTCCTGGCGGCGGCCAGGGTCCTGACGAACGCGACGCAAGGGATCCATACCTTCTCGGCGGGCTTCCGGGAGGCGAGTTACAGCGAGCTGGACGGGGCCCGCTCCGTGGCCCGACGCGCCGGGGGAGAGCACCACGAGCTGGTCCTCGGACCCCCGCCGAGCGACGATCTCCCCCGCATCCTGGGCCGCTTCGACGAGCCCTTCGGGGATACCTCCGCGGTGCCGCTCTACTACCTGGCGAGGCTGGCCCGGCGCCACGTCACGGTGGTCCTGTCCGGGGACGGCGGCGACGAGGTCCTGGGCGGCTACTCGACCTACCCCGCGTGGAGGCTCGCCCAGTTCTACCGCCGCCTCCCGGCCTTCCTCTCCCGGGACCTTATCCCCGCGCTGGCCCGCCGGCTCCCGGTCTCCGAGCGGAAGCCCTCCATAGACTGGCGGGCAAAGCGCTTCGTGCGCGGGGCCCTCGAAGACCCGGCGGTGGCTCTCTACCGCTGGAAGGAGATCCTGGACGCCGAGGGGCGCGCCGCCGTCCTGGGACGCGCCCCCGGGACGCCGGACCCGCTCCGCCACTACCTCCTGCGGTACGGCGCGGCCGGCGGCGACCCCTTGCGCCGGCTCATGGCGGTGGACGCGGGCCTGTATCTGCCGGACGACATCCTCACCAAGGTGGATCGGATGACCATGGCCCACTCCCTGGAGGCGCGGGTTCCCCTCCTGGACCTCCGCCTGGTGGAGTTCCTGGGGCGGCTCCCCACGGGCTACCTGGTCCGGGGCCTGGGCACCAAGCGCCTCCTGCGCGAGGCCGCCCTGGGGGTCCTTCCGCGCGCGGTGCGGCTCGGGAGGAAGCGGGGCTTCAACGTCCCCATCGCGCGCTGGCTGCGCGAGGAGCTGCGCCCCCTGGCGCGGGACTGCCTGGGGTCGCGGCGGCTGCGCGAATCCGGTCTCCTGGAGCCGGAGGCGGTCGGCCGTCTCCTCGACGCGCACGAGAGGCGCGAGGCCGACCACAGCCGCGCCATCTGGGGGCTCCTGGCCCTGGCGCTCTGGCTGGAACAGGGCGGTCGCGCGAGGGGGGTGGCATGACGCGGCGGCCCGCGGGCCTCCTCCTGGCCTGCGCGGCGTTCTGCGCGGCGGGCTGCGCCGCCCCCCCGGTCCCGGAGCTGGACTCCTTCCCGGGCGTGGCCGAGCTGGGGGCCCGCCGCGCCCCGCGCTCCCCGCGGCGAGTCGCCGTGGAGTGCCGCGAGGACCCGGCCCTGGAGGAGGAGGTGGCCTCGGCCCTCCGGCGCTATCCGGTCTTCGCCAGGGTGGTCCCGGCCGCGGAGGCGGACACGATCCTCAGGCTCCGATTGGAGGACCAGGGTGTCCGCTTCCTCGGGACCAACGACCGATGGGGCTGGAACGTGGCCCTCTGGCTCTACGCCTGGTTCCCCTCCTGGTGGGTCCGCGACGAGGACTACGAGGTGGACCAGCGCTGGGCGCTGACCCTGTCCTCGGCCGCCTCCGGAGAGACGCTGCTCCGGATGGAGTACGACAGGTCGAGGGCCAGGCGGCCCCTGGACGACTTCGAGCGGGGCTGGATCCTGTGGGGGATCTGGCGGGTCCCCGGGGCCCTCGGACAGGCCAACTGGCGCCGGGTGCGCCGCTCCCTCGCCCCATACCTGCGCCGGGCCGTGGCCGCGGACGTCCTCGGCCTCCTGGCGGGGCACCCGGACGGCCGTTGGACCGAGGAGACCGACCCGTGAGGTCCCTCTGGGCGCGGCCGGGCCTCGCGGCCCTGGCCCTGTCCGCCGCGGGCTGCGGCATCGGGCTGGTCGGCACCGTGGCGGGGGTGGACGCGGCCACCGGGGTCATCGGCGTGGTGGGAGACGACGACCCGCACCGGCGGGGCGGACCCCTGAGGGTGGCCACGGGCTCACTGCCGGTGGGGGAACTGGGGACCGCCTACTCGGCGGGCCTGGTGGCGGCCGGCGGCTCGCCGCCGGCCCGCTGGACGCTGGTCGGCGGGGCCCTACCGCCGGGGCTGGCGCTGGACGGCGCCACCGGGGTGATCGCGGGGACGCCCGCGGCCACCGGTGCCTACGCCCTCGCGGTGGAGGTGGAGGACTCCCAGGGCCAGCGCGCGGGGCGGGCCCTCTCGCTCCCGGTGGTCCCCCCCCTGGCGGTGGCCACGGGGGCCCTGCCCCGGGCCGTCCGGGGGGTGGCCTACGAGGCGACCCTCGTCCCGGCCGGGGGCCTCGCGCCCTACCGGTGGACCCTGGCCGCGGGTTCGTTCCCGGCGGGCCTGGGGCCCCTGGCCGAGGACGGACGCATCGCCGGGACGCCCTCGGCGGCGGGGGCCGGCAGCGTGCAGGTGCGTGTGACCGACGCGCGGGGCAAGGCCGCCTCGGGGACCTTCACCCTCGAGGTGAAGGAGCGGCTGGCCATCGGGACGGCGGCCCTGCAGGACGCCGTGGAGGGCGCCCCCTACAGCCAGGTCCTCGCCGCCGTGGACGCCCTGCAGCCCCTGCGCTGGTCCCTGGCGGCCGGCCCCACGGGGGTCGTGGACTTCCCCGGCGGGCTCACCCTGAACGGGGCCAGCGGCGCCATCTCCGGGACCCCCGCCGCGGGCTCCGTCGGGACCTACACCTTCACTGTCCGGGCGGAGGATGGGGCCGCCGACCGGGACGAGCGTCCCTTCGCCCTCGCCGTGCGTGCCCCGCTCGCCGTGTCGACCTCGGCGCTCCCGGACGCGGTCAACGGCCGGCCCTATGCCGCGACCCTCACCGCCACGGGCGGCGTCCCGCCCCTGGCCTGGACGCTGGCCACGGGGACGCTACCGGCGGGGATCTCGCTGCTCCCCACGGGTCAGATCACCGGGACCCCCTCGGCCTCGGCCGGCGACCATGCCCTCGGCCTGCGCGTCACCGACAGCTACGCCGGGGAGGCGCTCGCCCCCCGGACCGCCACCCGGGCGCTCGGCCTCGCGCTCCTGGACCCGGTGCGCATCCTCACGGCCTCGCTGCCGGAGGCGGAGGTGGGCCTCGCCTACTCCCGCCCCCTGGCGGCCTCAGGGGGGAGGCCACCCCTCGCCTTCAGCCTGGCGTCCGGGTCGCTCCCCAGCGGGCTCGTCCTGGACGGGAACGGGACCCTCTCGGGGACGCCGGACCGCACGGGGGTCTTCGCCTTCACCGCGACCGCCACCGACGCCTCGGCCCCGCCCCTGGCGGCCTCGGCGGCCCTTCAGGTGGAGACGCTCCCCCGGGTCGCCCTCGCCACCACCTCGCTTCCGAACGGGGCCCGAGGCGTGGCCTACCTGGCCACCCTGGCCGCCACCGGGGGACGTGCCCCCCATGCCTGGTCCCTGACCGGCGGGACGACCCTGCCCGCGGGCCTCGCCCTGGACGCCGCGGGGGGCACCATCTCCGGGACCCCGACCGCCGCGGCCTCCGTGACGGTGGACCTGGCCGTCACGGACTCCCTCGGGGCCCAGGCCCAGCGGGCCGGACTGGGTCTGGCCGTCAAGGCGGACCTGGCCGTGGCCACGACGGCCCTGACCGCGGGACGCCGTGGGGAGGCCTACGCCGCCACCCTCGCCGCCTCGGGGGGGACCGCCCCCTTCGCCTGGTCCGTGGCCGGCGGGGGACTGCCGCCGGGGCTGGCCCTGGGGTCGGGCGGCTCCGTCACCGGGACCCCGACGACCACCGGCGACTTCTCCGTGACGGTGAGGGTCGAGGACTCCCAGAGCCCGGTCCTCTCCGACAGCCAGGCCCTGGTGCTCCGGGTGGTGGACCCCCTGGAGGTGCTCACCACGGCCCTGGCGGACGCGGAGGTGGGCGTGGCCCATGCCCAGCCCACCTCGGCCCGGGGCGGCGTGACGCCCCTGACCTGGACCGTGTCGGCCGGGGCCCTCCCGGCGGGGCTGCAGCTCGACGTGTCCTCGGGCCAGGTCTACGGGACGCCGACGGCGGCCCTCGTCGCGGGGTTCACCCTCCGGGCGACGGACGCGGAGGGGCGCGTGGCGAGCCAGGCCGTCTCGCTCCGGGTCCACGAGGCCCTGGCCGTCGCCACCTCGGCCCTGCCCGGGGGCGAGGGCGGGAGCCCCTACTCCTCCACCCTGGCGGCGAGCGGGGGTCTGGCGCCCTACACCTGGGCCCTCGCCTCGGGGGCCCTGCCGGCCGGGGTCACCCTCGGCGGCGGCGGCACCATCTCCGGCGTGCCCGCGGCGGCCGGGGCCTTCGCCCCAGGGTTCCGGGTCACGGACGCCCTGCCGATCGCGGCCAACGCCGCGGCGGGGAGCGCGACGCGCCAGCTCGCGCTCCAGGTCCGCCCCCCCATCGCCACGGGGAGGGACGCGGACCTGGTAGTGGGCCAGAGGGACGTGGGCGGCGGCGAGGTCCTCGCCCGCGGCCTGCTGGAGCCGCGGGGGGTCTCCTACGACGCCGCGGGGCAGCGCCTCTACGTGGCGGACACGGAGCACCACCGGGTCGTGATCTACACCGGCTACGACGCCGCCAGCCCCCCGGCGGACCCGGCCCCCACGGCGGTCATCGGCCAGGCCGACCTCGTCTCGGGCCTCCCGGATCGCGGGGGGACCTCACCCACCGCCTCGACCCTGGACTCGCCCTCGGCGGTGCAGGTGGAGCCGGCCGCCGATCGGCTCCTGGTGGCGGACACGGGCAACCACCGGGTCCTGGTCTACTCGGGGCTCGCCGCCCAGGTGAACGCCTTCCTGGCCTCCGGGACGGCCATCGCCGCCACCTCGGTCATCGGCCAGCCAGGCTTCACCCAGGACTCGCCCAGCTTCGGGCCCTCCCTGGCCACGGACCTGGGGACGCTCAACGACCCCACGGGGCTCCACCACGACGGCGCGCGGCTCCTGGTGGCCGACCGGGGGAACCATCGGGTCCTCATCTACGAAGGCCTGGCGGCCAAGCTGGCGGCGGGGCCCCGTGTCCTGGCGGACACGGTCCTGGGCCAGGCGACGGCCTCCGGGAACCAGGCGAACCGCGGGCTCGCCGCCCCCGGGGCGGACACCCTGGCCGCGCCCCGGGGCGTCCACTCCGACGGGACGCGCCTCTACGTGGCGGACTCCTTCAACAGCCGCGTCCTGGCCTGGGCGGCGGTCCCCGTGCCGGGGGCCCACGGGACCGCCGCCACCCTCGTGGTGGGCGAGCCCGACTTCGCCACGGCCCCCGCCGCCCCCCAGCCCTCCGCCACACAGCTCGGTCTCCCCACCGGGGTCCTCGCCACGGGGGGGCGGCTGGTGGTCACGGACCGGATCTTCAACCGGGTCCTCGTCTACGACGGCATCGCCGCAGACGTGGCGGCGGCCCCTGGGGTCCAGAACCCGACCCCCGAGGTAGTCCTGGGCCAGTCGGACCTGGCGCTCGCCGGGATCAATCGCGACCTCCCCCGCCCGGCCGCGACTACGCTGAACGACCCCTTTTCCGCGAGCACCGACGGGACTCGCCTCTTCGTGGCGGACCGCCAGAACCACCGGGTCCTGGTCTATCCGACCCTGCCGGCCGCGGGCGCCCACGGTCCCGCGGCCCAGGGCCTGTTGGGCCAGGCCGCCTTCGACCTCGGAGACCCCGGGGGCCACGGGACGAGCCAGCCCACCGACGTGGTCGTCGTGGGGGCACGCCTGGCCGTGGCCGACCACCGGAACAACCGCGTCCTCCTCTATGACCCGGTGCCCGGCGGGACGGACCCGCGCCCGACCGCTGTCCTGGGCCAGGCCAACCTGGTGAACGCGGAGCCCAACGGCCCCGCTGGGCTCGCCTCCGACCGCACCCTGAGCGGGCCCGCGGGGCTCGCCACCGATGGCACCCGGCTCTACGTGGCGGATGCAGGGAATCATCGGGTGCTCATCTACGATTCGGCGGCCACCCTCGCCACTGGGGCGGCGGCGGACCGGGCCCTGGGGCAGCAGGACCTGGCGAGCGGCTTCCCGAACGGCGATGCCACCGGGGCCGGGGGCCAGCCCTTCGACAATACCCTGCGGGCCCCCACGGCCGTCGCCACGGACGGGACGCGCCTCTACGTGGCGGACACGGACAACCACCGGGTCCTGGTCTTCGGTTCGTCCCCGGCGGTCTCGAACGCCTCGGCGGACGCCCAGATCGGCCAGAACCCCTCGGGGGCGGCCCGGGGATTCAACCTGCGGCTGCCCAACCAGGGCGCGGCGTCCCCGGGCGCGGCGACGCTGAGCTTCCCCTCCGGGCTGCTGGCGGACGGGCCGCGAGACCGGCTCCTAGTGGCGGACGCGGGGAACCACCGCGTCCTGGTCTACGAGGGCATCGCCGCCAAGGTCGCGGCCTTCGCGGCAGCGGGGACCCGCATCGCGGCGGACCGGGTCCTGGGCCAGGTGGACTTCGCCTCGAACCTGGCCAACCGGGGCGGGGCGGCCTCCGCCGGTAGCCTGAACCTGGCCATCCCCCCGCCGCCCCTACCCCAGGCCCTGCTGCCCGTGGACCTGGCCTTCGACGGGACGCGGCTGGCGGTCTCGGACCCCTCGAACCACCGGGTCCTGGTGTGGGACGCCTTCCCGGTCGCGAACGGTCAGCCCGCGGATCGGGTCCTCGGTCAGGGCTCCCTCGCCGCCTCCCTCGCCAACCGCGGCGGGCCCGTGGGGGCAGGCACCCTCTTCGCCCCTCTGGGGCTCGCCATGGACGCGACGACCCTGTTCGTCGCGGATACGGGTGCGAGCCGGGTCCTGGGGTTCCGGTAGAGGCTGGCTCAGTTGTGGACGGTCAACGCCGTGGTGACCGGCGTGGCGGCGCCGAAGGCGTCGCGGAACCGGGTGGTCGTGGCCACGGCGATGGTGGAGGTCCCCGGCGTCACGGCGATCCCGGCGCCCCCCAGGGTGATGGTGACCTGGTCCGCGTCCGGACCGGCGGCGAAGGTGGCGGTGGCGCCGATGTTCAGGCCTCCGCCCTGGGTGAAGTCGGCCGCCACCATGGTCCCGTTGACCGTCACGTCCCCGCTGAAGGCGAGCACGAGGGTGTCCCCCGCGTTGACGGTCGCGCTCGAGTCCAGGTCGCAATAGACCGCGTCCGCCAGCGCGAAACGCGCCACGGGGCGATAGACCTCGGACGTCGAGAGGACCGTCGCCAGGGTGGTGGCGCCCGCGTCGTTCGAGCGGCCGCCCGTCACGAGGACGGTTCCGTCCGCCAGACGCGTGGCGGTGTGGTAGGCCCGCGCCGTGGACAGGGCCCCGGTGGCCGTCGAGGCGGTGGTGGCGGCCCCCGTGTCGTCCAGGAGCCGGATGGTCGCCAGGGCCGCGAGCTGGCCCGCCCTGTAGTCGAAGCCCCCGATGACGGCGACGCGGTTCCCGTTCATCCGGGCCGCCGCCGTCCCCGCCTGCACGGCGGCGAGCTGGGCGCCAGGCTGCGTCACGACGCCCACCGCCGCCGCCGCGGCCCCGTAACGGTCCACCGGCGCCAGGCCGTTCGCCCCGGTGTGCCTGTCCGCGTAGACGTTGAGGATCGGGGCCACCGTGTCGATGCCCCCCGCCACCAGGATGGCGTCGTTGGTCCGGCACCGGCGCGCCAGGGCCGTGGCGGCCGCGTAACGTGCCGTGAGGGCCCCCGCCGCCGCCTGGACCGTGGCCGCGGTGCGGATGTCCCCCGTCCCGGCGGTCCCCGCGGGGAAGAGGACCTGCACGCCCGCCAGGGCGTTACCGTTCTGGCCGGGGACGGTTCCCGTCCCGCCGCCGAAGACCACCTGGGGGACGGTGGTGCGCAGGACCTCGACGAAATGGGAGTGCCGGGCCGTGCCCGTGTTCAGGGTGGTGGGGGTGCCGCTCACCTTGAGGACCTCCTCGAAGGCGTTGGCCTCCGGGTCGTAGGCCTCGATGGTGGCCAGGACGGTGTTGCCGGTCCCGATGCCTCCAATGAGGAAGACCCGGGCCTTCGCGGCGACCGCGTCCACCGTCAGGCCCGTCACCAGGGCCGCCGCGTGACGGGAGCGGGCCGATTTCATGGTGGAGGCCACGGTCGCGAAGCGCAGCGTGGTGGGGTCGAAGACCTCCGCCGAGTTGAGCGGCGTGGCGGGGCTGAAGGTCCGTTCTCCACCCGTGATCAGGACCTTGCGGACGCCGTTGGCGTCGGCCGGGAGCAGCGTGGCGGCATGGCCCACCCGTTCCAGGGCCATGGTGTGAGGCAGGAGCCGGAAGCTCCCGGAGGCCGGGTCGTAGATCTCCGCGCTCTTCAGGGCCACGGTGGTCTGGCCCCCGGCGTCGAGGCCCGTCCCGCCGACGACGAGGACCTTTCCGTCGGCCAGTACCGTGGCCGTGTGGAACTGCCGGGCCACGTTCAAGGGACCCGTGGCGGTCGCCACGTCGCCGGCGCCCACGATCTTCACCGCCGTGGCGGCGGAGGCGTTCGTCCCCTGCCCGCCGTTGGCCGTCGCGGCCGCATCGCGCAGTCCGCCGGATCGGTCCTCGACCACGGGTGCGCTGCCCACGTTGAGGGTCGTGGTGCCCACGGTGAGGGAGGGGGTCGCTCCCAGGGTCACGACGGCCTCGATGGTGGGGACGGAGGCCGCTAGCGACTGCCCGGTGATGGTCGCCCCCGTTCCGAGGGACGGGGTGGTGCTCCCGGCCAGGGTGAAGGCATTGGCGGCCGTGGGGTCCGGCGTGGCGGAGGTGAACTGGATGGGCCGGTCGAAGAGCATGCGCACCGTGTCGCCCTGGGTCACCGTCCCGCTGGCGTCCACGTCCGTGTAGAGGGCCGCGCGCAGCGTCGGGCTGACGGCCGCCGGGGGGCCGATATCCACGGCCGTGGTGTCGCTCAAGGCGGTCCCGCTGGAGTCCACGATGGCGGTCTGTCCCGCGGCGAGGGCCAGGGTGGTGGCGGTCCCCGCCACGGTGAGGGCGGGGTTCGCCCCAAGGAAGAGGGTGATCTGGGTCGAGGCGGGGCCGGCCACCACCAGGAACAGGCTCGTGGTGCCCAGGGTGGGGGCGGTGCCCCCGGCCACGGCGAGGTCGCCCACCGCCACGGTCCCGCTGACGGACACGGCCGTGTTGAAGGTGACGGTGAGGGTCTCGCCGCCGTCCACGGTCCCGTCGGCGTCCTCGTCGTTAAAGCTCACGCTTGCGATCTTCGCGATCACCGCGGTGCGGCTGCGGCTGCCGCCGCTGCTGCATGCGGCGGCCACGGCCAGGGCCGCCAGGGGCGCGAAGAGGAGGCACATGCGCTGGGCGTTCATCGACATCTCCTGAGGAGTCGGGCGGGAAACGGGGCGCAATTCTAGCGGGCGGGGTGGGGCAGTCAAAGCTCGTCGCCATAGAATGGTCCCCAACCATGGCAGTGCCCCCCCGGATCCTCCGGCCCCGCCGCTACCTCCTCTGGGCCACCCCCCGTGACGAATGTGGAGGGAGGTCCGGATCGAAGGCCATACCCTTCGAGGTGACCCGCGACTTCGAGGAGGACCTCCTTCCCCTCTGCCCCACGGCCTCCCGCTGTCCCGACGAGCGGGAGTCGAATCCGAATCCGCTGGGGCACCCGGTCCCGGAGACCTGCCCCTATCGTTTCCCTGACAAGGGGTCCTGCATCGCCCGGTACAACCGGACGGCCCTGACCCGGGCCAGCTTCGACCCCGCCGAGGCACGGCGCGCCGCCGGCTACCTGGAGGTCATGGGCTACGCCGTGGCGTGGGAGGAGCTGGGGCCGGAGGAGCTGGAGGCGCGGACCGGTGGCCGCATCGTCATGGCCCATGGAAAGGTCTACCACTTCCACGAGCTGCGGCAGGAGGCCGGTCCCCCGGGCCTTCCGCTGGTCCTCATCCGGAACCCCTACCGGGACGAGCGGGAACCGGACGCCGGCGACCCCGAGGGTTCCGCCTGGGACCTGCGCCACCCGCCGGACGGCGACCGCCGTTGACAGGCCCACCCGCCCCGCTATGATCCCCGCGGACCCGCCCCGCGGGCGTGTCTCGGTGGCGTACCCAAGTGGCCAAGGGGACGGATTGCAAATCCGTTATTCCCGGGTTCAAATCCCGGCGCCACCTCCAGCAGGACGGCCCGTGAGTGTCGCGATGACGGCCTGAACGGCCACCCCCACCTCCCCCACAGGCTGCTCCAATGGACACCCGAGCGCACGAAAGTGAACCCGGGGCGGCTATGCCCCTCTGGAAGGGGGGAGAGGCCGTGGCCGGGAAGGGGCAATGCCGTTCGTGGGGGACCATGGCGCTCGTGTCGGCTGCCCTGGCCGGCTGCGGGAGGACCGGCGGCCCTCCCCCCAGCCCCGCGTCCATGACCACGTCCGCGTCCACACCCACCCCCGCGC
>JACQVX010000211.1 GCA_016209495.1 Planctomycetota bacterium
CGCCCACACCCGCGCCCAGGCCTGTCCCGAACCCTGCGCCGAAGGCCCCGGCCCCGTCGGTGCGCACGGTGGACCCCCTCACCCTGGACCGCAAGCTCCTCCTCGGCTACCAGGGCTGGTTCGCCTGCCCCGGCGACGGCTCGCCCCTCAACCGCTGGCACCACTGGTTCCAGGCCCAGACGCCGGACGCGCCGGGCCTGCACATCGAGCTCTGGCCTGACACCCGCGAGTACGACGCCGACGAGCTCTACCCCACGGCCATGACCCTGCCGGACGGGAGCCCCGCGCGGCTCTACTCCGCCTGGAACCCGAAGACGGTCCTGCGCCACTTCCGGTGGATGAAGGACCACGACCTGGACGGGGTCTACCTGCAGCGCTTCTCGGTGGAGCTCCTGGATCCCGCCCTGCGCGCCTTCCGCGACCGGGTCCTGGCCAACACCCGTGCCGGCGCCGAGGCCCACGAACGGGTCTGGGCGCTGGAGTACGACATCTCCGGACACCCGGCCTCCCGCGTGGTGGAGGACCTGAAGCGCGACTGGGTCCACGTGGTGGACGACCTGGGCGCGACCTCGAGCCGGCGCTACCTCCGGCACCGCGGTCGGCCCGTCCTCGCCCTCTGGGGCCTGGGCTTCGACCGGCGCGATCCCTCGCTCCACCTCACGCCGGACCAGGGGCTCGACCTCGTGCGCTTCTTCAGGGACCACCCGGACCCGCGTTATCGCGTGACCCTGGTGGGCGGGGTCCCCTCCGCGTGGCGCGTCCTGCGGGACGACTCCCTGGGCGACCCGGCCTGGGCCGGGGTCTACCGCGCCTTCGACGTGGTGAACCCCTGGACCGTGGGCCGCTACGGCGACGAGCACGGGGCCACCGCCTGGGCGCGGGGAGTCATCGCGCCCGACCTGGCCGCGGCGCGCCGCGCCGGGGTGCTCTACATGCCGGTGGTCTTCCCCGGTTTCTCCTGGTCGAACGCCACCGGGGGGGCCGGTCCCTTCAACGCGATCCGGCGCCACGGCGGTGGCCTCTGGTGGCGGCAGGTCCACGACGACCTCCGCGCCGGCTGCACCACCTTCTTCGGGGCCATGTTCGACGAGGTGGACGAGGGCACGGCCATCTTCAAGGTCGCCACGGAGCCCGCCCAGATCCCTGTCGGGGGCCGGTTCCTGACCCCGGCCGACGACGGCTGGCGGCTCCCGGGCGACTGGTACCTGCGGCTCGCCGGGGAGGCCGGCCGCATGATCCGCGGGGAGCGCCCCCTCACCGACCGGGTGCCCATCACCCCGTGAAGGGCGTGGGGAACACCCGCGCCGCGATGGCGCGAGCCACCTCCTCCTTGGTCCCCGCGAGGCGCTCGGCGGGGCCCCCGGAGCGGTCCACGAGGAGCACCTCGGTGTGTCCTGCCCCGAAGGCCTCGGGCCCGTTGGCCACCACCAGGTCCAGGTTCTTCTCGGCCATCTTGGCCCGGGCCCGCTCCTCCAGCCGCTCCGTCTCCAGGGCGAAGCCCACCAGGAACTGCGCGGCCTTCCGCCGGCCGAGCTCGGCCAGGACGTCCGGCGTGGCCACCAGGTCGAGGGACGTGGCGACACCCGCGCCGCGCTTCCCCCACTTCCCCTCCATGGGGTGAGCCGGCCGCCAGTCACCCACCGCCGCCGCCATCACCACGGCGCAAGCCCCCTCGTAGCGGTCGAGGAGGAGCCGGCGCAGGTCCTCCACGGTCTCGAAGCGCGCCACCTGGGCCCGGGCCGGGGCCTCGAGGTGCGTGGGCCCGGCGAGGAGCTCCACGCGGACGCCCCTCTCCAGGAAGGCCCTGGCCAGGGCGAAGCCCATGCGCCCCGTCGAGGGGTTGGAGATGAAGCGGACCGCGTCGATCCACTCGCGGGTGGGACCGGCAGTCACCACGACCCGCGGGCCGGCCACGGCGCCGCCTACCGGCCCAGCTCCCGCAGGGCCGCCTCCACGATGGCGGCGGGCTCCGCGAGCCGGCCGGGCCCCAGGTCCCCGCAGGCCAGCCAGCCCTCGGCGGGCTCCACCACATGGTGGCCCGCCGCGCGCAGGGTCTGGAGGTTCCGCTGCACGAAGGGGTGGCCCCACATGCGCGCATTCATGGCCGGGGCCACGAGGACCGGGCAATCGACCGCCAGGGCCGTGGAGGTCACCACGTCGTCGGCGATCCCCGCGGCCAGCTTGCCGATCAGGTTGGCCGTGGCCGGGGCGAGGAGGTAGAGGGCCGCCGACCGGGCCAGTTCCGTGTGGAGGGGGCGATGGCCCCCGTGGGGGGCGAACTCGCCGGTGAGGCAGCTCTGGTTCGTCACGGCCTCGAAGCTGAGCGGCCGGACGAACTCCTGCGCGTGGGCCGTCAAGAGGGTCACCACCCGGTGGCCTGCCTGGGTGAGCCGGGAGGCCACCTCCACGGCCTTGTAGGCGGCGATGCTCCCCGAGACCCCGAGGAGGACCGTCCGGACCGTATCGGCGCACACGTCTAGGCCTTCCCCCCCGCGGCCCACCGGGGGGCCACCCGGTCCACCAGCCGGAGCAGCTCCGCGAGGGCCGCCTCCCGGTCGCCGTTCACCACGACGTGGTCGAAGCGCCCCTGGGCCCCCATCTCGCAGCGCGCGTCCGAGAGCCGCCGTTCGAGGGACCGCACGTCCTCGGTCCCTCGGCCCCGCAGACGGTCCGCCAGGACCTCCACGCTGGGGGGCGCGATGAAGACGAAGACGGCCGGGAGGCCGCTCGTGCGCACCTGCTCGGCACCCTGCACGTCGATGTCCATGAGGACGCTCCTCCCGGACCGCAGGCAGGCCTCGACAGGCGGGCGGGGCGTGCCGTAGAGGTGGCCATGGACCCGGGCGTGCTCCAGGAACTCCCCTGCCGCCACGGCGCGCTCGAAGGCCTCCACCCCCACGAAGCGGTAGTGAACCCCCTCCACCTCGCCCGGGCGCGGCGGCCGCGTGGTGGCCGAGACCGAGAACGCCAGGTCGGGTCGCCGCGCCCTGAGCGCGCGCTCCAGGGTGGACTTCCCCGCCCCCGAGGGTCCGCTCAGGACCACCACCACGGCGCCCCTGGACACCGCCCCTCCCTCGAGACCCGTGACCGCCACGCCGCGCTCACTCGATGTTCTGGGTCTGCTCCTTGATCCGATCGACCTCGCTCTTGATGCCCAGGACGTGGCGGACCAGCTCCGAGTCCCCGGACTTGGAGGCCATGGTATTGGCCTCCCGGAACATCTCCTGGACGATGAACTCCAGCCTCCGCCCAGCCGCCTCGGGCCCCTCGCAGGCTGCCACCACCTCGTCCACATGGCTGCGCAGGCGCTGCAGCTCCTCCGAGACGTCGCTCTTGTCCGCGTAGAGGGCCACCTCGCGGGCCAGGTCCTCCGGGGCGAGCTTCGTCTCGACGCCCGCGAGGAGCGCCTGCACGCGCCGGTGCAGGCGCTCCTGGTACTCCCGGACCACCGCGGGGAGGCGCGCCTCCACGGCCCGCAGCCCCTCGCGGATCGTCTCGCAGCGAAGGAGGACCTCGTCCCGCACCCGGCCTCCCTCGCGCCCGCGCATGGCCTGCAGGGCGTCCAGGGCCTCCCCCGCCACGGGCCGGAGTCTCTCCCAGATGCCCTCCCCATCCAGGGCCTCCTCCCGCGCGGGACGGACCGCCCCGGGCAAGACGGCCAGGACGCCGATCCCCACCTCCCCCGGGATGCGCAGCTCCTGCTGGATGGCGTCCAGCTCCCGCCGGTACGCGGCGATGGCCCGGCGGTCCAGGACGTATTCCAGCGGCGGGGCCAGGAGGTCCACGTAGATGCTGAGGTAGATGGTGCCTCGTTCCAGACGCGACTTCACGAGCGCCTCCACCTCGTGGAGGGAGGGATAGAGCAGGTCGGGGACCTTCGTGTTGAGCTTGAAGAAGCGGTTGTTGACGGAGCGGACCTCGACCCGGCCACGCAGCTCCGCGTCCTCGTAGGACGCGCTGCCGAACCCGGTCATGCTCGAGAGCACTGCCCTACCC
>JACQVX010000212.1 GCA_016209495.1 Planctomycetota bacterium
GGTGAATGTGACGCCCACGCCCACGCCCACGGCCACGCCCACGCCCACGCCCACGGCCACGCCCACGGCCACGCCCACGCCCACGGCCACGGCCACGCCCACGCCCACGCCCACGGCCACCTGGCATCGGTGGACTCTCTCCATGAGGCGGCGCCCGAGGTGGATCGCGCGCGCCTGCCGGCCGTGCCTGGCCTGAGCACCCCATTCCCCCCCGGGCCCCGCTGACCCCCGCTCGCGTAGCCGCCGCCGTCCTCGCCGCGGGGGCCTCGGAGCGCATGGGCCGGCCCAAGGCCCTGCTCCCCCTGGGGGGCTCCACCTTCGCCGGGACGCTCCTCGCGGCCCTGGCCGAGGCGGGCTACGCCCCTCTCCTGGCGGTGGTCCGGCCCCTGGACGCCCCGGTGCGGCTCGCCCTGGAGTCCGCGGGCGCCCGCGTCCTCGAGAACCCGGACCCGGGCCGGGGGATGCTCTCCTCCTTACTCCTCGCCGTGGAGGCGGCGGCCGCCGACCCGGCCGTGGTGGGCCTGGCGGTCTGCCCCGTGGACTGCCCCCGCGTCGCCGCGCGGACGCTGGCGGCGCTTCGCGAGGCCCTCCTCGCCGGCCGCGGCGAGGCGCGGGCCCTGGTCCCGCGGCACGCGGGGCGCCGGGGCCACCCGGCCCTGTTCCCGCGGGGCCTCTTCGAGGCCCTGCGCCTCGCGAGCCCCGGGGTGGGGGCGCGCGAGGTCACGCGGACGGCCCTGGAGCTGGAGGTGGACGACCCGACGGTCCTGGACGACTTCGACCGGCCGGGGGACCTCTCGTGATCGCACCGGGGGTGCGGCGCGTGGCCGTCTGGCGGCACCCGGGGGGCGAGGCCGCCGAGGACGCGGTGGCCGTGGAGGAGCCCCTGGAGCTGCGCGTAGACGGCTCGCCCCTCACGGTGATCATGCGCACCCCCGGGGACGACGAGGAGCTGGCCCTGGGCTTCCTCCACGGCGAGGCCCTCATCGGGTCCCTGGACGAGGTCCGGGGCCTCGCCCACGCCGAGGGCGTCCCCCCGGACCGCCGGGGCAATGTCCTGGACGTCCTCCTGGGCCGGCCGGTGGACGCCCGGCGCCGCTTCTACGCCTCCGCCGCCTGCGGGGTCTGCGGCAAGACCACCATCGACAGCCTGGCGGTGGACTTTCCCCCGGTCGAATCGACCCTCCGCGTGGCCGCCGCCACCGTGGCCGCCCTCCCGTCGCGGATGCGGGCTGCGCAGCGCCTCTTCGAGGCCACCGGGGGCCTGCACGCCGCAGCCCTCTTCGACGAGCAGGGCGCCCTCCTCGCCCTGCGGGAGGACGTGGGCCGCCACAACGCGGTGGACAAGGTCCTGGGCTGGGCCCTGCGGGCCGGGCGCGTCCCGGCCTCCCGCTCGGTCCTCCAGGTGAGCGGCCGCGGCTCGTTCGAGATCGTCCAGAAGGCCGTCTCGGCCGGGGTCCCCGTCCTGTCCTGCGTCTCGGCCCCCTCCACCCTGGCCGTCGACCTGGCCCGGCGCTTCCGCGTGACCCTG
This sequence comes from Planctomycetota bacterium, assembly GCA_016209495.1. GTDB lineage: Bacteria > Planctomycetota > JACQVX01 > JACQVX01 > JACQVX01 > JACQVX01. The sequence goes on from JACQVX010000212.1 coordinate 1,529, forward strand.
TGCGGCTTCGTGCGCGACGGGGGCATGAAGGTCTACGCCCAGCCGGGGCGCATCGCATGAGACCGGGCTGGCGCCGCCTCGTTCCCTTCGGCCTGGCGGTGCGGGAGAAGCCCCGCCACTTCCGCGAGGTCCTGCGGGCCGCCTGGGAGAACCGGGGCCGGTTCCACTACGCCTGGCGCATCCTCCACCACGGGGTCTGCGACGGCTGCTCCCTGGGCCCACGGGGGCTGGCCGACGACGTGGTGGACGGCCTGCACCTCTGCATGACCCGGCTCCGGCTCCTGGCCCTGAACACCATGGACCCCATCCCCGTGGGTCGACTGGCGGACGTGGAGGCCCTGCGGCGTCTGGACAACGAGGCCCTGCACCGCCTAGGCCGCCTGGCCTGGCCGATGGTGCGTGAGGCGGGGGAGCGGGGGTTCCGGCGCGTCTCCTGGGCAGAGGCGGTGCGGACGGTCGCCCGGGCCATGGCCGCCGCGGACCCGGACCGCATGGGGATGTTCGTTTCGAGCCGCGGCCTCACCAACGAGGCCTACTACGCCCTCCAGAAGCTCGCCCGCGTCGCCGGGACGCCCCACGTGGACTCCTGCGCGAGGCTCTGCCACGCGGCCTCCGGCGTGGCCCTCCAGGCCACCCTGGGCTGGGGCGCCGCCACCTGCTCCCTCAAGGACTGGATCGGCACGGACCTCCTGCTCCTCATCGGCAGCGACCTGGCCAACAACCAGCCCGTGAGCACCAAGTACCTCTACCATGCGCGCAGGGCCGGAACCCGGGTCGTGGTGGTGAACCCCTACCGGGAGCCGGCCCTGGAGCGCTACTGGATCCCCTCCGTCGCCGGCTCGGCCCTCTTCGGGACTCGCCTCATGGACGACTACTTCCCGGTGCGGCCGGGCGGGGACATCGGCTTCCTCTCGGGGGTCCTCAAGGCCCTGGACGAGGCCGGTGGCTGGGACGAGGAATTCCTCCAGCGGCGGACCACCGGGGCCGACGCTCTCCGGGCCCACCTCGGCGCCCTCGCCTGGACCGAGCTGGAGGGGGAGTCCGGCCTCCCGGAGTCCGAGATGCGCCGGCTGGCGCGGCTCTACCAGGGGGCGCGGACGGCGGTCGTGGTCTGGTCCATGGGGCTCACCCAGTACGCCTTCGGCGTGGACAACGTGAAGATGGCCTGCAACCTGGCCCTGGCCCGCGGCATGGTGGGCAGGCCGCGCTGCGGCGTCATGCCCATCCGGGGCCACTCGGGGGTCCAGGGCACCGCCGAGTGCGGGGCGGACGCGGACAAGCTCCCCGGGGGCGTCCCTATCACCGAGGCCTCCTCGCGGCGCCTGGGGGAGGCCTGGGGCCACCCGGTCCCGGCGCGCCGCGGCCTCCGGGCGTGCGAGCTCCTGGATCGGGCCGGGGAGGGGGGCCTGGACCTCCTCTACCTGGCAGGGGGGAACCACCTGGAGACCATGCCGGACCGGGAGGCGGCCCGCCGCTCCCTGGAGCGGGTGGGTGTCCGGGTCCACCAGGACATCGCCCTCAACACCTCCACCCTCCTCGACGCCCGGGAGGCCGTGATCCTCCTGCCCGCGCGCACCCGCTACGAGCAGGTGGGCGGCGGGACCAGCACCTCCACCGAGCGCCGGGTCCGCTACACCCCGGAGGTCCCGGGGCCTCGGCCCGGCGAGGCCCTCTCCGAGTGGGAGATCCCCGCGCGCGTGGGCCGCGCGCTCCGTCCCGGTCGGCCGGACCTCTTCCCCTGGACCGACGCCGGCGAGGTGCGCCGCGAGATGGCGCTCGTCATGCCGCTCTACGCGGGCATCGAGCGGCTGGAGCGGGAGGGCGACTCGTTCCAGTGGGGCGGCGAGCGGCTCGGGGCCGACGGCTTCCCGAACCTCCCCGGGGGACGCGCCGTCTTCGCCGTGTGCGCCCTGCCGCGGGTGGAGGTCCCGGAGGGCCGCTACCTCCTCACCACCCGCCGGGGGAGGCAGTTCAACTCCCTGGCCTGGGGGCGGCGCGACCCCATCACCGGCGGCCTGGACCGGCTGGACCTGCTGGTCCACCCGGAGGACCTGGCGGCCGAGGGCCTGCGGGACGGAGACCGGGTCCGCCTCCGCTCGGACCACGGCTCCCTGGAGGTCCGGGTGCGGCCCGGCCCCGTGCGCCGCCGCCACGTCCAGGCCTTCTGGCCCGAGGCCAACGCCCTCATCCGCCGGCGCTACGACCCGGCCTCCGGCGAGCCGGACTATTCGGCCGCCGTCTGGCTGGAGCGTTGTGATGCACCCGCAGCAACGACCCCCCGGACCCCCTGATCTCGTCGCGAGCATGGACCCCCTTGGGTCCTGGGTCGTCCGGGAGGCGATCGGGCGCTCCCGCGAGTTTACGCATCGTTAATTGTGGGGGGCCTTCCCTCCCCGCTAGTCTCGGACCCTGGGCCCCTGGACGCCGATCGCACGGACGGGGTCCTGGAGGTCCACCATGCGCCACCGGCCCTTCCTGACGGCTTTCCTGCTCCCTCTCGCCGCGGCGTGTTCGGGCCCCAGGCAGCCGGCCGACGCCGCCGCCGTCCCCGCGACCCCCGCCGACCGGGCCGCCTGGGGGACGGCGAGAGGAGGTCTGAGGACGCGGCTCTCCCTCCAGGACGAGGGCTGGGCGCCGGGGCGGCCGCTCCGCGTGCGGCTGGAGCTGGAGAACGTGGGCACCCGGACCACCACCTACGACGACCAGCAGGTGGGCGTGAACGACCCCTTCGCCGTGACCGGACCCGATGGTCGGACGGTGCCCTGGGTGGGAGGGAGCGTCCAGACCCTGGGACACCCGAAGTCCATCGCGCCGGGCGAGCGGGTCATCCTGCGGGACGGCCTCGACCTGGCCGCGGGATACCTCATGAACGCCGCGGGCCCGTATGTCGTTTGCTTCCGCGGCGGGGACGGATTCGGCGAGACCGCCATCCCGCCCTCCAACGAGGTCCGCCTCACGGCCGGCGCGGGCGAGGTGTCGCCGGAACGTGCCCTCCTCGATCGTATCCGGGAGCGGATACCGGAGGGGTGGGAGCTCTCCTGCCAGCGGGAGGAGGCGCCCGGGGGTGCCGCCGGGCTGGCCATCCACTGCTCCTGGGTCCCGCCCAGCCACCGGAAGAAGGACGTGGTCCAGGTGGGGCTCTGGATCGCCCAGGAGGGGTCGGACGCGGGCGAGGCCGGCGACCTCCTAGGTCAGACCGACCTGGGGCGTGCCTGGCTCGTCTCGGGGCCCGGGGCCGAGGGGCGCTGGCCCGGCCACCGGGGGGACCTGGAGGCCGCGCTGGGGCTCTAGGCGCTGACCGCTCAGGCGCCTCGGCCCCCGCGCGGCAGCCGGGCAGAGCCGCCCGCCAGGTGCCGCAGCACCGCGTCCGCCACGGCGGCGATGCCGCGCCGGCTGGCGGAGACCACGTGGCGCGGCCGGCCGTCGGTGTAGAGGGTGGAGACCTTGTGATCCAGCTCGGTCCCCCCCCACACCACCACCAGGTCGGCCCAGGCCAGGTCGCCCCGGGCCTGGTCCCCCGTGCGGCGCGCGGTGCCGTCCACCAGCCGTAGCTTGAGCCCGGCGGGGGCGAGGAGCCGCTGGATCTCCTCGCGGGCAGCGGGTGAGCCCCCCACCACCACGACCTTCCGCACGCCGCGGCCGGCGAGGGCCTGTAGCAGCTCCGCCGTGGCGGCCCGGTTGTCGCTCCCCCGGCAGACCTCGCAGTCGGAGGGCCCGGAGGGGGGGAGCCGTGGCCGCGAGTCGCCCGCCAGGGCGGCCACGCAGCCCGACCGGCCACAGGAGACGGCGTAGCGCCCTCGCAGGGTCTCCTCGCAGGAGACCTCCTTGGCTCGGTGGATCCGTTGCTTGCCCGCGTGGGTGAGCCCGGCCTCCTCCAGGGCCGCTCTGGCGGGGCCGCGCGCCTCCGGGTGGCCGAAGCCCAGCCGTTCGAGCATGGTGTCGATGGCGACGTCGTCGGCCATGGCGAGCGTCACTCCACCGTGACGGACTTGGCCAGGTTGCGGGGCCGGTCCACGTCGCGGCCGCCGAGGACGGCCATGTGGTAGGCGAGGAGCTGCAGGGGCACCACGTTCACCACGGGGCTCACCACCTCGTCCACCCGGGGGACCGGAAGGACGAAGTCCGCCACCCGTGCGGCCTCGGCGTCGTCGGCCGGGGCCACGGCGACGACGCGCCCCCCGCGGGCGCGGATCTCCTCCACGTTGGAGCGCATCTTGTCGTGGGTGGCCCCCTCGGAGAAGACGGCCACGGCCGTGAGGCCCGGGTCCACCAAGGCGATGGGGCCGTGCTTCATCTCCCCGGCGCCGTACCCCTCGGCGTGCAGGTAGGCGATCTCCTTGATCTTCAGCGCCCCCTCGAAGGCCGTGGGGAGGTTGTAGCGGCGGCCGATGTAGAAGAAGGTGCGGCTGTCCTGGAAGCGCCGCGCGCACTCCTGGACCATGGCGTCCGCGGCCAGGGCCTCCCGCAGGGCCCCCGGCAGCCCGCCCACGGCCCGGAGGACCCTGCCCGCGCGCTGCCTGTCCAGGGTGCCCCGCTGCAGGCCCAGGTAGGTGGCGAGCAGGGTCATGGCCACGAGCTGGGTCGTGTAGGCCTTGGTGGAGGCCACGCCGATCTCGGGCCCGGCGTGGGTGTAGAAGACCCCTTCGGAGGCGCGGGGCACGGAGGACCCCAGGACGTTGCACACGGCCAGGACGGGGGCGCCGGCCTCCCGCGCCCGGCGCACCCCCGCCAGGGTGTCCGCCGTCTCCCCCGACTGGGTGACGGCCACCACCAGGGTGTCGCGGCCCAGGACCGGGGCGCCATAGCGGAACTCGCTGGCGATCTCGCACTGGGTCGGGATGCCCGCCAGGTCCTCGATGGCGCACTTCCCCACGAGCCCTGCGTGCCACGCGGTCCCGCAGGCGACCACCACGACCCGCTCCACGTGCTGCAGCGTCTCGGCCTCGATGCCCAGGCCCCCGAAGAGGCGCCGCAGGCGGCTGCGATCGGTCTTCCCCCCGATGGTGGCCCTCACCGCCTCGGGCTGCTCGTGGATCTCCTTGAGCATGAAGTGGGGGTAGCCCCCCTTCTCCGCGGCCTCCATGTCCCAGTCCACCGTGGTCGGTGTCCGGTGGACCGCGGTCCCGTCCAGGCGCCGAAGGGCGACGCCCTCCCGGGTCAGGGTGGCCATCTCCTCCTCCTCCAGGTAGAGGACCTTGCGCGTGTAGGGGAGGATGGCCGGGACGTCGCTGGCCAGGTACTGGGCCCCGTCCCCCAGCCCCACGATGAGGGGGCTATTCCGCCGGGCGGCGACGATGCGGTCCGGCTCGTCGCGGCACAGCACCGCCACGGCGAAGGAGCCCTCCACCTCGTCCAGGGCCGCGCGCAGGGCCGCCTCCAGGTCGCCCCGGTAGCTGGACTCCACCAGGTGGACGATGACCTCCGTGTCGGTGTAGGAACCGAAGCGGTGGCCCTCCCGGACCAGGCGGTCCTTCAGCACGGCGTGGTTCTCGATGATGCCGTTGTGGACCAGGGCGAAGCGCCCGGTGCAGTCCAGGTGGGGGTGGGCGTTGGCCTCCGTCGGCTCGCCATGGGTGGCCCACCGCGTGTGTCCCACCCCCACCGTCCCCTCGCGTGGCCGCCCCGCCAGCAGCCCCTCCAGGACCGAGAGCCGCCCGGGAGCCCGGTCGTACTGCAGCTCGCCTCCCTCCAGGACCGCCACCCCGGCGGAGTCGTAGCCGCGGTATTCGAGGCGGCGCAGGCCCGGGAGGATGACCTCGATGGCCGGCCTGGGGCCGACATAGCCGATGATGCCGCACATGGGCCCAGGCCGCTCGCTGTCGCCTGCCCCGGCCCTCTGGCCCTAGTACTCCTCCTCCTCCTGCGCCACGTCGAAGGGGTCCTCCCCCTCCTCGATGAGCTGCCGGATGGAGAGGCCGATCTTGCGCTCCCCGGTGTCGATCTTGATGACCTTCACCTTGACCCGGTCGCCGATGGAGACCACCTCCTGCGGGTTCTCCACCTTGCGCGTGGACAGCTCGCTGATGTGGAGCAGGCCTTCCAGGTTCTCCTCCAGTCGGACGAAGACGCCGAAGTTGGTGATCTTCGTGACCTTGCCCGTGACCATGGTCCCCGGGGCGAAGCGGCCCGGGATGTCCCGGTCCCACGGATCCTCCTCGAGCTGCTTCATGCCCAGGGCGATCCGCTTCTTCTCCTGGTCGACGGAGAGGACCACGGCGCGGACCGTGTCGTCCTTCTGGATGAGGTCCTGGGGGTGGACCACCTTCTTGGTCCAGGACATGTCGGAGACGTGGAGGAGACCGTCGATGCCCTCCTCGATCTCGACGAAGGCGCCGTAGGTGGTGAGGTTCCGGACCCGGCCCTCGATGATGGTGCCCTCGGGGTACTTCGCCGCCACCAGCTCCCAGGGGTTCTGCTCCGTCTGCTTCATCCCCAGGGAGATCTCCTGCTTCTCCTTGTCGATGTCCAGGATCTGGACCTCCACCTCGTCGCCAGCCTGGACCACCTCGCTGGGGTGGTTGATGCGCTTGGTCCACGACATCTCGGAGACGTGGACCAGGCCCTCGACACCCGGCTCCAGCTTGACGAAGGCCCCGTAGGTGAGGACGTTGACCACCTGCCCCTTGATCCGGCTGCCCACGGGGTACTTCTCGTCGATGCGGTTCCAGGGGTCCTCGGCGAGCTGCTTCAGCCCGAGGCTGATCCGCTCCTTCGCCAGGTCGATCTTGAGTACCTTCACCTCCAACTCCTGGTCGATCTGCACCACCTCGCTGGGGTGGTTCGCCCGGCCCCAGGAGATGTCCGTGATGTGGAGCAGGCCGTCGATGCCTCCCAGGTCCACGAAGGCGCCAAAGTCGGCGATGTTCTTCACCACCCCCTTGACCACGTCGCCCTCCTTGAGGGTGGCCAGGAGCTTCTTCTTCTGCTCGTCCCGCCGCTCCTCGATGAGCTTGCGCCGGGAGATCACGATGTTCATGCGGGACTCGTCGATCTTGATGATCTTGGCCTCCACCTCGCGGCCGATGTACTCGGAGACGTCGCCCACCCGGCGGATGCCCACCTGGGAGGCTGGGAGGAAGACGGGCACCCCGATCTCCACCAGGAGCCCGCCCTTGATCTTCCGGCTGACCCTGCCCCTCACCACGTCCCCCTCCTTGTGGGTGGAGACGACGCGCTCCCAGCCGCGGATGCGGTCCGCCTTGCGCTTGGAGAGGAGCAGCAGGCCGGTGTCGTCCTCCATGGTCTCGATGAGGACCTCCACCTCGTCGCCCGGCCGCACCTCGTCGGGGGAACGGAAGTGGTCCAGGGGGACGATGCCTTCGGACTTGTAGCCCACGTCCACCACCACGTCGCCGCCGAAGATCCGCAGGATCCGGCCGGTGATGATGGTGTCGGGCTCGAAGTTCTGGACCGACTTCTCGAATCGGGTCTCCATGGCGGAGTCCTTGAAGCCGGCCTCGGCCAGCTCCGTCGCCAGGGACGTCTCGAGTTGTTCGGGGCTAAAGTCGTACTTCTTCAGGTTCTCGTTGAATCGCATGGTCCGTCTTCTTCAACTGGGTTGTGGTCCCCGCCGGCCTCATGCCGGCGGGATCGCCGCGGAGCGCCACGAGCGCCTCGCGGAGCCGGGCGGTGAACGATTCCCGGTCGTCCACCCCCTCGTCGTAACGGAGGGCAGGCCCGAAGCGCACGCGCACGGGCCAGGGCCGCGGCAGGAGCCGCCCCCGGGGATAGGCCAGCCTGGAGCCCTCGATCCAGGCCGGCACCACCGGGACGTGGGCCCGGGACGCCAGGAGGGCCACCCCCAGCCGGAGTGGCCCCAGGGAGCCGTCGGCGCTGCGGGTGCCCTCCGGATAGACCACCAGGGCGCGCCCCTCCTGGAGGCGGCGCACCGCCTCGCGGATGGCGGTGGTGTCGCCTTCCCCGCGGCGCACGGGAAAGCAGCCCACCCCGCGCAGGACCCACCCGAAGGGGCGCCAGGCGAAGAGGCTGTCCCGGGCCATGGAGTCCAGGCGGCGCCGGGCCGCGCAGCCCAGGACCACGGGGTCCAGGAACGAGGCGTGGTTGGCCGCCACCAGGCAGCCCCCCTCCCGGGGGAGGCGTCTCCAGCCGTCGGCCCTGAGGCCGAAGGCCAGGAGCGAGGCCAGACGCGCCGGTAGCCGCAGGAGGACGTATAGCATCAAGGGATTCGCGTCCGGGCGATGCGGACCAGCTCTGCCACCATGGCGTCGATCCCCATGTGGGTGCTGTCCACGCGGACCGCGTCCGTGGCGCTCGCCAGGGGGGCCACGGCGCGCCCCCTGTCGGTGCGGTCCCGCCGGGCCAGTTCGAGCCGCACTCGCGCCAGGTCCCCATCCCGGACCCCCGCCCGTCCGGAGAGCTCGAGGCCCCTGCGGCGGGCCCGCTCCCCTTCGTCCGCGTCCAGGTAGATCTTCAACCCCGCCTCCGGGAACACCACCGTGCCCATGTCGCGGCCTTCCGCCACCACGTCCTTCCCGCGGGCGAACGCCCGCTGCATCTCCGCCAGCCGCGTGCGCAGCTCCGGGAGGGTCGCCACCCGCGCCACGGCCTCGTTCACCCGCGGCGTCCGGATGGCCTCGGACACGTCCCGCCCGTCCGCGAGGACCCGGTCCGGCCCGCCGGTGGCCTCCAGCCTGAGGTCCATGGAGGCGGCCAGGCGAGCCAGGGCCGGGCCGTCCGCCATGTCCAGACCCCGCTCCAGGGCCACCAGCGTCACCGCGCGGTACATGGCGCCCGTGTCCAGGTGCCGGAAGCCCAGGGCCCTGGCCAGGGCCCTGGCCGCGGTCGTCTTGCCGGCCCCCGCCGGCCCGTCGATGGTGATGACCATGGCCTGCCTGACCCGAGAACCGCGGGATTATAGCCAGGGCGGGCGGCGCGGCAAGGCCGAGGGCGTGGGCGTGGGCGTGGCCGCGGGCGTGTGCGTGGCCCTCACGGGTCCACCCGGATCCCCAGGGCCCGGCCCAGGTCCAGGAAGGCCTCGCCGGGGGCGGCCCACTCGGACCCCGGCCCGGCGGCCCGCTCGAGAAGCCCCTCCAGGAGGCCCCAGTAGGCGTTCTGCACCCCCCACAGGTCCACCGGGGTGGGGAGGGATCGGGCCAGGCGGACGGCGGCGGAGACGCGCCGCGCCAGGGCGGGGTCCCGGGGGTCGCGGGCCAGCCTCGCGAGCATCCGGTCCAGGGTCCCCCGGAGGGCGAAGGCCAGGCCCTCCGCGTCCACGCGGACCCCCTCGGAACGGGCCTCATCCAGCAGGAGACCGATGCGGTCCACCTCGGGCTCATCGGCCTCGCAGGCCCGGCGCAAGGTGGAGTCCAGGTAGAGCTCCGAGGTGGCGCGAAGGACCGCCGGCACGGGGCTGCCCGCGTCCGCGAGGAAACGCACCAGGGCGGCGTGGCGTTCGTGCAGGGCGCGGCAGGCGGCCTCCGCGTCCTCCAGGGTGTCGGCCATGAGCCGGTCCAGCACCCGGCGCTGCCCGTCCCGGAAGAGGGAGCGCAGGGAGAAGGTCGCCCCCGGATAGCGGCGCTCCAGGACCGTCTGGACCTCCGGGACCTCGCCCCGGGCGAAGGCCTCCTCCATGGCCGCGAGCTGGGGGTCCGGGGCGCCGGGGCCGCGGGCCGGCCAGGGGCGCACGCCCGAGCGGAGGTTGTGGTCGCCGAAGTGGAGCACGCCCACCTCCAGGTCCGCGGCCTCGCGGGTGACGAGGGAGCGCACGCGCAGGCGGCCCGTGGCCAGGCGCGAGCGGCCCGCCTCCCGGACCCGCCAGGGGTCCCGCTCCACGGTGTAGGCCGGGAGGCGGTCGGGGCCCTGGGGGCCGCCGAAGAGGGCGCTCACCGCGTGGTGGACCGCCACCTTCGAGAGGTCCGCCATGGTGGGTCGGACGTGCCGCTCGTAGACCCGGCGGCCGTCCCCCTGCTCGGGGATGTTGCTCGGGGCCGCCTCCAGGCGGCGGCCTAGATCCCCCTCCAGGTCCACGCCGCAGGCCTCGCGGGCGAGCTGGGCCGCGCGGGCGGCGTAGGCGATGACCTGCGCCGTCTCGATGCCGGAGACGTCGTCGAAGAACCAGCCGCAGGAGGTGTACATCAGGAGGGCGTTGCGCTCCATCTCCAGCAGCCGCAGGGTCTGCACCGCCGCGTCCTCCCCCGGCCGGCCGCGGGCGTGGTCCGCGAGGAAGCGCCCCAGGGCCTCATCCGATCGGTCCAGGACGAGCCCCACGTAGGCGTCGCGGGCCTCCCAGGGGTCGCGGAGGTGCCGCGCGGCCTCGCGCTCGTAGAGCGGGGCCAGCCGGTCCCGAAGCCAGTCCAGGGCCTCCCGCAGCGGCCCGCGCCAGGCCTGGCGCCAGCCCGGGTGCGACCCGGAGGCGCAGCCGCAGTCGGCGCGCCAGCGCTCCAGGCCGTGGGCGCAGCTCCAGGAGGTCCCCTCCGCCACCTCCACCTCCCATTCCGGCGGGTGGGCGTCCAGGAAGGCCGGGTAGTGCGTGAGCCGGGCGGTCCCGTCCCGCTCGATGCGGTCCAGGGCCCAGGCCAGGGCCATGTCGCCGAACCGGTGGTGGTGGCCGTAGGTCTCGCCGTCCACCGCGATGTGTCCCAGGCGCGGCCCGGGTCCCTCCCCGGCGCTGGCGAGAAGCCTCCGGACCAGCTCCGCGCCGCTCCGGAGCAGGCCCTCGAAGGCCACCGACCCTGAGGCCGCCCCGTCGTAGAAGAACAGGTCGATGGACCTCTGCGAGGGGAGGCGCGCCCGGTAGGGTCGAGTGGTGTCCACGGCCCCGGGGGCCAGCGTCCGCCAGGGCTGCCCGGGGGGACGGACCCGGCGCGCCTGGTGCGGGGCGAGGACGGTGTAGCGGATGCCCTCCGCCGCCAGGGCCTCCAGGCTCGCCAGGTCCACGGCGGTCTCCGAGAGCCACATCCCCTCGGGGGCGCGGCCGAATCGGTGGCGGAAGTCGGCCACGCCCCAGCGCACCTGGGTACGCCGGTCGCGCGCGTCGCAGAGGGGCAGGATGGGGTGGTTGTAGACCTGGGCCATGGCCGAGCCCCGGCCGCCCAGGCGGCGGCGGCTCTCGGCGTCGGCCTCCACGACGGCCCGGTAGGTCTCCGGGGCGTGGACCTCGAGCCAGGAGAGCAGGGTGGGGCCGAAGTCGAAGCTCATGCGGGAGTAGTTGTTCACGATGGCCTGGATGCGCCCCTCCGGGTCCAGGATCCGCGCCCGGGCGTTGGGGGCGTAGCACTCGGCGGTGATGCGCTCGTTCCAGTCGTGGTAGGGGTAGGCCGAGTCCTGGACCTCGACGGCCTCGAGCCAGGGATTCTCCCGGGGCGGCTGGTAGAAGTGCCCGTGGACGCAGACGTGGCGGCCCGTGGCGGTCATCACTCGCTCACGCCGGTGGCTCGCCCATCACGGTGGGGGCCCCTCCGCGGGGGCCACCAGGAAGATGGCCGCCAGGGGGGGGAGGGCGAGCTCCAGCGACGCGCCCAGGCCGTGGGAGGGCTCCGGGGCCGCCTCCGAGGCCCCCAGGTTCCCCAGGCCGCTCCCCCCGTAGTCCCGGGCGTCGCCGTTCAGGACCTCCCGCCACGCACCCGGCCGGGGTACCCCGAGCCGGTAGCCGTGGCGCGGGACGGGGGTGAAGTTGAAGGCGCAGAGGACCTCGGGACTTCCGGGACGGCCGAGGCGCAGGAAGGCGACGCAGCTCTGGTCCGCGTCGTCGCATGACACCCACCGGAAGCCCGCCGTCTCGCAGTCCCCCTCGTGGAGGGCGCCGAGGGCTCGATAGGCCCGGTTCAGGTCCGCCACCCATCGGGCCAGGCCGGCGTGGTCCGGGTGGTCCAGGAGGGCCCAGTCCAGGGCCGCCTCGTGGTCCCACTCCCCCCAGGAGCCCCACTCGCCCCCCATGAAGAGGAGCTTCTTCCCGGGCTGGGCGTACTGCCAGCCCAGGAGCAGCCTCAGGCCCGCCAGGCGCTGCCAGCGGTCGCCGCCCATGCGCCCCAGGAGCGAGCGTTTCCCGTGGACCACCTCGTCGTGGGAGAGGGGCAGGACGAAGTTCTCGGACCAGGCGTAGAGCCCCCGGAAGCTCAGCTCCCGGTGGTGGAATCGCCTGTGGACCGGCGCGCGGGAGAGGTGGGCCAGGGTGTCGTGCATCCAGCCCATGTCCCACTTGTAGCCGAAGCCCAGCCCCCCCACCGAGGTGGGGCGCGAGACCAGGGGCCAGGCGGTGGACTCCTCGGCGTAGGTCTGGACCGCCGGGTGCCGCAGGTAGACCGCCTCGTTCAGGCGGCGCAGGAAGGCGACGGCCTCCAGGTCCTCCCGCCCGCCGCGCTCGTTGGGGACCCACTCGCCCGGCCGCCGGGAGTAGTCCAGGTAGAGCATGGAGGCCACCCCGTCCACGCGCAGGCCGTCCGCGTGATAGACCTCCAGCCAGAAGAGGGCGACGTTCGTGAGGAAGCAGGCCACCTCCCGGCGGCCGTAGTTGAAGCAGAGGCTGGCCCAGTCCGGGTGGCGTCCCCGGCGCGGGTCCGCGTGCTCGTAGAGGCAGCTCCCGTCGAAGCGCCCCAGGCCGTGCGGGTCGTCGGGGAAGTGGGCCAGGCTCAGGTCCAGGATGACCCCGATACCGCGCCGGTGCAGGTGGTCCACCAGGTACATGAAGTCCTGGGGGTCGCCCTGGCGGCGGGAGGGGGCGAAGTAGGAGGTGGTCTGGTAGCCCCAGGAGCCGAAGAAGGGGTGCTCCATGACGGGGAGCAGCTCCACGTGGGTGTAGCCCAGCCGGCCGACGTGGTCCGCCAGCCGGTGGGCCAGCTCCCGGTAGCCCAGCCGGCGGTTCCCCTCGGCGGCCACGCGGTCGAAAGAACCGGCGTGCACCTCGTAGATGGCCACGGGCCGGTCCCGGCCGCCGCCCCGGTCCGGGCGGGCCATCCAGGCGTCGTCGTCCCAGGCGTGGCCCAGGTCCCAGACCACCGAGGCGGTGCGGGGGGGCTCCTCCGCGCAGAAGGCGAAGGGGTCCGCCTTCTGGATCGCACCGCCCCCGTGGCGGGGTTCGATGTGGAACTTGTAGAGCGCCCCGTGGCCCACGCTCGGGACGCGGCACTCCCAGACCCCCGAGGAGCCGCGTGACTCCAGGGGGTGGGCGAGCGGGTCCCAGCCGTCGAAGTCCCCCAGGACGCTCACCCGCCGCGCCTCGGGCGCCCAGACGGCGAAGCGGGTCGAGGAGCTGCCCTCGGCCTCGCGCTCGACGTGGGCCCCCAGGGCCCGGTAGAGGTCCAGGTGCGTCCCCTCGTTGAAGAGGTAGAGGTCCTGTGGCGTCAGGGGCATGGGGGGAGAGGATACACGATCGCCCACGCCCACGCCCACGGCCACGGCCACGGCCACGCCATGCAGCGCCTGCGTGCGCGGGAGGGCGAGCAGGTGCACTACCACCTCCGCCGCCCCCTGGACGACGGCCGCCGCGCCCTCGCCCTCGCCGTCAGGCAGCCTTCGACTGCACCGCCTGAGCCGCGTTTCCCCTGGCGCCAGGGGGCAATACGCCATTACACTGCCCGGCGTCATCCTGCGAGTCCCCCTCGACCCGCTTCCGAGCGCGGCCCGCCACCCCATCAGGGTCGTTCTCGGACCCTCGGCGCGGGGGCCACCGCATCGGGCGACCCAGGTGATCGAAGCCCACGGGGAGGAGGCGCGAAAACCACGCTTGAATGCCCTGTATCCAGCCCGGCCGCCCCCTCCGCCGGGGGCTTGTGGCCCACGGCCTTGCAGGGACCCCGGTAGTCGGGAGGTTCAACTCATGGATGACGGAACGATGACAGACCCACCAGGGCGCGGCCAATGTACTATTGCCAACGGTAGCTCATATGCACAATAGAACTCGGCAATTCCACACTAGGATGATGCTGCTGGCCATGGGCATCGTCGCCATAGAGGTGTGTGTCACTGTCTTTCGGGAGAGCACTCCCACTGCCGGCACGAATGTGGTTCGAGGTGATGTGCGTCATGAGGACACTACTCCCTTGACAATCAAGTCAATAGGGGAGGCGCTACGGCCACCTGTCAGCGAACCAGCACCGCCTATCGAGCGTCCGAGTGATGTATCTCAACCTCTGAGTAGGAATGAACTCTTGGTTCCCATTGTAGATGACGAAGGCGTGCCGTGTCTGGATGTGTCTGTCTTCTTTCGGTACTCTCCATCCAGCGCCTTCAGCAAGGCTGCACTTGGTAGGAACGGATATCCAATCCCTATCGCTTCGACGTCTGGTGTCCTAGAGTTGTTCATCTCTGGGGATGGCTATTCGTGGGTATCTAGGGAATTCGAATACAAGTCAATGGAGGAACTCCGACGTCTGGCGTCTCGTGTCGTCCTTCCACGTCTTGGTTCGATACAGCTCGAAATAGTTTCCTCATTTGAGATCCCGAAGAGCGTATCCGTCTACCTCCGTCATGAGAGTGCCGATGGAATGGAGCAACGCAATATTGAGACGGAAGCTGCATTGATATCCAAGCTGCACGAAGGAAGATATTCGATTTGTGTTTCGGCTACTGGGTTTGATCCTGTGCTTGTTGATGGCGTAGTGGTGCATCTGGGGAGGACCTCCCATGTTCGGATCAATCTGGCGTCGCCACGGGAGATTCGCGGTTCGGTGATAGATTCTGAAGGCCAGTCAGTGCCAAATGCAGAAATAATGATAATCCAAACCTACTTTCCGCAGATCACGATGACGATATCGCGCCAAGGATGTGATCGGTTTCTTGAAGGGCCA
>JACQVX010000218.1 GCA_016209495.1 Planctomycetota bacterium
CCCACCACCCGCCCCAGACCGTCCCGCTCCAGCGCCGTCCGCCGGCCGGCGCCATCGGTGGCGGCCACCACCTCCCCCGCGGCGTCGTACTCGTAGGTCTCGGCTCCGCCGGGGCCCGAGACGCGGACCAGCCGCCCGGCCCCGTCGTAGGCGAGCCGCACCACCTCGCCGAGCGGCGTGGCCACGGAGCGAAGCCGGCCGGCCGCGTCGTGGTCGTAGAGCGTCGTGGTCCCGCCCTCCACGGAGACGGAGCGCAGGAGCCCACGATCGTCGTAGGCATGGTGCGTCACGGCCCCCAGGGCCGAGCGATGGGAGGCCAGCCGGCCCGCCGCGTCCCAGGTCGCGCCCTCCACCGAGCCGTCCGGGTGGCGCACCTTGATGGTGCGCCCCGCCTCGTCCCGCTCGTAGACGGTGCGGTTCCCGCGCCGGTCCACCCGGGCCGCGAGGCGTCCGGCCTCGTCGTAGGCGTAGCCCTCCGTGCCCCCGTCCGGGAGGGCGACATCCACCAGCCTCCCCGCCGCGTCGTAGCGTAGCCCCAGCCTCCCCGCGGGACCCCGCACGGCGGTGGGCATCCGGCGGTGGTCCAGGAGGACCTCGGTCAGGGCCCCGGAGGGGTCCTCCATCTCCACCCGGCGGCCACCTTCCAGGAAACGGATCCGGACGGTGGCCCCCGCCCCGTCCACCACCTCCACCTGGAGGCCCTCCGCCGTCTCCTCCCAGGCGTAGGTGCGCGGCAGGACCCCGTCCCCCTCCAGGGCCGCCACCCGGCCCGCCCCGTCGTAGAGCACCCGGGCCTCCACGCAGCCCGCGGGGCGAACTCGGACCAGGCGTCCCGCCTCGTCGTAGCCGTAGTCCACCCGTCCGCGACCGGCCTCGCCGGCGGCGAAGCGCTCGACACCCGCCAGGCGGCCCGCGGCGTCCCGGAGGAAGTACGCGCCACTCACGGGGGGGGACATCGGGGGGGAGCCGTCTTCGGCGGCCCCCCCGAGCGATTGGACCGCGGCCAGTCCCCCGCCCTCGCCGTGGCGGAAGCGCAGGACCTCCCGCTCGCCCTCCAGCACCGCCTCGAGGGCGCCGTCCGCGCCATAGCTCAGCCTCTGCTCGAGGCCCTCCGCGGACACGATGCGCTCCGCCCGACCCGTGGCGTCCAGGTCCACGAGGGAGCCGTCCACGCGCCGCAAGCGCCAGCCGCCGTCCCGAGGCTCCAGCCGATCCGCGGGGCCATGGGCCGCCTCCGCCCCCGCCGTCGCGCTCGCGCCGGGGAAGGAGACCACGCGACCGCCGCCGTCCACCAGACAGGGGTCGCCCGCCTCGTCGCGCACAAGGTCGATCTCGTAGAGGTGGCGCCAGCCGGTCCCCAGGTCGCCGCTCAGGTGCGCGGGGAGATCGCTGCGCCAGGTGCGCTCGAAGCCCGGGAGGTCGCCCTGGACGCACTCCAGGGCGCCGGTCCAGAGGTCCACGTGGAGGAAGCGGCCCAGGTCGGTCCCCGCGGGACGCGGTCGGTCGGTCCCCGCCTCCCCGTCCGCCAGGAGGTCCGCGGAACCATGGACCGGCGTCACCCCCAGGGCGACGGAAAGGATGACGGACAGAATGCCCCGGGAATGACTCCCCATACCCCCCTCGCCCAGGTTCCCGGCCTACTAGGAGCGAACGGGACGCCCCTTCCCGGTGCCGCCCGAACCGCATGAGAGCACAAGGGGTCGGCGCTCGTCCAGTCCCCGGGTCCGAGCCGGCGGCGACGCCGAGCGCGGACATGTGGGGGATGGGTCCACAGCACGGCGACCTAGGGAGGCGGCTTCTCCCAGACCCCGCGGCCTGCGGCGCGGGCGGAGTTCTCCAGGGCCTCGAGCTCTGCGCGGGCCGGGCCCTGGAGGGCGGTGTCCACCCGGGCCAGCCCGCGAGCCACGAGGAAGCCCGCGAGGTTGCGGTCCTCGTGCCAGATGAAGCCATCCTCGATCCGGACCCTCTTGCCCACCACCTCCCGCAAGGCCTTCACGGCCTCCATCCTCACGGGCTCCGGCACGACGATCCCCTTCCAGGAGATGGCCTCGCCATCCACGACGAGCCGCGCGTCCTCGCCCACGTCCGTCACGCGGCGTCCCCCGGAACGCACCGTGGCCCAGACGACCAGGAAGACGGCCAGGAAGACCACGACGTACTGGAACCCGTGATCCCCCAGGAACAGGCGGCCCCGCTGCCGCTCCACCCGGGCTCCGGATCCGGGCAGGCCCACGACAGTCCGATGTGGATAACTTGTGGAGACACTGGTCGCCTTCATCGCTGATTCCCGCCGCTCGAAAGCGGCGCATCGGGGGGTAGGCGCCTCCTCGCGCCAGTTCCCAACGCCCCCCGCTGCGATAGAAGCCGTCGGATCTCCAATTCCCACCGATCCCGGCGACGGTGCCCCCTCGGAACCCGCCCCCGGGGCCGTCCCAGGGCAGGCGCGGTGACCAGGACCGCGCGGAACGCGGCGCGACCGTAGTTTCACCATTGTGAATTCGCTCCACTCCCCGGTGGACAAGTTGTGGACAAGGGCTTCATGCCTCTCTCCCCACCCATGAGAGCTGGTCGTAAGTCGCTTCGAAGGTCATCCGGCCCAGCATGACCGTCACCCGGCGCTGGCCGTGGTTGACCCGGGTCACCTCTCCTCGGGCGCCGGCCGGGACGACCCACACCCGGTCACCCTTCTTGAGGCCACGGCCGAAGTCCTCCCGTCGACGGGCGAAGGGGGTATGACCCAGCAGCCCGTCAGCCTCCTTGCGGAAGCGGCCAATGGCTTCCTGGGCGGGACCGCCCACGCCCTGACCCGCCCGCTCCAGGTCGGCCATGGACCCCCGGAAGGAGCCGAAGAAGGACTCCATGGCGGCGTCCGCCTCCCTCTGGAGGGAGCCCCGCAGGGCCTCCGCCTCCGTCCGGGAGGTCGCGGCCGCCTCGGCGTCCTGGGCTGCCTGGGCGTGTAGCCGTCCCGCCTCCTCGGCGAAGCGCCGCGCCTCCGCGGCCAGTGTGTCCAGGCGCTCGAGCAACGGCCGCAGAGGGTCGGTGGCCTCCCCGCCCGCCAGGGCCGACCGGGCCCGCTCGAGAACGGCCTCCGGGAGCCCCAGCCGGGCGGCCACCTCGAGGGCGCGCGAGGCACCGGGCCGGCCACTGGTGGGGACCACCGCGGGCGCCCCGCCCTGCGCGGCGGCCAGGCGGGCCACGTCCCAGTCCACGAAGGCGTTGGCCACCCGCGGTCGCCGCTCCGCCAGGGCCCGCAGGGCCCCGAGGTGCGTCGTGGCCAGCACCAGGGCCCCCTTCTCGATGATCGACTCCAGGATGGCTCCGGCCAGGACCGCCCCCTCCTCCGGGTCGGTGAGCCAGCCCAGGTCGTCCAGGAGCACCAGGGCCCCGCGCCCGCAGGAATCGGCCAGGGAGAGGAGGCGCTCCAGGTGGGAGGCGAAGGGCGACTCGCCGTCGCTCGAGCCGCCCAGGTCCATGAGGATGGGGCGGCAGAAGGGGAGCCGGGTCCCCTCGCCGCAGGGGAAGGGGCAGCCGCAGCGCACCAGGGTGGCGGCCAGGGCCAGGGTGCGTAGCACCGTCGACTTGCCTCCGGTGTTGGGACCGCTCACCACCAGGGCGTCATGGGCGTCCCCCAGGTCCAGGGTGACGGGGAGGACCTCGGAGGCCGGCGAGCGGCCCGCCGCCAGGGCTCGCTGCACCAGGACCGGGTCGCGGGCCTCACGCAGGGCCAGGGGCCCTCCCTCCTCGAGGAGCGGCCGCCCGGCCCCCACGACCTCGGCCCAGAGGGCCTTGGCCCGGGTGAAGTCGATCCAGGCCACGGCGTCCGAGACCCGGAGCAGGGGCTCGGCCTCGGCCCGCGCGGCGGCGGTGAGGCCCTCCAGGACGCGCCGCACCTCCTCCGCCTCGTCCGAGGCCAGTTCCGTGGCGTGGTTGCCCGCCACGACGACCTCGTCCGGCTCGAAGAGGACGCGGTCGGGCCCATCGGTCCCGTGGAAGACGCCCCGCACCATGCGACCCCGGTTCTCCGAGCGCAGGACCAGGACCTGGCGTTCCCCGAGGCGCACCGGCTCCGGCTCGGCCAGGAGGGCAGCGACCCTCCGGCGGTAGGCGAAGCCCCGGGCCGAACGGCGCAGGACGTCGCGACGCTGGCGCAGTTCCGCCCTCAGGCCCGCCAGCCGAGGCGCGGCCCCGTCCAGCACTCCCCCCTGGCGGTCCACCGCCGCGAGAAGGGCCTCCCGCAGGGCGGGGAAGGCGGCCAGGTGCTTCGCCACGCTCACCATGAGGGGCAGGTCGTCCCCCGCCCCTTCCAGGGCCGTTCGAAGCGCCTCCACCGCCTCCAGCGTCCGGAGGACCGAGGCCGCCTCCGGTCCCGTGAGGACGCCTCCGCCCCCACTCGCCGGCGCGGCCGGCGCGGCCGGCGCCGCCAGCAAGACCTGGAGGTCCGCCACCTCCCCCAGGGCCAGAGCCTCCGGGCGGCGCGAGAGGAGGGCGCGCATCTCGCCGGTCTGATCGAGGGTGACCCGCGCCTGGCCGAAGTCCTCCAGGGGGGCCATGCGGGCCGCCACCCGGCGCCCCTGGGCCGTGGCGCAGCGCGCCGCGATGGCCTCACGCACCGCGTCCAGGCCGGGGGGCAACGGGTCGTGGTCGCGAGGGTGGCGAAGGTCGGTCACGTCCTCATTCCACCGGCATCTTCAAGGCCCCGGCGATCCGCGCCACGTCGCGCTCCCGGAGGCGCTCGAAGGCCACCCCCACGTCGAATCGCCCCGCGTCCACCTCCTCCACCCGCCGCACCTGCACCACGGCACGGATGGGGCCGCCACCATCCTTGAGGTCGGCGAAGTCGAGGACCAGCTCCAGGTGGCCCCCCAGGCCCATGGCCTCCGCGCACTGGAAGAGGACCCCGCCCAGGCTCAGGTTGCGGGCCGAGCTCCGCCGGTGGCGGCCCCGGGGGCGGCCCTCGCCGAGCTTGCGGTAGCGCACGACGGCCTCGGCTGGGACGCGGACGTAGCGGCGGCGCTCGGCGAAATAGAGGTAGGTGATCCCCTTGCCGTCGGCCTTCGCGCGGTAGAGGGCCGTGTCGGCCCGGGCCAGGAGATCGTCCGGGCCGTCGGCGTCCTCGGGGAACGAGGCGATGCCGCCGCTGTAGCTCAGAGGGCGGGGCAGGCCCGCCGCCACCTCGGCCAGCCTCGCGCGCACCCGCGCGTCCAGCCTGTGGGCCCTGGAACCGGCGGTCTCCGGGAGGATCACGGCGAATTCCTCGCCCCCGTAGCGGCAGGCCACGTCCACGTCCCGGGTCGTCTCGCCGAGGACCCGCCCCACCAGCGCCAGGGCCGCGTCTCCCGCCGGGTGACCGCAGGCGTCGTTGAGCTGCTTGAAGTCGTCCAGGTCCAGGATGAGCACCGAGAGCGGCTGGCCGTAACGGCGGCAGCGCTGCACCTCCCTGTGGAGGATCTCGTCGAAGTACCGCCGGTTGTAAAGGCCCGTGAGGCCGTCGGTGTGGGCCGAACGCACGGTCTCCTCGAAGATGGCGATCTCGATGATCTTGGGGTTCTGCACCCGGCGGTTGATGTTGATGAAGTAGTCCAGCATGGCCACCCGAAGGCCCACGTCCCGGCCCACGGTCGCGGAGATGGCTCGCTGGTGGTCCGTGATGGCGGACCAATGGCGCTGGGCCTCATCGACCTCGAAGTCCAGATGGGTGAGGACCCGGAGGAGCAGCCGCTCCACGGTGGCGACGCCGGCCAGGTGGGTGCGCGCCACCTCCCGCACCAGGTGCTCCAGGTTGGCGTCGTCCTCGCGGAGCACCCGCTGGACCAGGTCCCGGGTGATGGGCTCTTCGGCGCTGCGCGGAAGCTCCATGGAGGGCGCCCCCATCGGGGCGCGCAGGATAGTCCCGCGCCCTCCCACGGTCAAGCGTCGCGGTCCGTTCGGGACAGGGGGACCGGACCACTACAGGGGGTAAAGTCCCGGTCCCCTCCAACCGATATCTTGTGCAGTCGCGCGCGGGCCCAGGCCGCGCGGGACGAACTCAGTTCCGACAAGGGCCACCGCTACCCCCTCTCGGCGGTGGCCCTTCCCTTTTCTAGGCCCCCAGGATGCGGAACACGCGGGCTATGGTCCGCACCTGGTCGCCCCTCTCGTCGATCAGCCTCAGGGTGACGCGGACCATGGGGGGGAGCCACGCGGCGCGGTACTCCACCTCGATCTGGGTGTCGCTCCCCATGGGCCCCGTGCGCAGGGGCTCGTCGAAGTAGATCCTCTCGATGTTGCCGCTGGAGGGGTACACCACCTTCCGCACCCGGAGGTCCCGGAACTTCCATTCCAGCTTGGGCCGGCCCGGTTGCCGATCGGGGACGCCGAAGATGTAGATGCTGTCCCCCTCGGAGACCATCTGCATCCGGGAATTGGCCGGCCGGAACCAGCCGAAGCCGTCGCCGTCGCCCCGGTCGACGATGCCCCTCTCGTTCCACGCACTGTCGGACCTGTGGAACCGGTAGTAGGCGTTGATCATGGCCTCCCCCTCGGCCGCGTTGGGGAGGATGTTCATGCAGAATCGGTCGCCCAGGATCGTCTGCGGGTTCGCGGGGTCGCGGCGGCTCCCCCGGCTCGCCTCCTCGGCCGTGAAGAAGTCGCCGGGCGAGTCCGAGCGCTTGTCGCGCAGCATCCACTCGATGCGCATGCCCGTGACGTAATAGCAGAGGTCCTCGTCCTGCACCGGGGAGAAATGGGGGACCGGGTTGGGCTCGAACCACTGCACCGACCGCTTGAGGATGGGCCGTTCCCGGGGCGCGCCGGTCACCGGGTCCATCACGTCCAGCCAGTAGGTCACCAGGAGGGAGCGGGCCGTGGCCCCCTCGGTGGTCAGGGTGCGGAAGTAGAGGGAGTCGTTGGCGTGGCGCTGGCCCCGGTCCCCGTCGTAGAAGCCCTGGCGCAGGGTCATGGCGTAGACGTAAGGGTCCATGCCGGCCTCGTGCCAGCGCATGTTGGCCCCGCCGATGTCCTCCCCGGCCCCCGCGTCGAAGTGGCCGTTGGGGTCCGAGGTGGAGTCGCGGAAGAACTCCATGTCCACGGTGCGGACCGTGTTCCCCAGGTCCGCATCCATGACCTCGAAGGCCGCCCGGACGTTCTGGTAGACCTCGACCTGGGCGGTCCCGCTGGAGACCAGATACTGGGCCTGGGCGAAGACGTAGACGATGCTCGAGGTGAGGATCACCATCAGGGCCATGGCGATGAGCAGCTCCACCAGGGTGAAGCCCGTTCGCCTGGACCTGGACTCGAGGTCGATTCCGATCATCGCGCGGCTAGAACGCGATGAGCGTCGAGAGCTCCTTGATGGGGTCGTTCTCCCGCTTCTTGGGATAGGGCTTGAAGTTCCTGTAGATCATGACCGTGAACTCGTAGAGCAGCTCCGTGAAGTTGTCGTTCGTGTCCACATCCCTGTCGTTGTCCGAGTCGATGCGGGCCCGCCGCACGCGCAGGGCGAACGAGTACTGGGGGAAGGGGTCGTCGAGGACCTTCTGCTCGTTCCTGGACGGGGGCGGCCTGGTCGGGTCCCGCAGGATGTCCCTCACCCCCTGCTGCCGCCGGAGGATGTCCAGCCCCAGCGGGTAGGTGGCCATGACGTAGTAGTCCTTGAGGCTCCCGTCGTCCCTCGTGGCCCTGCTCTCCGGCACGCTGACGTCCGAGTGGGGGTTGTAGTTCTTCATGCCGGTGGGGGCGTTCTGCACCGTGGACTGGAGGCCCTGGGTCAGGAGGTCCCTCCCCGGCTGCTCCATCTGGTCGCTGGTGGAACCGGAGCCGAAGCCCTGGGTGTTGGGGAAGATCCAGACGACCTCGTTCTGGAAGGCGCTGTTCTCGCTGGCCCCGGGTCGCGGGGGCAGGACGATGATGCAGGACTTCCTGAAGTCGTTGAGCCCCGACGAGCTCAGGGCCGTCTTGTTGGCGATGGTGTGGGTCTGGATCGTCCCGGTGGCCAGGCTCTCCCCCGTGGGCACCTGGATGTACTGGCCCACCCCCTCGTGCTGGAGGACGAAGAACTCGGGCGTGCCCGCGCCCCCGAGGCGCCCGCGGTTCTCCCGGACGCCCACCTGCACCGCGGCCATGACGCTCTGCGCGATGATCCCGGCGTAGGAGTCCTCCGTGGTCTTCGCCCCCGTCTTGATGGCCGTGGGGAAGACGGCCAGGATCCCCACGAGACCTATGGAGAGGACCACCACCGCGATGAGGATCTCGATGATGGTAAAACCGGCCTGCCTCGACCTGTCCCTCGTCATCGCGTCACTCCCAGGACCTTGATCCGCACCTTGCCCGTGCTCTTCACCACGTCCACGAAACACCACCGCGCCCGGTCGTCCCGCTGGATCACAAGGATGTCGCAAGGCGCCACGGTGACGCCCGCCATGGGCACCACGGAGGTCGGGCCCTCCTTGACGTTGGGGTCCATGATGCTCCGCCCGCTGGTGAGCGTCAGGGGCCCGGCCTTCGCGACCGGCGCCACGAACTTCACCGACCCCGAGGCCTGGAACTCGATGTAACCGCTGGTGGTCAGCGTGGCCTCCACGTCCGCCTCGGCGGGATAGGCGGCGGGCGCCGCCACCAGGCTCCCGCTGTTCCAGATGGCCGGGTCCCCGAGGTGATAGACATCGATGCCGTTGGCGAACTCGACCGTGTGGACGTACTTCCCTGGCTGGGTCCCCTTGGGTTTGCGAAAGACCCGGATCCCCTTCGAGGAGAAGACCACCATATGCGGCGTGCGCTGGGTGATGGCGAACTGGCGCGCCGCCGAGAGGGCGCTCTGGACCACCCGCCCCGCGTTCTCCAGCTTGGCCTTCTTGGCCATGATGGAGAAGCTCGCCACGCCCATGCCCAGGACGAGCGCGATGATCGAGATCACCACCAGGAGTTCGATGAGGGTGAAGGCGCCGCGCCGGCGTCCGCGGGGATTCAATTGCCGCCCTTCCACGAGACGTGGTCGTCGAGGGTCTTGGGCGCCGCCCCGCCGGGGTTCTGGGTCTGCTTGTGCCCGTCCTCGCCGTGGGACCAGAGGTCGTAGCCGCTGGGGTCGCCCTGGCCCGACTGGTTCGCCGCCACGTCCGCCCAGCCGCGCGGGTCCGGGTCCGGATGAATGCTGGAGTCGAAGCCCACTCCGTGCTTGTCCTTCCCGGCGGCGCCGCCCATGTCCGTGGCCCTGCCGCCCTCGGCGCGCAGGTCGTAGTGGAGCGGGTTCCGTTGCGTGGGGTCCTCGCTGAAGAACGGGTCCGTGAACGGGGGCACGCGCTTGTCCTCGCTCGTCCCGTCGAAGAAGAGGGGCTCCGCCTTCAGCTTCTGCAGGAAGGCCGACACCGATTTCCGCCAGACCGTGGCCTGGTGATCCCCGAACCAGCGGGTGGGGAAGTCACGGCCCGTCGGCTCCTCCAGGAAGGGCCCGGCCATCCCGGCCACCCGGACCCCGCTGGGGTTCGAGGCGCTCACCAGGTTCGGGTCGTACTCCATGACCGGCTGGGGGACGCAGAGGAACCAGACCAGGCACTGGGTCCCGTTCCACTTGTCGGACATGTTCGCCTGGTTCAAGGCCCCGGTGGGGCCGACGTGATAGAAGTGGCACTTCCTCAGCCCCACCCCGGGGACGTTGATCTCCTCGAAGCCGTCCGGGGGGAGCCGGTACTGCAGCCCCGAGGTCCCGCGGTACTGGGCCAGGGCCGCCCCCAGCTTCTGCACGAGCCCCACGGCGGCACCCCGGGCGGCGGCCCTCTGGCCCACGCTCATGGCCACGATGAGGCCAGCCATGAGGATGGAGATGATGCCCAGGACCACCAGGACCTCGACGAGCGTGAAGCCGCCCGGGCCCAGGCCCCGGGCGCGGCGTGCGGACCCGTCCGGACTGGAGTCCCTACTGCCAGTTGTTGACGTCATCTGGCTTCGTCTTGTCGACCTTGTCGTTGACGTTGGCGCCCCCGTTGTTTTTCCGGTTGATCCCGTTGGACCAGATGTCCACGAACTGGAGGTTCTGGGCCGTGTGGCTGGCGGGTGTGATCCCCTCCACGGCGTCGAACGAGGTCTTGGTGACATCGGGGGCCGTGGCCTTCACGCTGGAGTTCCTGGAACCGTACTCCACGTAGTGGATCACGTTCCCCCAGTCGTCCAGGAGGAAGACGTCCTGGCTCTGGGAGAGGGTCCGGAGATCGTTGCGATCCCTCGGGTGCGTCCAGGACTGGGTCGCCGTCATGGACGCGTCCCGGGTGACGCCGAAGTTCTTCAGGGGGATCGAGTCCAGGAGATCCAGGGGGACCAGGTACTTGACGACCTCGGAGGAATCGTCCCTGGGCGTGTCGTTCCCGCTCTTGGAATAGCCGGGCAGGTCCGTGTAACGCTGGGCGTAATCCTTCAGGGCCAGGGCCAGGTTGTTGATCATGGACTTCGTCGTGCCGACCATGGCCGTGTCCTTCGCCCCGCCCAGGAAGGGCAGGAGGATGGCCGCCAGGAGGCCGATGATCGCTATCACGACCAGGAGCTCGACCAGGGTGAAGCCAAGAGGCCGCCTGTTCATTGGAGACACCAGACCTCCCGGCGGCGCTCTGCCGCCCGAACGTTCCAGCGCAAGGAGCGTGACGAGTCTAGCCATGGCCCGGGTGGGTGTCAACGAATCCAGGCGGAAGGGCTTGTCGCCGAGCGGCCCGCGCCGGGCCGCGCTGGATGTCGCCATCCGTCTACACTCCGGACCCCAGGGTGTCCGCGCCCGGCCTCACCCAGCGGGGCCCCGAGGCAATGCCCCGGAGCGAAGCAGACCCACGGCGTCGCGGTAGGACGTGCAGGGGGTCGTGGCCGTGGGCGTGGGCGTGGCTGTCCTCGCCCGGCTTCCTTCAGGG
>JACQVX010000017.1 GCA_016209495.1 Planctomycetota bacterium
AACCGAAGACAGTTCCCCCCCGATGTCCCCCCCTCTGGCTGTAAGAAATCCTACATCTTCACATTTGGGAGCCTTTGACGGACCCGGGAGGCCGCGCCTAGACTGGACCTCAAGCCATGACGCGGGGGGGGAGGGGTTTCATGTCCACCGTCATGGGCTTGTCCTCGCCATCCTCGTCGGGTGGTGGCTTCCTTGCGTCCAGCACCCGGGTCTCGCTCAGTCAGGTCAGCGCACCACGGAATAGCCCAACCTCATCGGGGGCACTCCTGCCGCCCACATCGGCCGGCGGGGGTGGCGCCATGCGCCCGCCCGACACCACCCTGATGCAGAGCCTGGGGGTGGGGGCGCGGCTGGACCTGACGGCCTGAATGCGACTGCCGGCGCCCGGGGACCCCGCCCCGGGCGCCGGCGCCACCTGCAGGGCCGCCCCTTCTCTTCCGCCATCCTGCCCAACACCTCACGCGTCCGCCCGTATTGGGTGCCACCAATGGAGACCCACGCCATGCGTCGTAGCCTGTTCGGCCGCTTCCTGACCGCCCTCTCGATCCTGCTCCTCCTGGGCCTCGGTACGGCCCTGGCCGGGGGCAACTACGTGCGCTGGAGGGAGGGAGAGGACCCTGGCGACGCGGCCTTGCAGACCGCCGTGGCCACCCTGCGCCACCCGGACCCGGATAGAGACGTGGAGGTGGTCCTGTACGGCGTGGTCCACCTGGCGGACGCCGACTACTACGACGAGGTGCAGGCGGACCTGGATGGCTACGACGTGGTCCTCTACGAAGGGGTCGCCCCTGGCAAGGGCGAGCCTCGCGTGGAGGACCGCGGCCTGGGCGACATGCAGAAGCTCATGGCCGAGATGCTCGGCCTCCGCTTCCAGAAGGACGGCATCGACTACACCAGGTCGAACCTGGTCCACGCGGACATGGACCTGGACCGGATCCGCGAACGCCTGGGCGGCGCCTCCCTGGACCCCCTGGGCCAGGTGATGGACGAGGAGCAGGCGCGGCACCTGCTCCCCATGCTGCGGATGGCTGGGGAACTGGGCAAGGCCCTGCTCCAGCGCAGCCCGGGGCTGCAGGAGCGTTTCAAGTGGATGATGGGCCAGCAGCTTGGGAATGCGGACATCGAGGCCGCCATGCCCGAGGCGCTGACCCGGGTGATCCTCACGGAGCGGAACGACGTGGTCATGGAGCGACTGGACGAACAGCTCGCGTCCATGGACCGCGGCCGCATCGCCATCTTCTACGGGGCTGCACACCACCCGGACTTCGAGCATCGCCTGCGCGAGCAGGGTTACCGGCCCGTCTCCAAGCGCTGGCTCACGGCCTGGCGGCTGGGAGCAGGGGTGGAGTCCGCACGGCGCGAGCCCGAGCCCGAGGCCGAGGCCGAGTCGGAGGCCGCGCCGGCCCCGAGCCCCGCACCGGCGACCCCGTCCGGCAGCCAGCGCTGGTACTAGAACGGTTGCGCGCCGGGAACCCGGGATCGCCCTCGGCCCCGCGAAGCTCGGCCTGCGGCCCTCCGTCGTCTACCGCCTACGGCGGCCTGCGCTCTGCGGCCGCGAGGAAGCGGCGGACCTCCCCCACGGGGATGACCACGGAGATGGTCCCCCACTCGACGGAGGCCGCCTCCGGGGCGTCCTCGGGGGTTTCGCTCTCCACGTAGACCTCGGTGGCGAGCCCCGCGAGGCTCCCGGTATCGAGGTCCAGGACCGGTCCACCGCTGATCCCACCCAGGATGGTGGCGTCGGTGAAGAGCTTCTCCAGGGTGCGGTCGGCCCGGCGGTGCAGGGACGAGATCACCCCGGCGAATACCGTCAGCCGCTTCTCGTGGTAGCCCCCCAGGAGGCGGGGCTCCCCCCCGGCGTCGTCGGCCTCGTCGCCGGGATAGGGCTGAGACAGGTCCGGGAATCCCAGGATGGTCACGGGGGACCCCAGCCGCAGGTCCTCTTCGCGGCAGAAGGGGACTGCCCAGGCGGGGACCCCGTCGGGCAGGGCCACGCGCACCAGGGCCAGGTCCCGTTCGGGGTCGGTAGCCAGCACGTCGGCCCGCACGGGCAGGACCCCCAGACCCGAGTCCCAGAAGGCCATGAGCTCGGTGGCGCCCTCCACCACGTGGTGGTTCGTGATCACGCGCCCGCGACCGTCGAGGACGAGGCCCGAACCGACGAAGACCTCGCCGTCCTCCCGGAGGACCTCGATGGCCACCGTCCGCCGTGCGTAGCGCTCGACCAGGTCCGGCAGGGGGGCCCTCGCGGCGCTCGGCGCCGCCGCGCAGCCCGAACCGAGGACGAGGGCGAGGGCGAGGGCGAGGGCGAGGAGCAGCGCGGCGAGGAGGGCCGCGGTGACCGCGCCGCCCACCTTCCACGGGGAGAGGGGCGCGTGGCCCACCACCTCGCCGCTCTGGCCGTTCACGAGGAAGCGATAGACCTTCCCGCCGTAGGCGTAGGACGCGATGTGGACGGGCAGGAGCACCGACTCCGCCGTCAGGGAGTCCGCCAGCCAGTTGACCTTCAGGTTCCGGGAGCGGTGACCAGGGACCCCCCGGGCGCAAGCCTCCCGGGCGCGAAGGGCGATGCCCTGCAGGGCGCGGGGGCGCGCCTCCTCGCGGCGCAGGGCGACGACCTCCGCGAGCCGTCCGGCCAGGAGCTCGGGCGAGCAGGGACGCCTCCGGGAAAGGTCGAAGGGCTCGACCTCGGCCACCTCCGACTCGCTCAGGCCGCCCGAGGCCAGGACCAGCACCTCCTCGAAGCGGTCTTCCCTCTCGCCGGAGACCGGGGCCCAGTCCGACCGCGAGGTCGCCGGGGCCTCGCGGTCGGCGGTCCAGCAGGAGTGGACCCGGGCCGAGCAGGACCAGAAGGGGAGATAGACCCCGGCCAGCCTCTCCACCCGCGCACCTCGGGCCAGGTCCGAGGGCCTGAACCAGCCCGCTGCCAGCCAGCCCCGGAACAGGGTCTCCGCCCGGCCTCGATCCACCTCGAAGGGGAGCACGGCGGCGGGTACCGGCCTCTCCGGCGCGGGGGGCAGCTCCTCCACGAAGCGGGAGTCGCAGAAGGCGCAGCGCAGGGCCCCGGCCGCCGCGTCGAAGGCGATGGCCGCGCCGCAGGCGGTGCAGCGGAAGCCCCGGGCGAGCGGGTTCGACGGCTGCGTCCCGGAGGCCCCACCGGGCGTGGACTGGCCTCGGGACAGCTCCTCGGTCGGGACGTTCCGCCCGCCGCAGCTCCCGCAGTAGCGGTCGTGCTCCGCCAGGGCCGCCCCGCAGCCGGCGCAGCGACGGCCGGCGGCCAGTCCCTCCACGTCTATCGGGTCAGCCACGCCACCAGCCCGATCAGGGAGGCCAGGGCCGCGGCACCCAGCAGCACGGCCGCCGCCACCCGGGGCCACGACACCGGGGCGGTCCCCCAGGCCTTCCCCGTGGCGCCGTTCACGAGGAAGACGTGGACCTTGTCCCCGAAGCGGTACGGGTGGATCCAGACCGGCAGGAGGGCCAGGTCCGCCGTCACCTCGTGGTAGGAGGTGGTGTGGCGCAGCTCCCGGTGCGTGTCGCCCGGCATGTGGCCGGCGAGTCCCCGGCCCTCCCGTCCCAGGACCTCGTCCCTCGCCGTGGGCCAGGCGGCGTCCCGTCCCGTGGAGGGGTCCTCGGCCATCCAGCCCGCCAGGTAGCCCGCGCGATAGGGGCGCTTGGACTCCAGCGGGAAAGGCCCGATGGCCGTGGCCTGGTCCTGGGGCAGGCCCGCCGCGGCCGAGACCGGGACGTCGGCGTAGCGGCGGTGGTAGCGCCCCGAGAGGGGGAACCACTCGGTCCGCTGGACCCGGCGAGTCCTCGTGACCCGGCGCCCCTTGGAGTCGGTGGTGGTGTAGGTCTCGGTCGCCCAGTAGTGCTCCCCGATGGACGCCGACCAGGTCGTCTCCGTACGGCAGCCGAAGAGCCAGAAGGGGAGGTAGACCCCACGCACCTGGCCCAGGCGAGCCCGGCGGCGCAGGTCGCCCGGGCGGAACAGACCCGTCCCCAGCCAGCGCTGGAAGGCCTCCGCGGCGCGGCGCTCGTCCACGGAGAAGGGGAGGACGTAGTCAGGAGAGGGGACGGCCGACTTGCCGGCCGGACTCTCCACCACGTAGCTGGAGTCGCACCAGACGCAGCGGTAGCCCCGCTGGCCGGGCTCGCAAGCGACCTGGGCGCCGCAGGACTGGCAGCCGAAGGTCCCCCCCAGTCCCTGGGCCACCGGGATCACCGAGACGTCCACGCGGCCCGCCTCCCCAGCCACCGGGGCCCCGCAGTCGGTGCAGTAGGCCTCGTGGGGTCCCAGCCCCGCGTGGCACCGGGGGCAGCGCGGGATGGCCGCGGTGGCCTTCACGCCCCCCCGCGGAGCGCGTCCAGGAACGAGGTCCCGCGGGGCCAGGTCAGGCCGAAGTTGGCGGCCAGGGTCCGGGCCAGGTCCGCGAAGCTACGCCGTTCCCCCAGAGGGGTGGCCCGCAGGCCGCGGCCGTGGAGGAGCAGCGGGACGAACTCCCGCGTGTGGTCCGTCCCCCGGAAGGTGGGGTCGCAGCCGTGATCCGCGGTGATCACCAGGAGGTCCCGGTCCCCCAGGGCGTCCATCTGCTCCGGGAGCCGCTCGTCGAAGGCGTGCAGGGCATCCCGGTAGCCCTGGGGGTCGCGGCGGTGGCCGTACTTCATGTCGAAGTCCACCAGGTTCGTGAAGACGAGGCCGCTTCCCGTGTCCTCCCGGGTGAGGCGGATGGTGGCCTCCATCAGGGCCTCGTTCCCGGCCGGGTGCAGGGCTCGGGTGCAGCCGCGGCCGCTGAAGATGTCCTCGATCTTGCCCACCGCGACCACCGAGTGGCCGGCCCCCGCCAGGGCGTCGAGGAGGGTGGGCCCGCTGGGGGCCACGGCGAAGTCGCGCCGCCCCGCCGTCCGCGTGTAGGCCCCGGGCGTCCCCACGAAGGGGCGGGCGATGACCCGGCCCACCTCGTGGCTGCCGCGGAGCAACCCCCGGGCGATGCGGCAGGCCGCGTGAAGCTCCGACCGGGGGACCACCTCTTCGTGGGCCGCCACCTGGAAGACGCTGTCGCCGGAGGTGTAGACGATCCAGGAGCCGGTCCGCTGGTGGGCCGGCCCCAGTTCCTGGATGATCTCGGTGCCACTGGCGGCCCGGTTCCCCAGGACGCCGCGCCCCGTGAGCCTCCGGAAGGGGGCCAGGACCTCCTCGGGGAAGCCCTCCGGGTAGAGGGGGAAGGCCTTCTCCACGACGAGCCCGGCCATCTCCCAGTGGCCCGTGGTCGTGTCCTTGCCCGCGGAGGCCTCGCCCATGCGCCCGTGGGCGCCCAGGACCGGGAGACCCGTGCCGGTCAGGGAGGAGATGCGGGCGAGCCCCAGGCGCTCCAGGTTGGGGACCGAGAGCCCGGCATGCCGGGCGATGTGGCCGACCGTGTCCGACCCCGCGTCGCCGTACGCGGCGGCGTCCGCGGCCGCCCCGACGCCGAATCCGTCGAGGACGTAGATGATGGCGCGGTCGAAGGGGCGCTGGGGACTCATGCGAGGGCGGAGTCTACACCCGGAGCGGCCGCTTGTCGCGCGGCCCGCTCGGCACTAGGATCGCGGCCCGCACACCGGAGGGACCCATCGTGGTGGACGAGGCCGTGGTCGCGCCGGACCGGATCGAGGCGCTGCGGGAGCGGGTGCGCTCCCTGGGGAGTGCCGTCGTCGCATACAGCGGCGGGGTGGACAGCGCCCTCTTGCTCGCCGTCTCGGCCCAGGAGCTGGGGGAGGGGGCCGTGGGCCTGCTCGCCCGCTCGCCCTCGCTGGCGGCCCAGGAGGAGGCGGCCGCCGTGGAGCTGGCCCGGCGCATGGGGGCGCGCCTCGAGGTGGTGGACTCCCGGGAGCTGGCCCGGCCGGGCTACGTGGCCAACGGCCCGGACCGCTGCTTCCACTGCAAGGGCGAGCTCTTCGACCTGGCCGAGGTCCTGCGCGCCCGCCTGGGCCTCGCCTGCATCGCCTACGGCGCCAACGCGGACGACCGGGGCGACCACCGGCCAGGGATGGCGGCGGCCCGCGAGCGGGGCATCCGGGCGCCCCTCCTAGAGGCCGGGATGGGGAAGGAGGCCGTGCGCTCCGCGGCACGCCACCTCGGCCTTTCCGTCTGGGACAAGCCCTCCCTCGCATGCCTCGCCAGCCGCATCCCGTACGGGACCCCGGTCACGCCCGAGGCCCTGTCCTCGGTGGATCGCGCCGAGGTGGCCCTTCGCCGCCTGGGCTTCCCCGAGGTGCGGGTTCGCCACCACGGGGACGTGGCCCGCATCGAGGTCCCGCCCGGAGACGTGGCGCGACTGGCCTCCCCGGTGGTCCGGGAGGCGGCCGTCCGCGCGGTGCGGGAGGCGGGCTTCGCCTTCGCGGCGGTGGACCTGGAGGGATACCGGTCGGGTTCGTTGAACCGGACCCTGGGGCCGCGCGTCCTATAGGTGGGCCAGGCCAAAGACCTCCCCCCCGAATGCCGATGATGGGATCGGGAGGAGGTGGGCCCTACTGCCGTGACCTACGACGGATTCGAACGCCTCATGCACCTCAAGTTCTCCCTGCTCCGGAGCCTTCACAACACGGGGCCCTCGGGGCACGCCACCCTCCGGCGAGCCCTGGCCGAGGTGGAGCACCGCCTGGGGCTCTGCCCGGACTACGGCGAGTACATGAGCCGCTACGCGCGCTCGCCCACCTGCCTCGTCGGCTAGCCGGCCTGTCCCTGGCGGCCGCCCTGGCCGGCTGCCACGGCCATCCCACGGATCGGGGTCCGGACCGCGTGCGCCTCGAGGTCGCCGGCCCCGGTCACGCCGCCATCTGGGGGCTGGACCTGGACGCGGACGGCCGGCTGGACGCCTGGGAGGTGGACGAGGACGGAGACGGTCTGGTGGACCGCTACCTCCTGGACGTGGACCGGGACGGGGTCTTCGACCGCCATCTCCGCTCGGGCCGTCCCTCGGTCGGCGAGGCCCTCCGACTGGAACTACGCCTCCCCGGCGTCTCCCGGGAGGCCCTGCTGGACCTGCGCTCGCGCGGCGCCTTCCGGGAGTGGCCGCCGTGCGAGCCTCCCACCGATCCTGCCCCAGGGCCGGCCCCGGACCACGTCGAGACGACGGGACGCTACCTCTGGCCCTCCACGCCCGAGTCCCTGTTCCGCGACCCCGGACTCGCCCGTTTCCTGGACTCCGCGGCGCGGGGCTCGCGATACGTCGCCGTCCTGGAGGTCCCGGGCCGGCGCCTGAGGCGTCAAGAATGGGCGGCCGCCCGGCGATACCTCCTGGCCCTGGACGCGGACCTGCGCCGCCTCCGCGTGGAGCGGCCGGACCTGCCGCTCCAGGTCGTCCTCGGCCCGGGGTCGCCGTGAGCCTCGCCCCGCGGGCAGACCACGCGCCTCGCCGCGATGGCCCTGCCCGCATCGGGCCCCGGGTCCACGCGGACGGCCCGCTCCTGGCCGCAGGGGCTTGAGTCCCGCTGAACGGACTTCAGGCCCCGCGGTCGTGGACGCGGGACCCGCGGTGGACTAGGATCCCCGCCCGCCGAGACTCCCCGGAGGGGCCCGACATGATCCTCCGCTTCGATGGCAAGACCCCGGTCGTCCCTGCCTCCGCCTTCGTGGCCCCCGGGGCCGCGGTCATCGGCGACGTGGTCCTGGGGGAAGACGCCAGCGTGTGGTACGGGGCCGTGGTCCGGGGCGACGTCCACTGGATCCGCATTGGCCGGGGCACCAACATCCAGGACGGGACCGTGATCCATGTCACGACCGCCCGGTGGCCCACGGAGATCGGCGAGGAGGTGACCGTGGGCCACAAGGCCGTCCTCCATGGCTGCCGCGTCCGCCGCAGCGCCCTCATCGGCATGGGGGCCATCGTCCTGGACGACGCGGAGGTGGGCGAGGAGGCCATGGTGGCCGCGGGGGCGCTGGTCACTCCGGGGACGCGGATCCCGCCGCGCACCCTGGCCCTGGGCGTCCCGGCCAGGGTGCGTCGGGACCTCACCGAGGAGGAGCTGCGTGGCCTGAAGGAGAGCGCCCACCACTACGTGGAGCTGGCCCGCGCCCACCGAGAGCGTGCCTGTCCCATCGATGAGCCCTGATGGCCAGCCCCAGGGGGACCATCCGCGTGACGGTCGAGCACAGCGGCATGAAGGCCGTGGTGCGGGGGCTGCGACCCTCGAACAAGGGGGAGGAGCCGGTGTCCCGCGAGGCCATCCTCCAGGCCCTGGCTGCCGCGGGGGTCGTCCATGGGGTGGACCAGGCGGCCATCCGGGAGCTCCTGGGCGGCCTCAAGGACGGCCGGCCCGCCCCTGCCGCGGCCGTCGCCCAGGGCACCCCGCCGGCCCACGGCGAGGACGGCCGCCTGGAGCTGGTCCGGGGGGCGGGGGCCTTCGTCCGCCCCGGGGAGGCGGTGGGGACGGTGCGGGCAGCGACCCCGGGGACCGAGGGGCGCACGGTGACGGGGAAGGCCATCCCGGCCCGCGCCGGGCGTCCCGCCGAGGTGGAGGTCGGCGCCGGAGTCGAGCGCGTCCCGGAGGGGGCGGACCTCCGGGCCCAGGAGATGGGCGTGATCGCGGTGGAGGGGAACCGCGTCGAGGTGCGGCCCCTGTTCCGGGTGTCCGGCGATGCCATGCGCGCCACCCTCTCCCTCCCGGCCGGGGGCCCCGACCGGGCGGCGCCGACGGCGAGCGAGGTAGGGGAGGCCCTGCTCCACGCCGGGGTGCGCCACGGTGCCGACCCGAACCAGCTCGATGCCCTGCAACGTCGGGCCGCGGCGGGCGAGGCCATCCAGGACGAGGCCGTGGCCGCCGGGCTCCCGCCGGTGCCGGGTACGGACGGCCGCATTGACTACCGCTGCCGCGTGGGCCTCCTGGCCGGGACCACGCGGGCGGACGGCTCGCTGGACTTCCACGACCGCGGCTTCGGGGGCTGCCTGGTCGAGGCGGGCCAGGTCCTGGCGGAGCTGGTCCCCGCCTCCCCGGGCACCCCGGGTCGGAACGTGAGGGGGGAGGAGGTCCCGGCGACGGAGGGCCAGGCCGTCCAGCTCCTGGCGGGGCCCGGGGTGCACACGGAGGCGGCGGGCACCACCTTCCGGGCGGAGCGCGAGGGCCAGGCCCTGGTGGAGCGCGATCGGCTCTCGGTCTACCAGGTGAGCGCCATCGACGGCGACGTGGACTACTCGACGGGCCACCTGGACGTGGGGACCCGGGCCATCCAGGTCCGGGGCCACGTGCGCTCCACCTTCCGCGTCCAGGCGGACGGTCCGGTGGTGGTGGAGGGCTCCATAGGCGACGCCCTGGTCGTCTCCCGGACCTCGGTGCACGTGGGGTGCGGGATCACCCAGAGGGGGAAGGGCCTGGTGGCGAGCGGGGGGGAAGTGGAGACGCTACATGCCCAGAACGCCCGGATCCTGGCCCTGGACGACGTCACGGTCCATGCGGGGCTGGTGCACGGCCAGGTCTGGACCGCGGGCCGGCTCCTCGCCCCCGGGGACAAGGGCCGCGTCCTTGGGGGCGAGGTACACGCCGCCGGGGGGATCGAGGTGGAGGAGGCCGGCTCCCGCGGCGGGACGCGCACCCTCCTGGCGGTGGGCCCCTCGCCGGACCTCCGCAAGGCGCTGAAGGGCGCCGGGAAGGTCGTGGGGGAACTGGCCGAGAAGCTGCACGCCGCGAGGCCGGCCGCCGCCCCCACGGTCCGCGTCCGCGGCACCGTTCACCCGGGGGTGGAGGTCGCCCTGGGCACGGCCCGCCTGAAGGTGACCGAGACCGTGAGCGCGGCGGAGTTCCACCTGGGGGCGGGCGGCACGGTGGCCATGCGGGCGCTGGAGGGGTGAGGAGACATCACGGAGAACCAGGACGTCCAGAGGGGAATGGAGCCACTCGATGGTTCTCAGGGGGCGAACGGCGAGGGAGAGCCGGGTGCAAGGGCCACGCGGCGGTCCCGTCCGTGGACGCTGCACGTGGGAGGCGTGTGTTTCATCCTGTGTACGTTCGCATGCCTCGCCCTGGACCTGATCTTCTTCCAGGTATGGGCCCTTTCCATGGCGCGACCCTACCTCGTCCAGACCACTGGCGCGGCGCCTTTCATGGGTCTGATCTACTCGGTCCTTGCCGTGGTCTATCTCGTCGTGGGCGTACTCTGCTGGGCGGTGAAGAGGCCACCGGATACCGCTGCGATCCTCCTGGCGTTCAGCTCGGCCCCGATCTTCGTCCTCACCATCGTGCGTGCGGGGCTCCTACCCATCCTGGTCCCTGCGCTTGCCCTCGCCGCGGTAGGTACCCTGGGGATTCACCACGCGGGGAGGCTCTGGAGCGAGGAACGCAGGAGACGCGTACGGGGCCGAGGTGGACGGCACCGCAGGGTTGGGCCCGAAGGCTGAGCCCCCCCGCCCACGTCCACGC
>JACQVX010000213.1 GCA_016209495.1 Planctomycetota bacterium
GGGGGGGTCTACGCCCTGGTGGGGGAGGCCTACGTGGAGCTGGTCCGTCGGGGGGACCCGGGGCGGGTCCTCGCCCTCTGCGACGAGGCGGTCCTCCGGGACCCGCTCTTCCCGGAGCCCTTCTACCTCCGGGCCGTGCAGCGAGGCCTCTTCGACATCGGGACGGGGGCGGGCGGCGGCCGGAACCGCTCCAGCTTCCTGGTGGACTCGAAGCGCTTCTACAACCCCGCGGCGGCCCTGGACGACGTGCGGCGCTACCTGGACCTGGACCCGGTCTCCGTGGAAGGCCGCTTCATGCTGGCGGCGCTCCTTGCGCGGCGGCGCGACTTCGCCGCCTCCCGGGAGGCCCTGGACGCCATCCTGGCGATGGAGGGCGAGCACCTGGACGCCCTCGAGCTCCGGGTGAAGCTGCTCTTCGCCGCGCGGCGCTACGAGGCCGCCCTGGCCGACGCGGAGCGGATGGTGGAGCTCAGGCCCCAGTATCCGCGGGCGGCCTTCATCCTGGGGTCCGTCCTCCTCCTCCTGGGGCGCCACGAGGAGGCGGAGCGTCTCCAGACGGAGATGCTCCCCTGGTGCGAGTCGGTCCGGGACACCTACCTGCTGCACATGGTACGGGGGATCGCCCGGGCGGCCCGGTCCGACTACCCGGGGGCGAGGGAGGACATGGAGGCCGCCCTGGCCGCCAACGGGGACTTCCGGCGGGTCGTCGCCGAGAACGAGGTGCTGGCCCCCGGGGGTCCCCTGGCCGCGTTCAAGGGCGCGGTGGTGGCGGCCCTGGCCGACTGGGGGAGGGAGTTCGAGATCCCCCCGGAGCGGAAGGAGGGGCTCCGGCTCCTGGGGCGGCTCAAGGAGGAACTTCCCCAGCTCCGGGAGGCCCTGGACGGGGCGGTGCGGGCGAACCGCATCGACATAGACCTCCGGCTCCTCGTGGAGGCCCTCACGGACCCGGACCACGGCGAGCTGGTGCGCGCGGTGGACGGGGCCCGCGCGGCGACGGGCCTGAACTTCAACCTGGCGGAGGCGATCACGGTGATGGGCTACTTCGTGGTGGCGGACGAGGAGCAGGCCTTGTTGCACGAGGACCCGCTCTACGAGGCCCGCGACTACTACCGCAGGGCGACCTTCCACTACCGGGTCGGTCGCCTCCAGGAGGCGTGGGACGACCTCTCCAGCGCCGTCAGCCTGGAGCCGGACTTCCGGGAGGCCCACTACGCCAGGGCCACGGTCTCGGCCCTGCTCGCGCGCGGCGAGCCGGCCCAGGCGGCCCTCTCCCTCGGGTCCCTGCGGAACGCCCTGGTCCTGGGCTGGAGGCACCTCGACTACGCGGAGCGCGACCCGGACTTCGCCACCGTGCGCGAGACGGCGGAGTTCGCCCGACTGGCGCGCCTGGCCCGCGCTACGCGATGAATCCCTGCTTGCGCGCGCTGGTGGTGATGTGCTCCACCACCCGGGCCGGATCGTCCTCGACGGTGAAGATGTCCAGGTCCTTGGGGGCGATGT
Source organism: Planctomycetota bacterium (assembly GCA_016209495.1). GTDB lineage: Bacteria > Planctomycetota > JACQVX01 > JACQVX01 > JACQVX01 > JACQVX01. Next base: position 1,501 of record JACQVX010000213.1, read on the forward strand.
TCCCCGCCTTCACCATGGTCTCCCGCATCCAGCCCACCAGCCCCGACCAGTAGGCGCGTCCGAAGAGGACGATGGGGAAGTCCATGATCTTGTCGGTCTGCACCAGGGTCATGGATTCGAACAGCTCGTCCATGGTGCCGTAGCCGCCGGGGAAGATCACGAAGCCCACCGCGTACTTCACGAACATGACCTTCCGGCAGAAGAAGTAGCGGAAGTCGATGCGGATGTCGAGGTAGGGGTTGTGGAACTGTTCGAAGGGGAGCTCGATGTTGCAGCCGATGGAGAGCCCCCCCGCCTCCCGCGCCCCCTTGTTGGCCGCCTCCATGATCCCCGGGCCGCCCCCGGTGATGACGGCGAAGCCCGCGTTCGAGAGCAGCCTGCCGGTCTCGCAGGCGGCCTGGTAGTACGGGCTGTCGGGCCGGGAGCGGGCCGAGCCGAAGATGGCCACCGCCGGCCCCACCCGGGAGAGGCTGTCGAAGCCCTCGACGAACTCCCCCATGATCCGGAAGACCCTCCACGTGTCCTTGTGGATCACCTCCCGCTCGGGGCCTGCCTTCAGGAATTCGTGGTCGTGGGTCGTGCGTCCCGGGTCGCGCGTCATGGTCCCCCCCTTCGCTCCAGTCCATACTTCCTCAGCTTCCGCGTCAGCTTCATCCGGTCCACCCTCAGCTCCCGGGCCGCCGCCGCCACGTTCCCGCCGTGGCGTTCCAGGGCCGAGAGGATGAGCCCGCGCTCGTAATCCGCCGCGGCCTCGTCCAGGCCGGGGCCCAGGCCCGCCGTCCCAGGCGCATCCGGGGCCTGACCCCGGACCGCCGGCGAGAGGTCCTCGGGGCCGACCTCCGCCTTGCCCAGGGACACCAGGCGGGCGACCTCGTTGGCCAGCTCTCGCACGTTCCCGGGCCAGGGGTAGGCCGCCAGCCGGTCGATGGCCTCCGCGCCCAGGCGCACCCCCTGGTTCCCCTCCTCGGCCAGGAAGTGCTCCAGCAGGAGGGGGACGTCCTCGCGGCGCTCGCGCAGGGGCGCCAGGTGCACGGGCAGGACGTTGAGGCGGTAGTAGAGGTCCTCCCGGAACGCCCCCGCGTCCACCATGGCCCCCAGGTCCCGCTGGGTCGCCGCGACGACGCGCACGTCCACCGGCACGGGCTCGGCTGCCCCCACCGGGCGCACCTCGCGCTCCTCCAGCACCCGGAGCAGCTTCACCTGGCAGGCGGGGACCAGCTCGCCGACCTCGTCCAGGAAGATGGTCCCTCCCTGGGCCAGGCGGAAGAGGCCGGGCCGATCCTCCACGGCGCCGGTGAAGGCGCCGCGCACGTGGCCGAAGAGCTCGCTCTCGAAGATCTCCTCCGGGATGGCCGCGCAGTTCTCCCCCACGAAGGGCGCCTCCCTGCGGGGGCCGTTGGCGTGCAGGCAACGGGCCACCAGTTCCTTTCCAGTGCCGCTCTCCCCGGTGATGAGGACCGGGGCCGCGCTCTCCGCCACCCGGTCCAGGAGGCGGAGCAGCTCCTGCACCGCCCGGGAGCGGCCCACGATGCGCGCGTAGTCGTGGCGCAGGTTCCACTCGCTTCGGCTCGCCGCCAGCGTGGCCTCCGCCGAATCCAGGCGGGTCGTGGCGCGATCCAGTTCCCCCGAGAGCCGCCGTGCCAGCTCCTCCACCCGGGCCTTGGCCCGTGAGAGCTCCCGTCGCCGTCGCCGGTTCTCCTCGAAGAGCCGCGCCTTGTCCCAGGCGATGGCGGTCTGGTCCGCCAGGGAGGCGAGGAGGGTGAGGTCCCGGCGCGAGAAGACCCCCGGGGCGAAGCGATTGTCCAGGTAAACGGCCCCGATGGCGCGCCCCCCGACCCGAAGGGGCAGGCAGGCCACGGCCCGGAGCTGCATGCGCCCCACGCTGGCGAAGCGGGCCAGCTCCACCGAGCCCTGCGCGTCCTCGGTGACCAGGGGCTGGCCCGTCTCGAGGACCCGCTCCACCACGTGCCGGGAGACCTTTCCCTCGGCACCCGAGAGGTCCTCCCGGTCCAGGTTTCGAGCCACCCGGACCTCCCACACCTCCGGCCCTCCGTCCGCCGCGGGGGTGCTTGCCCGCATGTCCTCCCGGAGGATGATGAAGCCTCGCTCCGCGCCGGAGATCTCCACCGAGGCGTCCAGGACCAGCCGGAGCAAGCGCCGCGGGGCCAGTTCCTGGGCGATGGCGCGCGAGAGGTCGAGCACCCGGGCCAGGCGGGCGTCCTCCACGGGCTGGGCGTCCGCCGGGACGCGGGGCATCGAGTCCGGGCTGGCCCGGCTGGCCGGATTGGCGGGCCTGGCCCCGTCTGCGGGCCCGGACGGGGCCGCCGACGTGTCGGGGCCCCGGGTCGCGCCTCGCTCGCCCAGGAGCCGATCCGCGTCGGCGTGGACCTCGGCGCGGCGGGGCTCCGAGAGGTAGTCCTCCCGGTACTCCGGCGGCAGGTGGCTCCACACCCCGTGCAGCACCTCGATGGCCTTGCCGTAGGATAGACCCGCCTCCCGGGCGCGCCCCGCGGCGTGGTGGACCTTCCCCAGGGCGTGCCAGCTCCGCCAGAGGGATTCCGGCTCCTCGCACTCCCCGGCGAGGTCCGCCGCCTCCTGGAGGAAGGCGCGGGCCTCCACGGCCTCCCCGCGACCCTGGTGGCAGAGGCCCCGGAGGAGCAGGGCCCGCACCCGGTAGGGGCGCGACTCCAGGGCCGCGGCCAGGTCCTCGAGCCGGCCCACCTCCGCGGCCAGCTCGTCCCAGCGCTCCAGGGCCAGCAGGGCCTCCGACCGGTGGTGGGCCGCCGCCAGGCGCGTCTGGCCGTCGCCCAGGTCCTCGGCCCCCTCCACCGCGCGGTCCAGGGTGGTCAGGGCGCGTCCCGCCTCGCCCCGGGCCAGGTCCAGGGCCCCGTCCATGATGTCCCCCGCCAGCTCCAGCTCCCGGTTGGGTACGTCGTGCTGCGTAGCCCGGGAGCGCTCCAGGTGCTCCGCCGCCTCGCCCGCGCGCCCCAGGACCAGGGAGCTCGAGGCGAGGTTGAAGTGGCAGATGGCGGCGTTGAGCTTGTAGCCGTTGGCCTCGCACAGGGACAGGGCCTCCCCGTAGCAGGCGATGGCGCGGTGGTGCTCGCCGCGGTCGCTGAAGACGTCCCCCAGGTTGATGAGGGAGTTGGTCTGGCCCTTCCGGTTGCCCAGGGCCCGCTCCAGGGCGAGGACCTGCTGGTGGATCTGCTGCCCCTGGGCGTGATCGCCCCGGTTCTGGGCGATGATCCCGAGCTGGTTCAGGGCGTTGGCCTCGCCGGCGCGGTCGCCGATCTCGCGGCGGATCTCGAGCGAGCGCTGGAGGTAGTCGTTGGCCATCTCGCCGTGGCCCAGCCGCCAGTGGTGGGAGGCGATGATGCTGTAGATGGTCCCCTGTCCCTGGCGGTGGCCGACGGCCTCGAAGCCCTCCAGGGCCCGCTCGTAGGCCCGCAGGGCCTCGTCCATCCGCCCCTGGTCGCGCCAGATGTTGCCGATGTTGGTGAGGATCGCCGAGGAGGCGTAGCGGTCGCCCAGGTCCTCCAGGATGGCGCGCGCCTCCTCCATGCGGCGCAGCCCCTCCTCTTGGGATTGCGTGTCCCGGAGGATGGTGGCCGTGTTGTTGAGGCAGGCGGCCACGCCGAAGCGGTCGCCCAGCCCGCGGAATCGGGCCAGGGCCCCCTCCATCTCCCGGAGGGCGTCGGCGTAGGAGCCGCGCTCGCTGTGCACGAGCCCCACTTGCTGGCTGAGGTTGGCCAGGGCACGTTCGTCCCCGGCTCGGGCGAGCAGGCCCCGGGCCTGGGCGAAGTGCCCCAGGGCGGCCTCGTAGTCCGCCGCGTCGGCCCGCACCGAGCCCAGGAAGAGGTAGGCCTGACCCTCCTGGCCCGGGTCCCCGCCGTCGCGGGCCGAGGAGAGCCACTCCCGGCAGGCCGCCTCCGCCGCGGGCAGGTCCCCCAGGTGCTTGTGCACGGAGACGCAGAGGCGGAGCAGCTTCCCGCGGGCCGCGTGGTGCCTGGGCCCCACCAGTTCCAGGGAGCGCCGGGCGTAGTAGAGCGCGCGCTCGTTGAAGTAGAGGTCGCGGCAGCGCTCCGCCGCCAGGGTGCCGTAGAGCACCGCCGGACCCGGGTCCCGGGCCCGGAGGGCATGGCGGGCCAGGGTCTCCACCTCGGGGTCCTTCGCGGTGGCCTCCGTGGACGCCCGGCGGTCCAGGACCTCCGCCAGGACGGCCGCGTGGAGCCGCGCGCGCTCCGGTTCCGGGGTGGAGCGATAGACCGCCTCCCGGAGCTGGGCGTGGGCGATGCGCAGGTCCCCGGCGCGTTCCCGGAGCGCCATGCGGGCGTGCTCCAGCTCGGCGGCGCCCGCGATGAGGGCCCCGGCGTCCAGGCGCGAGGCCACGGAGAGGAGCAGGAGGTCCGCCGCCTCGTCGACGACCGCCATGGCCGCCAGCAGGGCGCGGGCCCCCCCCGAGAGCCTGGCCACGCTGGCCGCCAGCAGCCGTTCCACCGTGGCCGGGACCTGCACCGTGGCCAGGCGGCCCCGGTCGAGGACCCACTGGCCCGCGCGGTGCACCAGGCACCCGGTCTCCGCCACCGATTTCATCAGCTCTTCGATGAAGTAGGGGTTGCCCCCGGTCTCCGAGGCCACCTTCGCCACCAGCGTGGCCTCGCGGTCCTCCACCGGGAGCATGGAGCGTACCAGTTCCGACACCTCCTGGTCCGACAGCCGCGCGAGGGCCAGCCGCTCGCCCACGCCCAGGCGCACCGCCTCCTCCGCCGCGTGGAGCACGCCGGCGGGGGCCTCGTCGACGCGATAGGAGGCGCAGACCAGGAGGCGCGAGGCGGGGGCGCCGGGGGGGCCCGGTCGGTGCAGGGCGAGCCGCCGTGCGACGTCGCCCAGGAGGTCCGCCGTCCCCGGGTCCGCGGCGTGGAGGTCTTCCAGGCACAGGACCGTGGGGCGGACGCGGGCCGCCTCGACCACGAAGAGGGCGAGGGCCTCGCGGAGCCGGCTGCGGTCCGCGTCCGGCCCCATGGATGGCGAAGGGGACATGCCTTCCGAGCGTGCCAGCTCCGGGAGGAGCTTCACCAGCTCCGGCCCGTGGCGGGCCAGGGGGGCAAGGGTCCCGGGCGAGGCGCCTGGCCCGCCCGAGGGCGGGCCAGGCCGCGCCGGCAGGGCCGCCACCACCTGCCGCAGGGCCTCCTCCACGGCCCCGTAGCTCGCCCCGCCCTTCCCGCCGGCCTCGCCCTGGCACCAGGCCGCCCCATGGATCTGGGCGTGGTAGCGCAGCTCCCGCAGGAGGCGCGACTTCCCGAGCCCTGCCTCGCCCTCCAGCAGGAGGACCTGCGGCGCGGTCCCGGGCGGGCCGGGGGACTCGAGGACGTGGACGCGGAAGGCCTCCTTGAGGCGGGCCAGCTGCGTGTCGCGTCCCACCAGGCGCCCGGTCTGGATCCAGCCCTCCCGCGTGGCCTGGGTCTCCAGGGGGAAGCTCGCCCCCAGGCGCCGGTTCAGGTCCAGGATGACCTCGTTGGCGCTCCGGTACCGGTCCGCGGGGTCCTTGGCGATGAGGCGGAGGATCAAGGACTCCAGGGCCCTGGGGATGTCCTCGCGTATGGAGGTGGGCGGTTCCGGGGTCTCCTCCAGGTGGGCGCGGGCCAGGGCCACAGTGGAATTCCCCTCGAAGGGGAGCCGGCGCGTGGCCACCTGGTAGAGGACGATCCCGAGGGAGTAGAGGTCGACCCGCGCGTCGACGAAGCCGCCCTTGATCACCTCGGGGGCCATGTAGTGGATCGTCCCGCGCACCGTGGCCGGCAGTCGGGCCGACACGCGGGTCGCCAGGCCGAAGTCCATGATCTTCACCGTGGCGTCCTCGGCCGTCCCGCCGGAAGGCCGCGTCACCATCATGATGTTCCCTGGCTTGAGGTCGTGGTGGACGACGCCCCGGGCATGGATGTACTCGAGGCCGCGGCAGACCTGCACGATGAGGGGGTAGAGGTCCTCGTAGCCGAGATCGCGGGTGGCCGTGTAGAAATCGAGGCCATCCACGTGGTCCAGGGTGAAGAAGCAGCGCTCGGAACCGTCCACGAGGCCGAAGTCGTAGACCCGGACGACGTTCGGGTGCACCAGCTCGGTCATGGCCCGGAACTCGTGGCGGAAGAACTCCAACCGGGCGGGTTCGATGCGGTCCGGGGCCAGGGTCTTGAGGGCGAGTTCCCGGCCCCCGTCCAGGTCGTCCCGGACCAGGAACACGGTCCCCATGCCGCCCTCGCCCAGGCGGCGTACGACCCGGTAGCGGTTGTTGATGAGAGATTCGGGATCCACGCCCGGCCCCCGGGTGCGGTCCCCACGGTAGCACCCACCGCCCTGGACGATCAAGCGAGGGGGCCCTTCGCCCCGCATGGCGTGCGGTATCCGTTCAGGCCCTCATCCGGCCTGAACCAATACGGCGTGCGTACACTGTCCGCAATGGGCGACGCCGGGGAGAGGAGAGGTCCGTGGCCCTGGGGGTGAAGCGACTGCGTCTGGACCTCTTGGCACGGCGGGGCCACCGGGGCCCGACGTATGCTGGAGAGACCGTGATGCGCCGCCCCCGCCTCAGGCATCCGGTCGCCCTCGTCCTGGGGGTCCTCCTCTGGGGATGCGGCTCTTCCTCGGGGACTACGGCCGGGGTGCCCTGGCCGCCGGCCCCGGGGACCGTCCCCTCGCCCTCCACGGCCCGGGTCGGCCGTTTCGTGGCGGGCCCGGCCCTGAACGGGGCACGCTTCTTCCACGCCCAGGCGCTCCTCCCCGGTGGCCGCGTCTTCCTGGCCGGTGGGCTCTTCCTGGCCTCGCCCCCGTTGCCGCGGATCGACGCCGAGGTCCTGGACCTTGCCACCGGCCTTGCCTCGACCGTGGCCCCGCCGCCAGGGATCCACTTCCAGTGCGAGGTGGTCCCCCTGGCCGGCGGTGCCCTCCTGTTGGTAGGCGGGGACCCGGGTGGCGTCGTCAGCCGCTACGACCCCATGACGGGGGCCTTCACCCGGGCCGCGGTGCTCCGGGTCCCGCGGGTGGGCTGCACGGCCACCGCCCTCGTCGGCGGCGAGATCCTGGTGGCCGGCGGCCTGGAACCCAGGCTGAGCGCCGGGGGGCTGGGCTTCACGGCCCTGGACTCCATCGAGCGCCTGGACCCGGTGACCGGGTCCTCCCGCGCGTCCGCGGCCCGGCTGGCCGGTCCGCGCGTGGGCCACACCGCAACGCGGCTCGGTTCCGGACGCGTCCTCCTGGTGGGGGGACACCCGGGGCGGGAGACGGCGTCCTACGACCCGGCCGTGGACCGGGTGGCCGCGGGTCCTTCGCTGGCTCTGGGGCGGGAGGACCATCGCGTCACGCCCCTCCCATCGGGGGCCCTCCTGGTCTCGGGGGGGAGCGACGGCGGCGGTCGTTCGCTGGACAGCCTGGAGGTACTGGACCCTCTCGGGGTCGCGTTCCGGCTCCTCGGCGGCCGTATGGGTCGGGGGAGGGAGGACCACAGCGCGACCCTCCTGGCGGACGGGAGGGTGCTCCTGGCGGGGGGTGAGGACAACGGGGCGGGCCCCCTCGGCGACGACGTGGTCCTGGGCGATGCCTGGCTCGTGGACCCGGTGCGGGACGAGGTGCGGCCCGCCGGGACCCTCACGCGGCCCCGGGACGACCACCGGGCCAACCTCCTGAGCGACGGCAGGGTGCTCCTGGCCGGCGGCGAGGACGGGGACGGACGCGCCATCGGCGACGTGGAGTTCTACGTCCCCTGAATCCCGGAGTCGTATCCGTCCAGGCCCTCATCGGGCCGGAACGGACACCCGGAATCTGCCTTGACAGGAGGCCCGCGGGCGCTATAGTGAACGAACGTTCGTTCTTGATCCGGGGAGGAGGGCCCTCGCTTGCCTGCAAGTGCCGAGTCCGTCGCCGACACCCGGTCCCGGATCCACCAGGCCGCCATCGACCTCTTCACGACGCAGGGCTATCACGGGACCGGGATGCGCGAGATCGCCAAGACGGCGGGGGTCTCCCTGGGTAACCTCTACAACCACCACGCGGCCAAGGAGGACCTCTTCGCATCCATCCTGGACGAGTTCGAGGCCCGCTACACGGCCCCGGACACCCCGCTGGCACGGGCCTTCGCGGACTTCGAATCCCTGGACGACCTGGAGGCCATCGGGGATGCGAGCCGCCGCATGGTGGCCGAGTTCGCCGACTACATCCGTCTCATCTACGTGGACGTGGTGGAGCTCGAAGGGGGGCACATCCGGCGGCTCTTCGGGGGCATGCGCCGCCGCTACGAGGAGGTCTTCAGCGAGAGGCTCGAGACGATGCGGCGGCGTGGGGAGCTGGGGAGGGTGGACCCGGTGGCGGCCCTGATGACGGCGACCATCGCCTTCTTCTACTATTTCAACATGGAACGGGTCTTCGGCGTGCGCCGCCTCTTCGGGGTGGGCGACGCGGAGGCCGTGGCCCTCATGGCGCGGACCTTCCGCGAGGGGATGCGACCGCGATGAGCGCGAAGGCGAAGCGCCGCGAGCGAGTAGATGGAGCCCACGCTGGCGATTCGACCGAGCGCAGGGGGGGAGGACATGCAAGCGCGGGACATGGCGGACTGCTGGCCCTCCTGCTGGCCCCGGTCTTCGGTGGGTTGCCGACGGGGGATGGCCCTCCGCCGGTCCCGGCTGCCGGCCTCGGGGCGGCGCATGGCGCGCCCGTCACGGCCTTGGCCGTTGACCCCGAGGGCCACCGGGCCCTGAGCGGCGGGGCGGATGGTTCGGTGTGCCTCTGGGCCATCGAGGGGGAGGCCCTGCGGCCCGTGGCGGAGGCCCGCCTGGCGGGGGCCGTGGCGGGCGTGGTCCTGGGGGCGGGCGAAGGGGCCTGGGTCCTGGACGACCGCGGCGAGGTGTCGGGCCTCGGCCCCGCGGGCGCTCCGGTATCCCTGGCGCGCCACGAGGGCGGGGCCCTCGCCCTGGCTCTGGATGCGGGGGCGGGCGTCCTGACCACGGGGGGCGTGGACGGGGTGGTGCGCCTCTGGGGGGAGTCGAGCGGGGAGGCCATCGGGCGGCTGACCGGACACGAGGGCCCCGTCGCGGCCCTGGTCTCGGCAGGCGGGAGGGCATGGAGTGCCGGCTGGGATGGGACGCTCCGGGCCTGGGACCTGGAGGCGCGTCGGGCGGCGGGGCTCTGGAGGTTGAGCGGGCGGGAGCTCTCCGCCCTGGCATGGGGCGCGGAGGGCCGGCGGGTGCTCTGCGGCGGCCACGACGGCTCCCTCTGGCTGTGGCGGGACGCCGGTGGGGGTTCGGCCGATGTGACCGCGCTGGCCCCGCGCCCCCACGGGGAGTGGGTACGCTCGCTTGCCCTGTCCGGGGACGGGAGACGCGGCGTGGCGGCGGCGCCGGGGGAGGGGGAGGTCCTGTTCCTCGACCTGGCGGGCGCGCCCGCAGTGCATCGGTGTCCCCAGGCTTCACCCCCCTCCGTGCTGGCCTTCCACCCCGACGGGCGTCGGGTCGTGGTGGGTCGTTTCGATGGCTCGCTGGAGGTCGTGGAGCCGGAGGGAGAGGACGCCGAGGGGGATGCCCGTGCGCGTTAGTCGCCGTAAGACAATCACTGACTACATTCGGCCGGCTGCGGCGGCGCGATGCGTCGTCGCTCGTCGTCGTAATAGCGCTCCGTTGCTATTGCTCCTCCTCGCTCCTAGCCTCGCGCCGCCTCGCTCGGCCTCGGTGTTTCACCCAGTGATTGTCTTACGACTCCTTAGTTCCGGGGCCGCGGCGCTCGCGGTCATCGCGGTGTGGGCCGCCCTGGCTGGCCCTGCCGGGGCCACGGAGGCCTTCGACCCGGAAGGGGCCCAGGCCTGCGAGACGACACGCTGGGCTCGGCTGGAACGCCTGGAGGACCTGGACCCACGGCTCGTCCAGGAGCGATTCATCCCGCTGGTCGAGCACGAGGACCCGGAGGTGGTGGCGGCCTTCGGGGGCGACGCCTCCCCCCCCTCCTCGCGGTTCCTCCTCCACTACGCCGAGGGGTGGGACCGGGCCACGGAACCGTTCCCCGTCCTCCTCGTCCCCGGCGCGGGGGTCTCGGCCAACCACTGCTTCGCGGACCGGCCCATCGGGCAGCCGGGGGAGGGCCTCGCGGCACGGCTGGCCCGGGACGGACGCGCCGTCTTCGCCCTCACCTTCGCCCACCCGCACGGGGACAACCTCCTGCAGGCCGAGGTCCTGGCCGATGCCATCGAGCGCGTGCGGCGGGTGACGGGGGGCGAGCGGGTGGACCTGGTGGCCTGGAGCAAGGGGGGGGTGGCGGCCCGCGTCTACCTCTCCGACGCCGGCCTCCCCTGGTCCACCCGCTGCCGCGGGGACGTGAGACGCTACGTGATGCTGGGCACCCCCAACGGCGGCGTGGACGTGGGATTCGCCTACCCCAACCTGAACTACTGGATCCTGGAGAATCGTAGCCCCGCGCCCCTTTCCTGGACCCGCTGCCTATGGCGCGGGGCCTGGCACGACGTGGTCGAGCGGTCGCTCTACGCCCCCGGGGCCTTCCCCGGCCAGGCCCAGATGGTGGCGCGCTGGGACGGGCGATACGGACGGACGCGAGCCGCGGGCCAGTGGGACGTGGACACGACCTACGAGGGGGGGCGAGGCAAGGTGAGCGAGTCGGGCGGGATCGAACGCGCCATCCGCGAGGGGGGAGACCTGATCGGGCGGCTGCGCGCGAAGGGGGTCCACCCCTCGGTGGAGCTGGCGGTCCTGGCCGGGACCCACCCCTGGATCGTGGGGCAGGTGGGGGAGCGTCGGGGTCCCAGCGACGGCCTGGTCCTGGTGGCCAGCGTCCTGGAGGTGGAGCCCATGACGCGGCGCAAGGCGCGGGTGCTCCGGCGGGAGCTGAGGGCCCTGAACCACCTGCAGCTCGTCTACGACTCGCGGGCGAACGACTGGGTGGCGGAGGTGCTACGGTGAGGCCGGCTGTCGCGCCCGAGAGTGAACAAACGTTCGTTGGTAAACGGACGTTCGACTGGAGTCGGTCCGGGAGGGTGGCCTTTCGCGTCGTCGAGGGGAGGGGCCCCCTGCCGGTGGTCTACCTGCACGGCCTGGGCGGGAGCATGGCGGACCTGGCGTCCCTGGCCCGCCGGGCGTTCGCCGCGGGGGTACTGGTGGACCTGCCTGGATTCGGGGCCTCCGGGCCCCCACTGGAGGGGGCTCCGCTCCTCCAGGCGGTGGAGGCGGTCCTGGCGGTCCTCGACCGCGTGGGCCTGGACCGGGCCGTGTGGTGCGGCTGCTCGTACGGGGGGCACGTGGCCTTGCGGGCAGCCCTGGATCGGCCCTCGCGCGTGGCGGCACTGGTCCTGGTCGCCTCGGGGGGCCTGGAGCGCACGCCGGGGCCTGTCCTGGCCGCTCGCTTCCAGGAGGGGGCCCTGGCCCGGCGGGGGCCCCTGGAGGCCGCCGCGGCCTTCGACGCCCTGGTGTCCCGGCGGACCCAGGCCGTCGCTCGGGCGCGGTCCCGGTGGCTGGCCCCCTACAGCCAGGGGGCCCGCTCCGCCGCCCTGGCCTGGCGCTCGGTGGCCCGGGCCGCGGCCGGGGCCCTGGCGGACGATGCGGCCACCCGGCTGGAGGCCGTGGAGGCCCCGGTGGAGTTGGTGCACGGGGCGCTGGACCCGCTGGTGAGCGTGGAGCTCGCCCGGGAAGCGGCCACGCGGTTCCCGCGGGCGCGGTGGACGGTCCTCGAAGGGACGGGGCACATGCCCTGGCTGGAGGACCCGCGGGCGGTGGCGGCGTGCGTGCGCCGGGCCGTCCTGCGGGGGGACGCGTGCGGGAAGGAGAGGTGAGGGCCATGACGGATGCGGGATGGGAGGAGGCGGTGTCCAGGTGGTGGGACGCGGCCCTGCGGGAGCCCTCGGCCATGGCGGCCATGGGGCAGGTCCTGGGGGCGGCCTGCGCCCTGAAGGAGCGGGGGGATAGGGCCCTGGAGCAGGCCTGGGCCGCCTGGCGGCTCCCCTCGGCGGCGGACGTGGAACGCGTCCACGAGCGCCTGGAGTCCCTGGAGGGGCGACTGGCCCGTCTCGAGGGCGGCGCGACCCCTGGGGGAGCCGACCGTGACTGAGGGGGCTGCCGCATGCGTCGCCGGGGCCGGCTCCGTCACGCGGAGGGAGGTGGTCCTTCGCGCCGGGGCCGCGCGGCTCTTGCGCCTGGAGGGCGCCGTGGGGCCTCGCTGGCCCCTACCGGTGGTCCTGGTGCCCTCCATCATCAACAGGCCCGACATCCTCGACCTGGCTCCCGGCCAGAGCCTGGCCGCCCACCTCCTCTCCCGGGGGCTGGACGTCTACCTGGTGGACTGGGGGCAACCGGGGGCCACGGAGGCGCGGATGGGGCTCGGTGGCCATGCCCTGGGGCTCCTGCCCCGGCTGCTCCAGGGGGTCCTGGCCCACCGTGGCGCCCCCACCGCCCACCTCTTCGGCTACTGCCTGGGCGGGACCTTCGCGCTGATGGCGGCGGCACGGGGGACCCCGGGCATCGCCTCGGTGCTGGCCCTGGCGGCCCCGGTGGACCTCTCGGACCCGGGGCCCCTGGGGAGGCTCACGGACCCGCGCCTCCTGGACCTCGAGCGGCTGGAGGCCGCCTTCCCGGTGGTCCCCGGGGCCATGCTCTGGTGGGGCTTCCAGTCCCTGGACCCGGTGGGGATCGGCCGCAAGTGGCGCGGGCTCATGGCGAGGGCATCCGACGCCGGCTTCGTGGCCCGCTTCGCGGCCCAGGAGGCCTGGCTGGCGGCCCCGGTGGACGTGGGAGCCCGGGTCCTGGCCGAGGTCGTGGGGCGCCTATACCGGGCCAACGACCTGGCCCGGGGTCGCCTGGTCCTGGACGGGGTGCCGGTGCGGCTCGGGGAGGGGCGTGTCCCGGTCCTGAACCTCATCGCCGCGGCCGACACCATCGTCCCCCCGGCCGCCTCCCGGGCCCTCTCGGGGCTCTGGGGGGGCGAGGTGCGGACCCGCGAGTTCCCGGGCGGCCACGTGGGCGTGACGGTGGGCTCCCAGGCGCCTCGGCGGATGTGGGCCGAGGCGGCCCGGTGGCTGGAGGAGAGGCAACCGGGCGGTCCCCCGGGGGGAGGCCACGCATGAGCCTGGGGCTCTGGCCGGAGCGGTGGGACTGGTTCGGTCCGGAACGGACGGCCCTGGTGGACGCGGGGACGGGGGAGCGGTGGAGCTACAGGGATCTCCACCGCCGCTCGCTGCGGCGGGCCGCCTGGCTCCGGGACGCGCACGGCGTGCGCCCGGGGGACCGGGTCGCCTGGGTCTCCCGCAATCGCCCGGAGTTCTTCGAGGCCCTCTTCGCCTGCGCCCGGCTGGGGGCGATCCTCGTCCCCGTGAACTGGCGACTGGCGCCGCCGGAGCGGCGCGGGGTACTGGACCACGCGGAGCCGCGGGTGGTCCTGGAGGGGGACCTCACGGGCCCGCTCGCCGGGGATGGGCCGGACCCCCGGGTAGAGACCTACCCGGCGGGGGAGGCGACGCCGCTGGTCATCCTCTACACCTCCGGCACCACGGGACGCCCCAAGGGGGCGGTCCTCACCCACGGCTCCATGACCGCCAACAGCCTGAACACGACCGTCGCGTGTGACCTGGTGGCCGATGACTCCACCCTGACCTACACGCCCCTCTTCCATACCGGGGCCCTGAACGTCCTCTCGCTGCCCCTGCTTCACCGGGGGGGGAGGGTGGTCCTCCTGGGCGCCTTCGACGCGACCGAGGCCCTGCGTGTCATGGAGCGGGAGGCGATCACCACCCTCTTCGGCGTCCCCACCACCTACACCATGCTGAGGGAGTCGCCGGGCTTCGCCACGGCGGACCTGGGGCGGCTGCGCCTCGCCCTGGTGGGGGGGGCCCCCTGCCCGGTGGGGCTCATCCGGGACTACGCGGACCGGGGGGTGGTGCTGCGCCAGGGCTACGGGCTCACGGAGGTGGGGCCCAACTGCTTCTCCCTCCCGGCCCGCGACGCCCTCCGGCGGGCGGGCACCGTGGGGCACCCGGTGATGCACTGCCGGGCCCGCGTCGTGGACGAGGCGGGGCGTGACGTGGCCCCCGGCGAGGTGGGGGAGTTGTGGCTGGCCGGGCCCCACGTCTGCGCCGGCTACTGGCGCGACCCGGAGGCCACCGCCGCCGCGAGCCGGGACGGGTGGTGGGCCACGGGGGACCTCTTCCGCGTGGACGGCGAGGGCTACTACCAGGTGGTGGGGCGCCGCAAGGAGATGTTCATCTCCGGGGGCGAGAACGTCTACCCCGCGGAGGTGGAGCAGGCCATCCTCCAGCACCCGCAGGTGAGGGAGTGCGCGGTGGTCGGGGTGCCGGACCCGCTCTGGGGGGAGGTGGGGCGCGCCTACGTGGCGCCACGCGAGGCCGCCACCGAGGGGCTGCTTTCCTTCCTGGGCCAGCGCATGGCCCGCTACAAGGTGCCCCGGTCAGTGGTGGGGCTACCGGAGCTTCCGCGCAACGCCACGGGGAAGGTGGACCGGCGCGCCCTCGTCTCGGCCGCGGGGCTGGTGTAGTGGGTCGCCGTAAAACAATGACTGCTACATTCGGCCGGCTGCGGCGGCGCCCAGGGGACGGTCCGACCCGTTGCTAGGGGGAGGAAGAAGAGGTAGAACACCGCACGGATCGACCGGTCCCCACCCCTGGGGGTGGTCGTGGCGATGCCCCGGGGTAATGGTCGTCGCGGGTGCCGGCTCTCGATGGAGCCCCACCGTACAGGCGGCAGGCCGTGGAGATCTCCGGCCTCCCCAACACAAGGAGAGAAGATGGAGAACAAGCCCCGTTTTGACCCGAAGGCCAAGCCCGCCGCACCGGCGCCCGCGGCCAAGCCCGCCGCACCGGCGCCCGCGGCCAAGCCCGCCGCACCGGCGCCGGCGGCCAAGCCCGCCGCACCGGCGCCCGCGGCCAAGCCCGCCACACCGGCGCCGGCCGCGAAGCCCGCGGTCTCGCCCCCGGCTCCGCCGAAGCGCTAGTCGCGTCGCCCCGCCGGCGGTGGCGTCCTGCCACCGCCGGCGGCGGCTCTCAGGAGTCTGGGTCGCCGCAAGTCGCCGTAAAACAATGACTGACCCTACTTTCCGCAGATCACGATGACGATATCGCGCCAAGGATGTGATCGGTTTCTTGAAGGGCCA
>JACQVX010000220.1 GCA_016209495.1 Planctomycetota bacterium
AGGAGGACGGCGTCGGGGCAGGCCCGGGCCACGTACTCCACCACGCCGCCCACGATGGCGGAGAAGATCTAGAGGAGATCGCTACGGCTCATGCCGGGCTTGCGGGGGATGCCCGCGGTGATGACCACCGCCGCGCTCCCGGCCACCTTCTCCAGGGCGGAGTCGGGCCAGGGGCCTTCCTTCGGGACGGTGACGCCCGTGGTGCGGCTGTCGTAGCCCAGGACCGGAGCCGCCTCCCAGAGGTCCAGGGCCTTGCCCTCGGCGATGTGCTCCACCACGTCGGTGAGGACCACGTCCCCCACCTGGTCCTCCGCCAGCCGCTGGGCGGCGGTGGCCCCGACGAAACCGGCGCCTACGACCGTGACCTTCACGCGTCCCATGGCCGAGCCTCCCTCACTTCCCGCCCGCCCCCTCCTGGACGCCTTCCTTCACCGCCTCGGCGGCCTTGTCCACCACCTTGTCCGCGGCCTCCTTGCCCTTCTCGGCCGCGACCCCCAGCCACTCCCTCAATCGGGTGTTGGCCGCCGGCACGCCGCCCTCGTGGAAGACCAGCCCCCCGTAAGCCAGGCCCAGGAGGACCAGGAGCCGCATGGCCAGCTTGACCAGGGTCCGCTGCACCGCGATGGCCATGCAGATGATGCCCAGGAGGATGGCCCCGCCGCCCGCCTCCAGGGGGTGGAAGCGCTCCGGGACCTGGCCGTCCGGGTTGGCCAGGAGGTAGCCCCCTGCCAGGAACAGCAGGAAGGCGGTGAGGAAGTTGAATCCGAGGAATCCCCCACGCTCCTCCGACATGGCTACAGGTTCTCCGCGATGGCCCGGCCGAAGGCCGAGCAGGAGAGGAGGGTCGCGCCTTCCATCTGGCGCTCCAGGTCGTAGGTGACTCGCCGCTGGGCGATGGTGGCCTCCAGGCCTCGCAGCACGAGCCTGGCCGCCTCGCCCCAGCCCAGGTGCTCCAGCATCATCACACCGCTCAGGATGAGGGAGCCCGGGTTGACCTTGTCCTGGTTCGCGTACTTGGGGGCGGTTCCGTGGGTGGCCTCGAAGATGGCCGCCTCGTCGCCGATGTTGGCCCCCGGGGCCATCCCCAGCCCGCCCACCTGGGCGGCGCAGGCGTCCGAGAGGTAGTCGCCGTTCAGGTTGGGCGTGGCGAGGACCTGGTAGTCCTCCGGCCGCAGGAGGACCTGCTGGAACATGCTGTCGGCGATCCGGTCCTTCACGACCAGGCGCCCCGGGGGGACCTGGCCGCCGTGGTCCCGGGTCAGTTCCTCCTCGGTGACCACCTGGTCCCGGAACTCCTGGGTGGCCACCTGATAGCCCCAGTCCCGGAAGGCCCCCTCGGTGAACTTCATGATGTTGCCCTTGTGCACCAGGGTCACGCTCGCCCGGCGGTGGTCCAGGGCGTAGCGGATGGCCATCCGCACCAGGCGCTGGGTCCCGAAGGGGCTCATGGGCTTGATCCCCAGGCCGGAGAGCTCGCGGACCTGCGTGCCCATCTCCTCGGCCAGGAAGCGACGCAGCTTCTCTGCGCCGGGGCTGCCGCTCGCCCACTCGATCCCCGCGTAGACGTCCTCCGTGTTCTCGCGGAAGATGACCACGTCCAGGCGGCCCGGGTCGCGCATGGGGGAGGGGACCCCCTGGAAGTAGCGCACCGGGCGCACGCAGCCGTAGAGGTCGAGGACCTGGCGCAGGGTGACGTTCAGGCTGCGGATGCCGCCCCCGACCGGCGTGGTGAGGGGGCCCTTGAGGGCCACCCGGTAGGCGCGGATGGCCTCCAGGGTGTCTTCGGGGAGCCACTCCCCGAGGCGCTCGTGGGCCGCCTCCCCGGCGGGGACCTCGAACCAGGCCAGGCGCCGACGGCCGCCGTAGGCCTTGCGCACCGCCTCGTCCAGGACCTGACGGGTGGCGCGGGCGATGTCGGGACCGGTCCCGTCGCCCACGATGAGGGGGATGATGGGGTCGTCCGGGACGGCGAGGCGGCCCTCGCGCCTCTCGATGGGCCGGCCCGAGGCCGGCGGGGCGAGTCTCCGGAAGGTGGGCATGGCGCTACGCTCCCTTCAGCAGCCGGGCCATGGTCTCGCCGATCTCCGCGGGGCTCTCGGCCACGGCGATGCCCGCCGCGCGCAGGGCCTCCTTCTTCTCGGCGGCCGTGCCCTTGCCCCCGGCGATGATGGCCCCGGCGTGGCCCATGCGCTTCCCGGGGGGCGCGGTGCCCCCGGCCACGAAGGCCGCCACGGGCTTGGTCATGCTGGCCTTCACGAAGGCGGCGGCCTCCTCCTCGGCGCTCCCGCCTATCTCCCCGATGAGGACCACCGCGTCCGTGTCCGGGTCCTCCTGGAAGAGGCGCAGGGCGTCCAGGTGGCTGGTCCCCACGATGGGGTCGCCGCCGATGCCGATGCAGGTGGACTGGCCGATGCCCCGGCTGGAGAGCTGCCATACGGCCTCGTAGGTCAGGGTGCCGCTCCGGCTCACGACCCCCACCCGGCCGGGCTTGTGGATGTAGCCAGGCATGATCCCCAGCTTGGCCGCTCCCGGCGTGATGACCCCGGGGCAGTTGGGGCCGATGAGGCGCGCCCCCCGCGCCGTCACCTGGGGCTTGGCGCGGGCCATGTCCTGGGCAGGGACCCCCTCGGTGATGCAGACGATGAGCCTCAGGCCCGCCTCCGCCGCCTCCAGGACCGCGTCCGCCGCCCCGGGGGCCGGCACGAAGATCATCGTGGCCTCGGCCCCGGTGGCCTCCACCGCCGCAGTGACCGTGTCGAAGAGGGGCTTGCCCAGCCAGGTGCCGCCGCCCTTGCCGGGGGCCACGCCGGCCACGACCCGGGTCCCGTACTCGATGCAGCGCTCCGCGTGGAAGGTCCCGGCGCGGCCGGTGCCCTGGACCAGGACCCGGGTGTCCTTGCCGACCAGGATGCTCATGGGCGTCGAGCGCGCCCCTTGCGCTCGCCCCGGGAGGCCGCCACCGCCTTGCGCGCCGCGTCGGCCATGTCCGTTGCCGCCTGCAGCGCCAGGCCGCTCTCCTGGAGGATCCGCCGCCCCTGCTCCACGTTCGTGCCCTCCAGTCGGACCACCAGGGGCACACCCAGGGAGACCTTGCGTGCCGCCTCGACCACGCCCTGGGCCAGGACGTCGCACTGGAGGATGCCCCCGAAGATGTTGACCAGGATGGCCTTCACGTGGGGGTCCTCGAGGATGATGGTGAAGGCCTCCGTGACCTGGGCCTCGGTGGCCCCTCCCCCCAC
This sequence comes from Planctomycetota bacterium, assembly GCA_016209495.1. GTDB lineage: Bacteria > Planctomycetota > JACQVX01 > JACQVX01 > JACQVX01 > JACQVX01. Next base: position 3,240 of record JACQVX010000220.1, read on the forward strand.
GTCCAGGAAGTTGGCCGGCGTGCCGCCGTGGTGCTGGATGATGTCCATGGTGGCCATGGCGAGGCCGGCCCCGTTGACCAGGCACCCGATATCGCCGTCCAGCTTGACGTAGGAGAGACCCCCGTCGGAGGCGCGCCGCTCCGTGGGCTCCTCCTCGTCCAGGTCGCGCATCTTCGCCAGGTCCTGGTGGCGCCACAGGGCGCTGTCGTCCAGGCCCAGCTTGGCGTCCAGGGCGAGGACCTCGCCGGCGAGGGTCACCACCATGGGGTTCACCTCCACCAGCGTGGCGTCCAGGACGCGGAAGGCCCCCGAGAGGCGGACGAAGAGGTCCGCGGCCCGGGTGGCCGCCTCTCCCGCCAGCCCCAGGGCATAGGCCAGCCTGCGCGCCTGGAAGGGGTGCAGGCCAAGGCCCGGGTCGAACCACTCCTTGAGGATGGCGGCCGGGTCCCGCGCGGCGACCACCTCGATGTCCATCCCCCCCTGGGCGCTGGCCATGAGGACCGGCCGCTCCCGGGCCCGGTCCAGGACCACCCCGGCGTACAGCTCCCGCTCCACCGCGCAACCGGCCTCCACCAGGACCCGCTTGACCCGCCGGCCGCCGGGACCCGTCTGGTGGGTCACCAGGTTCATGCCGAGGATGGCCTGGGCGGCCTCCCGCGCGGCGGCGGGGCCCCTCACGACCTTGACGCCTCCGCCCTTGCCGCGGCCGCCGGCGTGGATCTGGGCCTTGACCACCACCGTCTCGGTGGCCAGGGCGCGGGCTGCCTCCTCGGCCTCCTGGGGCGTGGCGGCCACCCTCCCCGGCGGCACGGGCACACCGAACTGGGAGAGCAACCCCTTGGCCTGGTATTCGTGCAGCTTCAAGGCAGGGCCCCCGTCCGCGGAGAGGGCGGATGATGGGAATCCGCGCGGTGGGGGTCAAGGGGAAAGCCCACGCGCACGGAGGCGCCCGGGGACGCGACCGTGATGGCCCGTGCACGGTTGCGAGTTCTGCGCCGGCCGCTCGGCGGGTAGGATCCGCTGGCCATGGACGCGGAATCCACCCTGGTGCGCGTCGACCTGAACGACGCCTTCGCCGACCGGATCGGCGAGGCGGGCGGCCTGCGCCCGGACGAATGGGAGGAGTCCCTGCGCGCCCATGCGGGCGTCCCGGACGAGGTGCGCTCGGAGGGGCCGGGTTTCCTCGGACTCCCCCACGACCGGGAGGCCCTGGAGGCCGTGCTCCGGGCGGCGGCAGGGGCGCGGGGACGCTTCGACGACGTGGTGGTGGTGGGCATCGGCGGGTCCGCCCTGGGGGCCCTGGCCCTCCGGACCGCCCTCTGCCACCCCTACCACGACCTCCTCCCCTCCCCCCGGCGCCGGGGCTGCCGGCTCCACGTGGCCGACAACGTGGACCCGGCGCGGCTGGCGGGCCTGCTGGAGGTGCTGGACCCGGCGCGCACCCTCTTCAACGTGGTGACCAAGTCCGGGTCCACCGCCGAGACGGTGGCGAACTACCTGGTCATCCGGGCCCACCTGGAGCATCGCCTGGGCGCCGCGGCTCGCGCCCACCTGCTGTTCACCACGGACCCGCGGCTGGGGGACCTCCGGGCCCTGGCGGAGGCGGAGGGTATCGCGAGCCTCCCCGTCCCGCCCGGCGTGGGGGGACGCTTCTCCGTCCTCTCGGCGGTGGGGCTCTTCCCGGCGGCCCTGGCTGGGGTGGACGTGGCGGCGGTCCTGGACGGGGCCCGCGCCTGCGATGGGACCCTGCGTGACTCCGCGCCCGGGCGCGACCCGGCCCTGGCCCTGGCGCTGGCCCTCCACCTCCTGGACGTGCGGAGGGGGAGGCGGATCCACGTCCTCATGCCCTACTCGGAGGCCCTCCGGGACGTGGCCGACTGGTTCCGCCAGCTCTGGGCCGAGAGCCTGGGCAAGCGCCTCGACGTGGACGGACGCGAGGTCTTCCGGGGACCGACGCCGGTCAGGGCCCTGGGGACCACGGACCAGCATTCCCAGGTCCAGCTCTACGTGGAGGGCCCCCCGGACAAGGCGGTGGTCTTCGTGGCCGTGGACCGGCACCCCGGGGACCGGAGAATCCCCGCCCTCCATGCGGACAGGGCGTCCATGGCCTGTCTGGCGGGCCGGGGGCTCGCGGAGCTACTGGAGGCCGAGCGCCGGGGGACGAGGGCCGCCCTGGCGGCGGCCGGCCGGCCCTCCCTCGCCCTGCACCTGCCGGAGGTCGCGCCCCGCCCCGTGGGGGCCCTGCTCTACCTCCTGGAGTGCGCCACCGCCTATGCGGGGAGGCTCTATCGGGTGGACCCCTACGACCAGCCGGGGGTGGAGGCGGGGAAGCGGGCGGCCCACGCCCTCATGGGCCGAGCGGGCCTGGAGGCCCTGCGCGCCGAGCTCGCCGCCCACGACGCGGCGAGGGACCCGCGGCGCGTCTATTGAGCTGGGGGGGGGGCCGGGACCCGTGGCCGTGGGCGTGGACTTCCAGGCCCCACCTGCACGGGCACCCACACCTACCCCGCGGGAATGGTCATGCCCCCGGCCGCCCCCCCTTGGTTGACGGCCCGGATGGCGGACACTATCATTCCGCCGCTTCCGCCCGGGACGGGCGTCTGGGGGACCGCGGCCCATGGCCTTGAAGGAGCAGGGAAAGAAGCTTCGCCGCCTGATGAAGGTCCTGGCGAAGGGCCACTCCGTGCGTCCCATCCGCGCCGACATGGCCTGGCTGGACCACCTCATCCTCTACCTCCTCCAGTACGAGGCCCCGGTCACCGTCGCGGAGAAGGCCTTTCGGGCGATGCAGACCGAGTTCGTGGACTGGAACGAGCTGCGCGTCACCCGTCCCCTGGACCTGGAGTCCTTCCTCGACGACCAGCGGGTCGATCCCTCCCTGGCCCCCGTCCTGAAGGAGCTGCTGCAGCACGTCTTCGATGGCGACCACTGCGTCTCCCTGGACTTCCTGCGCGACCGGGACGACGAGGCGGTACGCAGGTACTTCCACAGGGCGCGGCGGCTCCCCGCCCATGTCGGGGAATACATGCTCCTGGCCTTCCTGGGGCGGCCCCAGCTCCCGCTGGACGTCCACACGGAGCGGGTCCTGCGGCGGCTGGGGTTCATCGGGAAGAAGTTCTCCCCCGAGCGCGTGCGCAAGACCGTGGACGCCCTCGCCCCCACCTCGGAGGCCATGCAGTACCACATGCTGTTCCTCGAGCACGGGAAGAAGACCTGCACGAGGGACGCGCCTCGCTGCGATCGCTGCCCCCTCGCGAAGGACTGCGACTTTGCCCGGAAGGCCTCGCGCGACGGCAGGGATTCCTCGTCCGGCGAGGGAGGGTCGCCCGAGGGGGCCGACCCGGGGACCGGCCGGAAGGGGACGGAGCGGAGGGGCGCCCAGGCGACCCCGGCGGGCTGACCGGCGGTCCCCCGCCGGGGAGGTGGAAGATGTCGGGTCATTCCAGATGGGCCAACATCAAGCACAGCAAGGCGGCCGTGGACAAGAAGCGCGGCTCGCTCTGGACCAAGCTGGCGCGGAGGGTCATGATCGCCGCGCGCACGGGGGGGGGCGACCCGGAGATGAACCTCGGCCTGGGCTACGCCGTGGACAAGGCCCGGGCGGCCAACATGCCCAAGGACACCATAGACCGCGCCATCAAGCGCGGGACCGGGGAGCTGGAGGGCGAGCAGCTCGAGGCGGTGACCTACGAGGGCTACGGCCCCGGCGGCGTGGCCTTCTACCTGGAGGCCCTGACGGACAACCGCAACCGCACCGCCCCCGAGGTGCGCAAGATCTTCGAGAGGCACGGGGGGAAGCTGGGGGTGTCGGGCAGCGTGGCCCGGATGTTCGAGCGCAGGGGGGTGATCGCCATCCCGCGCACGGCGGTGGACGAGGACCGTCTCCTGGAACTGGCCCTGGAGTTGGGGGCCGAGGACGTCGCGACGGGGACGGATTCCTACGAGGTGAGCACGGCCGTCCCTGCCTTCGACACGGTGCGGCGCGCCCTGGAGTCCCGGGGGCTCCCCCTCGAGAGCGCCGACCTGCTCATGGTCGCCAGGGACACGGTCCCGGTGGAGAACGAGGGCGTGGCGCGGAAGGTCCTCGCCCTCGTGGACGAGTTCGAGGAACACGACGACATCCAGGGGGTCCACTCCAACTTCGACATCCCCGACGCGGTCCTCGAGAAGGTCTCCGCGGCGGGCTAGCCCGTCTGGCTAGGGCCCGGGTTCGAGCGCGCCCAGCCGCCGGCGGGCCTCGGTGGCGCGCGGGTCCTGGGGGTGGACCGCGAGGAAGCGGCGGTAGAGGCGGACGGCCTCGGCGGCGCGGCCTCCGTCCTGGGCGAGCTCGGCCGCCTCGAGCAGGACAGCGGGGTGGTCCGGACTCTCCTCCAGGGCCATGCGCAAGGCGGACTGGGCCCCCTCCCGGTCGCGGGAGGCCCGACAGGCCCGGGCGAGCCGGAGGAGCAGGGTCGCCCGGTGGGAGCCTCCCGGCCCCTCGCGTCCAAGGGCCTCCCGGAGGGCCTCCACCGCGCGTCCCGGGTCCCCGGCGGCCAGGGCTGCCCCGGCGATCCGCTCCAGGGCTCCACCGTCGGCCGGGTCCAGCGTCCGCGCCCGCTCGAAGGCGTCCAGGGCCTCCCGGGGGCGTCCCTGGGCCAGCCGCGCCTCCCCGAGCGCCCGCAGCGCCTGCGTGCTCCGGGGCGCGACCCTCAGGGCGTCCTGGGCGAAGACGGCGGCCTCGTCGTGTCGGCCCTCGCGGAGCAGGCGTTCCGCGGAGGCCAGGAGGCGCTCCGCGTCCGCCTCGCGTGGAGCGGGCTCGGCCGCGCCGCGCGGTCTCGCCAGGTCCATGCGGAGCAGTTCGGCGAAGAGGTTCCGCGAGTCGGGGGCCCCGCGCGCGGAGCCCAGGTCCACGCCCACGAGGTCCGCCAGCCGCTGGGCGCGTCGCAGGTCGCCCAGGTCCGCCAGCCGGCGGGCCAGGCCCGCGAGGAAGGCCTCCTCGCCGCCGGGGCCGTGGTCGCCCAGGCAGCGGAAGGGGTCGCGGGAGGCCTCGAAGAGGGAGTCCAGGATTCCCCGCGCCGCCCCCAGCGGGAGGTAGCGGCTGTGGGGCGTGGCCAGCTCCACGCGCAGGTTGTCGTCGGTGTTGGCTCGCTCGCCGCCCAGGTAGAGCCCCAGGTCCTCTCCCCAGAGCAGGAAGGGGGCGATGAGGTCCTCCACCCCGGGACCGCCGGCCTGGGCCAGCCGTCCGCGCGCCGTCTCCACCGGGTAGTCCAGGCGGTCGGCGCGCCGGCCCAGGAGCAGCACGTCCTGCGTGCTCGGGGGGCGGACCACGACGCAGGCGGGGAAGGCCTCGCGGAAGGCCGCCACCAGGGAACGGAACTCCGGGGCCTCGATCTGGTAGAGCTGGACCCACTGGCAGAGCCAGCCGCCGTCCGCCAGGCGCCCCCTCTCCTGCAGGAAGGCCTCGCGGGTGAAGAGGGGGGCCGACCCGCTCACCCAGGGGTCGGAGGGCTGGCTGATGATCACGTCGTAGGGCGGCGCGTCCCGGAGGTAGCGCCTCGCGTCGGCGTGGATCAGGCGGAACCGCTCGTCCCGGAGCACCCCGCCGTGGTAGGGGGCGAAGTGGGCCTCGGCGCGGGCCAGGACCCGTCCCACCGCCGGCTCGATCTCCACGCAGTCCACCCGGGTCCCGGGGAAGCCCAGGGCGGTCCAGGCCGTGACCCCGCTCCCCAGCCCCACCACCAGGACCCGCGTGGCCCCGGGGGCCGCGGCCAGGGGGAGGTGGGCCAGCATCCGCGGGGTCCTGAGGTCCGCCCTCGACTCGCCGGGCCCGGCTGGGACGGCGGCCTCGACCTTCCCGTCGCTGCGGAGGTAGACCGTGTTGAGGGGGGCGACCCGCTCCACGCTCACGGTGGCCACCTCGCCCTCCTCATAGGCCAGGACCTCCACGTGGGGGCTGGCCAGCCGGGCGTCGAAGGAGGCCCTGCTCAGCCGGTCCAGGTCCGGCACCCCCGCGGCGTAGAGCGCGGCGCCGGAGGTGAGGGCCGCGCGGTCCCAGCGCGGGGCCGTCCACGGGAACAGGGCACCCAGGGCGAGGAAGCCGGCGTAGCGCCACCCCACGGGTCCGCCCGCCATGAGCACCCCGAACCCTGCCAGGACGAAGGCGGCGGCCAGGGCGGTGCCCAGGATCCCGAACGCGGGGACCAGGACGAGCCCCGCCAGGAGCGCCCCGCCCGCCGAGACGCACGCGCTCACGGCGTAGACCTGGCCCGCGCCCCGCGGGCCGCCCCCGTACAGGCGGAGCGCCAGGCTGAAGGCCGCCCCCAGGGCCAGGGCGGCCGGGGCCAGGAGGGCGGAGCCGCAGAGGAGCTTTGCGGCCACCAGAAGGCCCGGCTCGGCGCTCTGGCGATAGACGAGGAGGACCCACCAGGGCATCTCGTCCACGAGGTGGGTCGCGGCCCAGGTGGCGATGCCCGCCGCCACCAGGGCCGCCGCCGGGGCCCACGGGCGAGCGCCGCGGCGTCCCATGCGCGCCCCCAGCGCGGTGCCGAGCGAGTGGAAGGCCAGGTAGGTGGCCAGGGTGAGGGCCACCGCGTAGACCTCGCCCCCTATCACCAGGGAGAGGACCCGGCCCCAGGCGACCTGTAGCAGCATGGCCGCCAGGCCACCCATGCTCGCCGCCATCACTGCCCATCGGCGGTGCGAGAAGGCGTCCGGCGGAACCGGGACCGGGGCCGAGGGAGGCGTCCCGGCGGGGGGGCCAACCGCCGCGTCCAGGAGCCAGGCCGCCGCGCCCACCGCCATCCCCAGGGCGCCCGCGAGCTCGCCGGAGGCCGCGAGGCCGATGGCGGGCAGGAGGACGAAGGCCGTGACCAGGGTCCCCCCCACGGCCCCCGCCGTGTTGAGGGCATAGAGCGCGGAAGCGGCGAGCGCGGGCGACGCGGCGCAGACCAGGGGGAAGGTGGCCCCCAGGGCCGCCGTGGCGGGGAGGACCCAGAGGCAGGCCAGGTCGCCCGCCGAGGCGAAGAGGACGGGGATCACCCAGGCGTAGGCCCCCACCGCCGCCTCCAGGAGGCCGTAGAGCCGGAGGGGGCGCGTCACCCTCCCGGCCGCGTGGGCCCCAGCCCAGGCGCCCAGGGCCAGGCCCCCCAGATAGGCCGCCAGCAGCGCCCCCAGGGCCCCGGCGGAGGACCCGGTGGCGTGGCGCAGGTGCCGGAACCAGACGGTCTCGTAGGCCAGGGCCGCGGCCCCGCTGGCCAGGTAGAGCAGGGCGATGCCCGCGCGCATGGGGTGCTCATCGTAGCACGCCCCCGAGGCCCCGCTCGCGGGTCCTCAGGCGGGCCCCTCGAGGACGCCGGGGTGGCGTCCCACGGAGGCCACCAGGCCCAGGGCGGCGCAGGTGGTCAGGACGGAGGAGCCGCCGTAGGAGACCAGGGGCAGGGTGAGGCCGGTGACGGGCATGAGGCCCACGGTCATGCCGGTGTTGATCACGGCCTGGGTGGCCACCAGGACCAGGACCCCGCCGACGACGAGGCGACCGAAGGGCTCGCGGGTGGAGAGGGCGACCTGGGCGCACCCGGCGAGGAGGAGGGCGAGGAGCAGGAGCACCAGGCAGACCCCCGCGAAGCCCCATTCCTCGCCCAGGACGGCGAAGATGAAGTCCGTATGCCGTTCCGGGAGGAAGTTCCACTGGGTCTGGGTGCCGGTCCCGTAGCCCGTCCCCCAGGTGCCGCCGTGCCCCACGGCGATCCTGGACTGGACGATCTGGTAGCCCTCCCGGAGGTAGTAGTCGGGGCCCTCCGGGTCCAGGAAGGCGAGGAATCGCCGGCGCTGGTAGTCCCGGAGCCCCCACGTCCACACGGCGGGCAGGGCCGCCGCCGCCAGGGCCACGGCGCCGGCCAGGTGGGCGGCCCGCGCCCCGGCCAGGTAGAGGGTGGACACGAGGACGGGCACGAAGACCATGGCGGTCCCCAGGTCGGGCTGTCGGAGCACCAGTCCCATGGGGAGGGCCGCCAGGAGGAAGGGGACGACCAGGGCCCTCGCCCGGCCGGGGGGCTCGCGGTACATGAGGTAGCGGGCCAGGACCATGGCGACGGCCAGCTTCGCGGGCTCCGAGGGCTGGAGGTTGTAGGCCCCCATCTCGATCCAGCGTTGCGCCCCATGGATCGAGCTCCCCAGCGGCCCGACGGCCAGGAGGGCCGCGAGCGAGGTCACGTAGACGGCGTAGGCCCAGCGCGCCAGATGGCGGTAGTCCGTCCAGGCCAGCGCCGCGAAGACCAGGCCTCCCGCGGCGAGCCAGCAGGCCTGGCGGCCCGCGAATCCCGCGCCCTCCCCGGTGTCCGCCCGGGAGGAGGCGCTGTGGATGAATGCGAGCCCCAGGGCGGCCAGGGCCATGGCCGGGAGGGCGACGGCGAGGACGACGCCCCAGCGGTGCCTCACGCCCCCTCCGGTCGGGCGCTCACGGTCGGGTACCCTGGGAGGCGGACCATGCGCGCAGGACCTCGGCGGCCACCGGGGCGGCCGCCAGGGCGCCGGTCCCCTCGTCTCCCACGTGCTCCACCACCACGGCGAAGGCCACCCTGGGCACATCCGCCGGGGCATAGCCCGCGAACCAGGCGTGGCTCCCCCTGGGGCCGGCCTGGGCCGTGCCGGTCTTGGCGGCAATCGGCATGGGGAGCTCTCTCAGTGCCTCCACGCCGGCCGCCGTCCCGCCCGGGGCCTCGACCACCCGCCGCATCCCGCGGCGCACGGGCTCGAGGAGCGCTGCCGGGATCTCGAGGGACCGGCCTTCCGGGTCCTCGCCGCGCACCAGGGTGGGGCGGGGCACGCAGCCGGTGGCCAGGGCGGCCGCGAGGCGCGCCACCTGGAGCGGGGTCGCGAGGAGGTGACCCTGGCCGATGGCCATGTTCCAGGTGTCGCCGGCGTACCAGGGCTCCCCCAGGCGGCGCCGCTTCCAGTCCGGGTCGGGGACCAGGCCCGCGGCCTCCTGCCCCGCCAGGGGGAGCCCGGAGGTCGCCCCCAGGCCGAAGGCCCGGGCCCAGCGCGCGAGCCTCTCCACCCCGAGCCGGTGTCCCATCTCGTAGAAGTAGGTGTTGCACGAGACGGCCAGGGCCCCCTCCAGGGCCACGTCCCCGTGGCCATGGCAACCGAAGCCCCGGGGGGCGCGACCGAAGCGCCCGCCGCAGCTCACGGTCTCGGAGGGGTCCACGACGCCCTCCCCAAGGGCCGCCGCCGCCACCAGGACCTTCATGACGGAGCCCGGCGGATAGGCCCCTCGCACGGCGCGGTGGACGAGGGGGTCCGCCGGGTCGTCCCGGAGGGCGGCGAAATCCGTCCGGAGGCGGTCGGGCTCGTGGCGCGGCGCGGAGGCCAGGACGAGGCACTCCCCTGTGCGCGCGTCGAGGAGGACCACGGCGCCGCCGCTCCGGGTCGGGTCGAGGGCATGGACGGCCACGGCCCGGTCCAGGGCCGCCTCGGCCACGGCCTGGATCCCCGCGTCCAGGGCGAGCCGGAGGTCCCTCCCGTGCACGGGGGGCAGTTCCTCGACCACCTCGCGCACCTGTCCGTGGCGGTCCTGCTCCAGGAGCCGCATTCCCACGGCCCCGCGCAGGAGGTCCTCGAAGGCGGCCTCCAGGCCCGAGCGCCCGACGGGCTCCCGCTCGAAGCTGGCGCCCCCTCGCACCGGGAGGAGGTCCGCCGACTCCCGGATGTCCCCCCGGAGGTCCAGGAGCCCGCCCTGCGCGACGAGGGCCCCCCGCCGGTCCGGGCCCATGCGTCCCATGTGGCCCAGCAGGTGCACCGCCAGGCTCCCTCCGGGCAGGACCCGCCGGGGCAGCGCCCCCACCTCGAGTCCGGGGAGGTCGGACCCCTCTTCGAGGAGGTGGGCCGCCGTGGCGAGGTCGAGCCCCTCGGCCAGGGTCAGGGGTTCCCGGCGGGCCGCGCGCCGCCGGTCGGGCTCGCGGATGGTCTCGCTCCGGGCGCGGTGGGCGTCCACCCGGCGGGCCACGTCCTCCGGGTCCACGGCCAGAAGGGCGGCCAGCCGGCGCCACGGGAGGTGGCGACACCTCCACGCGTCCAGCCGCAGGCACAGGCTCACCGTCGGGCCGGCCCCCGGGGCCGGGGGCTCTATCAGCCCGGGGAAACGCGAGGCCAGCCGGACGGCCACCGCCGTCCGCACCGTCTTCGCCACCGGGACCGAGATGGGAAGCTCCGGCGCGGCGGCCGCCGCCAGGTCCAGGACGGCCATGCGGTCCAGGGCGCTTGCGGCGGGGACGTCGGTGGCCTCGCAGGCCAGGCGCCACGCGGGGTCCAGGGCGTAGGGGTCCAGGGTGGCGACGAGGGAGTGGACGGTGGAGGCCAGGGGGATGCCGTGGCGGTCCAGGATGCGCCCGCGCTCCGGGCCGAGGAACTCGACGCGACGCCGGCGGAGCTGGGCTCGCTCCGTGTAATGGCCCCCCTGGAGGAGCTGCAGCCGGGCGCACTGGGCCAGGACCGCGAGGAGCAGGGCGGTACAGGTGCCCAGGACGGCCAGGAGGCGGCGGTGGAAGCTCGTCATGGCCGTGGCGCCAGCCCTGGCAGACTCTCCATCAGGACCAGGAGGGCCAGGCCGGCCGGCAAGGTCCAGCCGAGGCCCGACGCGGCCCTGAGGGCCAGCTCCACGGCGGCCTCCGGGACCTCCACGGCCGCCAGGGCCAGGGCAGGGGCCTGGAAGGCGACCGCCGCGGCCAGGAGGGCCCCGATGCGCCGCCAAGGCCCGTGGCGGTCGAGGGAGAGGGCGGCCGAGACGGCCCCTTGGGCCGCCGCCAGGCCGGCCAGGGTCCAGACCCCAAGGCGATCGCCCGCGTAGAAGTCCCGCGAGAGCCCCAGGATCGCCCCCGCCCAGGCGGTGTCGCGGGGGCGGGCCCGCAGGGCCCAGAGGGCCAGGGCGGGCGCCAGGAGGTCCGGGGCGGCCTCCCCGGCGCCGCGGACGAGGCGCGCGAGGAGGCCCTCCACGCCCAGGGCGGCCAGGGCCCAGAGGGCCAGCGCCGCGATGAGGGGGGCGCCCCGCCCGTGCACGCTCGCCGGATCCCCGCGACTCACGGGGCCTCCCGGGCCCACGGCCACGGCCACCGCCACGCCCACGCCCACGAGTCACGAGCCACGCCGATGCCCACGCCCACGCCCACGCCCACGGCGCTCATCGCCCCCCCTCGGGGAGGAGCAACACCACCACCCTGTCCACGAGGGCCGGCTCCGCCGCCGGGGCGGCCTCCAGCTCCTCGTGGTCCCCGTAGGTCCGGCGCGCATTCCGGGTCACGCGGCCCACCAGGAGCCCCGCCGGGGCGAAGCCCCCGGGGCCCCCGGTCACCAGGGGGTCGCCCTCCGCCACGTCGGCCCCTCGCCTCACCAGGTCCACCCGCAGGGCCTCGGCCCCCGCGCCCCGCGCCACCCCCTCGACCCGCGAGCGGCCGTCCACCACCCGCACGGCCAGACGCGGGTCCAGGACGGTCCGCACCTGGGCGGTCCACGGGCCCGCGGCCAGCACGCGGCCCACCAGGGCGCGGCCCGAGAGGACCGGCTGGCCCTCCGCGACACCCTGCTCGGTCCCCCGGTCGATCCAGATGGTCCGGCTGAAGGGGGAGCTGTCGTCCCGGAGCGTGACCTCCGCGGCCAGGCGCAGCGCGGCCGGCACCTCCGGCAGCACCTCGGCGACCGCGGAGAGGCCCGCGGCCCTGGACTCGGCCGCCAGACGCAGCTCGCGCTCCTCGGCCAGGGCCGACTCGGCCGCCAGGCTCCGCCGGGCCGCCTCGCCGCAGGCCTCGCATCCCATGGCCCCCATCGCCCCCAGGGCCCCCGGGGGACCGCCAGGGAGCAGGCCCCGGAGCCACGCCCGCGAACGGTGACCCCAGGCCTCCGGGGTGAGCGTGGTGGCGAGGGCGACGAGGGCCAGGGGCACGAGGGCGCCCCCGCGAAGCCGGCGCACCACGGGGCGGGGGGTGTAGGGGGCGTGGGAGGGGCTCAGGCGATGGGCCCCACGGCGAAGGGGGAGAGGAAGCGGTCCAGGTTCTCGAGGAACACCCCCGTCCCCCGGGCCACGCAGCTCAGGGGGTCCTCCGGGATGTGCACCGGCAGCCCCGTCTCCTCCTCCAGGAGCTGGCCCAGGCCGGAGAGGAGGGCCCCGCCTCCGCAGAGGACCATCCCGCGGCGCACCAGGTCCGCCGAGAGCTCGGGCTCGGTCTGCTGGAGGGTCGTGTGGACCGCCGCCACGATCTTCTGGATGGGTTCGGCCAGGGCCAGACGGACCTCCTCGGAGCTGACCTGCGCCACCCGGGGGCGGCCCTTCACCGTGTCCCGGCCCATGACCTCCAGGACCATCTCCTGCTGCAGGGGACGGGCGCAGCCGATCTCGATCTTCACCCGCTCCGCCGTGGGCTCGCCGATCAGGAGCTGGTGGGCGTCGCGCACGTGGTGGATGATCGCCCGGTCCATGGCGTCTCCCGCGGTGCGGATGCTCTGGCTGGCCACGATGTCCGCCAGGGAGAGGACCGCCACCTCGGCGGTGCCCCCGCCGATGTCCACCACCATGGAGGCCGTGGGCTCGGTGATGTCCAGACCGGCCCCGATGGCGGCGGCCTTGGGCTCCGGGATGAGGTAGACCTTCCTCGCCCCGGCCCTCTCCGCGGAGTTGTAGACTGCCCTCTCCTCCACCTCGGTGATGCCGCTGGGCACGGCGATGACCATGCGTGGGGCCACGGCGTAGCGGCGCCGGTGGCAGCGGTGCACGAAGTGGGTGAGCATGGCCTCGGCCATGTCGAAGTTGGCTATGACCCCGCTCTGGAGGGGGCGGATGGCCTCCAGGCGGAAGTTCGTCCTGCCCAGCATCTCCTTGGCCCGGCGTCCCACGGCGACCACGCGGCGGGACTCCTTGTCCACCGCCACCACCGAGGGCTCCGACAGGACGATGCCCTCGTTGCGCACGTAGACCAGGGTGTTGGCGGTGCCCAGGTCGATGCCCAGGTCCCTGGACCACCACCCGAGGATCGTCTCGAAGATCATCGCGACTCCAGGGGGACGCCCGGGGGACTAAGGGGGGCGTCAGGGGGGGGAGGAACAGCGCCCCAGCGGGCCCACTATCTTGTATAGCCGGCCGGAGTATACAACAAGATGTGGTGGAGTCAACCGACCGGAGGAGGCGCTAGTCGCCGGCGGGGACTTCCTTCTTGTGGACCTCACGCTCGAACTTGTCGTACCAGGCCTGGGCGACGGTTTCCTCGCCACCCGCATCGATGTGGGCCTTGTCGTCGGCCCTCAGGTAGAGCCCGAGCTGGGCCCAGACCAGGGCGATGGCGCCCAGGAGCATGACGAGCGAGAGGCCCAGGATCCCCGTGGCGAAGGGGGTTGCCGGCGGCTTCTCGATGATCTCTTCGCCAGGCATCAGTTGACCCTCGTGGCGGCCTTGTCCCCCACCTGGATGTTGGCCTCGGGCTTCTGGAACAGGACCCTCGCCCCGGACATGTCACGCAGGACGCGCTCCACGATGACCTTGGCGACGAACTCGTCGTTCCGGTAGACGGTGAACTCGTAGCCCTTCTGGACCCGCTGGTTCTCGCCCACGTTGAGCAGGACCAGCCCGGGCTCGATGTCGTCCTTCACCGCCATGACCACGGCCTCGATGAACGGCGCCGGCTTGCGCTGCACGAGGCGCGGGATGTCCACGCCGGCCGCCAGGAGCTGCTGCTCCATGATCTTGTAGTCCTCCACCTCCTGCTTGCTCCGGGCGTAGTCGGTGCGCAGCTCTTCCAGGTCCCGCTCCAGGCTCCCCTTCACGGAGATGAGACGCGCCACCTGGTTCTCCGCCACCTCCTTGTCCTGGCGGGCCTTTCCATACTCGGTACGGAGGTTCTCGTTGGCGTTCTGCAGCTCGGCGATGTTGTCCCGCTGCCGCTCGATCTGCTGGACCAGCTTGCCGTGCTCCTCCAGGAGCTTCTGGTACTCCAGCATCCGCTGCGTGAGCTGGGTACTCTTCTCCACGAGCTGCTCGCCGGTACCGATCAGGTTGGTGCGCAGGAGCCCCACCTCCTGCTCCTTCTCGGTGATGTAGGCCTTCATGGTGGTGATCTGGGCGCCGAGCTGGTCAATGTTCTTGTTCTTCCGCTGGGCCATCTCCCGGTAGTTGGCCTGGATCTTCTCGGCGTAGCGGCGCCAGTCGGTCTTGTGGTGGAAGAAGGCGCCGGCCACCGTCAGGAAGATGGCGGAGAGGACGAGCTGGATCACCACCAGGGTCTTTGCGAGGGTGCTCATGCTACGCCTTCCTCCGGATGGCGCGCGCCAATGATAGCGAGCGCTCCTGCCGAGTCAACCGGGGCCAGTCTCGTTCAGGGGTAGATGCGGTAGAGCATCCGCGGGAAGGGGATGGCCTCCCGCACGTGCTCCGTCCCGCACAGCCAGGCCACGGTGCGCTCGATGCCCATGCCGAAGCCGCCGTGGGGGACCGAGCCGTAGCGGCGCAGGTCCAGGTACCACTCGAAGGCCTCCCGGGGCAGCCCGTGCTCGGCGATGCGCCGCTCGAGGTAGCCCAGGTCGTCGGCGCGCTGGCCCCCGCCGATGATCTCCCCCACCCCCTCCGGCGCCAGGACGTCCACGCAGAGCGCGAGGCGCGGGTCCACCGGGTCCTGCTTCATATAGAAGGCCTTCACCTGGGCCGGGAAACGGTGGACCATCACCGGGAGGTCGAACCGCCCCGAGATGATGGCCTCGTCGGGCGCCCCAAAGTCGCCCCCCCACTCGAACTCGCGCCCCGCCTCGTGGAGCATGGCCACGGCCTCATCGTAGGAGACCCGAGGGAAGGGCGCCCGGACCCGCTCCAGGCGCGTGGTATCCCGCTCCAGGACCCGCAGCTCCTCGCGGCGGTTGGCCAGGACGCGCTGCACGATATGGGTGACGAACTCCTCCGCCAGGGTCATGACCTCGTCCAGGCCGGCATAGGCCACCTCGGGCTCGCACATCCAGAACTCGGTGAGGTGGCGCCGGGTCTTGGACCGCTCGGCGCGGAACGTGGGGCCCAGGCAGTAGACCTTGCCCAGGGCCATGGCGGCCGCCTCCATGTAGAGCTGCCCGGACTGCGTGAGGTAGGCGGGCTGCCCGTGGTAGTCGGTCTCGAAGAGGGTGCTCGTCCCCTCGCACGCGCTCGGCGTGAAGATCGGTGCGTCGACCAGAACGAATCCGTTCTGATCGAAGTAGTCGCGGATCGCCTTGATGATCGTGTGGCGGATCCGGATGATCTTGTGCTGCCGGGAGGACCTGAGC
>JACQVX010000215.1 GCA_016209495.1 Planctomycetota bacterium
GACCGGGGCGCCGTCGAGGACTTCCTCGCCCTCTCCAGCACCTGCCCCCACCTGGGCTGCCGGGTCCACTGGGAGGTCCAGAACCGCCGCTTCTTCTGCCCGTGCCACAACGGGAGCTTCGACGCCGCCGGCCGGGCCACGGGAGGCCCGCCGGCGGAGGCCGGCCAGTCCCTCCCGCGGTACGCCCTGAGGCTGGAGGGGGGGCTGCTCTTCATCGAGCTCCCGGTGGAAACGCCCTCCGGGGGTTCGCGGGGTCGCGGAGGGTCCTGATGGGTCGCGCGGCGGAGTGGCTGCGCGAGCGGGTCCCGGTCACGGGCGACACGCTCCGGGAGCTCACCCAGGAGCCCGTCCCCCGTCACCTCAAGCGCTGGTGGTTCTGCCTGGGGGGGACCCCGGCCTACCTCTTCGTGGTCCAGGTGGCGACGGGCATCCTGCTCGCCTTCTACTACGAGGGCGCCCCCGCCGCCGCCCACGATTCCGTGCGCTACATCACCGAGGAGGCGGCCTACGGCTGGTATTTCCGCGGCCTCCATCGGTGGGCCGCGACCCTGATGGTGGCGGCGGTGATCCTCCACCAGATGCGGGTCTACTTCACGGGGGCCTACCGGCGGCCCCGGGAGCTGAACTGGGGCGTGGGGATGTGCCTCCTGCTCTGCACCCTCACCATGGGCTTCACGGGCTACAGCCTGGTCCACGAACAACTCTCCTACTGGGGCGCCACGGTGGGGGCCCACATCGCCGAGACCGTCCCCCTCCTGGGCGGGCCCCTGAAGAAGGCTATGCTGGGCGGCGACGCCTACAACGAGCGCACCCTCTCGCGCTTCTACGTCATCCACGCGGCGGTGATCCCGGCCCTCATGGTGGGGCTCCTCTTCGTGCACATCACGCTGCTCCGGCTCCAGGGGGTCACCGATATGCGCTTCGAGGGCGAGGACGTGGCCGCCCCCGCCCACTTCCGGTTCTTCCCCGACCACGTCTACACCGAGCTCATCGTCGGCCTCGTCCTCATGATCCTCCTCTCCGTCCTCGCCACGGTCCTGCCGCCGACCCTGGGGCCCCGGGCCGACCCGCTGGTGACGCCCGAGGTCATCAAGCCCGAGTGGTTCTTCTACGTGAGCTTCCGCTGGCTCAAGCTCTTCAGCCGGACCGCGGCGGTGCTGAGCATGGGGCTGGTCGTCTTCCTGATGTTTCTCTGGCCGCTGGTGGACGCCGGCATCCGCCGGCGCTGGCCGGCCTCGGAGGCGAGCGTGTGGGTCGGCGTGGCCGCGGTCCTCGCCATCATCGGGCTCACGGTCTGGGAGGCGGCGGTGGCCCACTGAGTCGCCGTGAAAGAATCACTGCTACATTCGGCCGGCTGCGAAGGTCGCTGGCGTTGTCGCCGCTCCTCCGCGTATCTCTCCATTGATACGCGTTGTCGCGCCTCCTCGCCAGCGACCTTCTCGCTCGGCCTCGGTGTTTCACGCAGTTATTCTTTCACGACTCCTAGGAGATGCGGCCTTGAGCAACCGGAGCAAGCAGTTCGTCATCGGGGCCCTGGGGGGGCTCTTCCTCCTCTCGCTGGTCTTCGTCCAGTGGATGGAAGTGGCCCGCCGGCGGGTCGAGGCCGGGCTCGCCCCTCCCGAGGCGCAGGTCCCGGCCGCGTCGCGGGCCTGCGTCGAGTGCCATGCCCAGACCACGCCCGGGATCGTGGACCACTGGCGGGGAAGCACCCACGCGGCGAAGGGGGTGGCCTGCGTGGAATGCCACCAGGCGTCGCCGCTCGACGCGGACGGGTTCGACCACTACGGGGCCCATGTGGCCACGGTGGCCACGCCGCGGGACTGCGCCCGTTGCCACCCGGTCGAGGCCGGCGAGTTCCAGCGGAGCCACCACGCCGCGGCGGGAGACATCCTGGCGTCCCTGGACAACTACCTGGCGGAGACGGTGGAGGGCTCCCGGGTGCCCTTCGACCCCCACGGCGCCACCCCGGGCCGTCCCGGGGGCGGCCCGGTCAACGGGATGGCCAGCGCCTTCCTGGGCTGCCAGCAGTGCCACGGCAGCCGGGTGGCGTTCCAGGCCCTGGACGGCGGTCGGGTGGGCGTGGAGGAACTGAGGCCGGACGCGGAGGGCCGGCCGACGAACGCCGAGGCGGTGGCCCGGGTGCGCCGCGACGGCGGCGGGCGGCCTCTCTTCGACCCGGGGACCTGGCCCAATACCGGCATAGGGCGGCTGAACCTCGACGGGACGCGCGGCTCCTGCTTCGCCTGCCACAGCCGCCACGACTTCTCGCCCCGGCGCGCCCGGCAGCCGGAGAACTGCGGCCGGTGCCACCTGGGCCCCGACCACCCCCAGTCGGAGATCTACGAGGAGTCCAAGCACGGGGTGGCCTACCGGGACCTCCGCGACTCCTTGCGCCTGGACGGCCCCACCTGGGTACTGGGCCGCGACTACAGCCAGGCGCCCACCTGCGCCACGTGCCACATGTCGGGCCACTCCCGCAACGGCGGCCGCGTGACCCACGACCCCGGCGAGCGGATCTCCTGGACGAACCGGCCCCCCGTCAGCCTGGTCCTGGACACGGACGTCCAGGGGCGGGTGGTGACGGAGGGGGACCTGGCGCGGCGGGCCGCCCTGGTGGCGGACACGGCCGAGGCCAAGCGGGGCCGGATGAAGGCGGTGTGCGGGCACTGCCACACGGGGGACTACGTGGATGCCTTCTACCGCCAGTACGACGACCTGGTGATCCTCTACAACGAGAAGTTCGCGCGGCCGGGAGTGGCCATCCTGCAGGCCCTCCAGACCGGGGGTCTGGTCTCCGCGCGGCAGTTCGACGAGGAGATCGAGTGGACCTGGTTCTACCTCTGGCACCACGAGGGGCGCCGGGCCCGCCACGGCGCGGCCATGATGGCGCCGGACTACACGCACTGGCACGGGATGTACGAGGTGGCCGAGCGGTTCTACATGGGCCTGGTTCCCCAGGCCCGGGGGCTGATCCGCGCGGCCGAGGAGGAGGGACGGGGCGAGGCCGCGCGGGCGGCGCGCGAGGTGCTGGACGGCATCCTGGCGCGGCCGGAGCACGCGTGGTTCGGCCGGTAGGGGAATCGGCAGCGTATGCGTTCAGGCCCGATGAGGGCCTGAGGGGGGGACATCGGGGGGGAACTGTCTTCGGTTCCCCTCCGAGCAATTGGACCCTCGTATTCGTTCAGGCCCGATGAGGGCCTGAACGGATACTGGGCGGAGGGGAGGGAGGTGCCGGGATGCCCGAGGGGACGGTGAGCCAGTTCGACCCGCACGACGGCGCGGGGCTGATCCGGGGGGACGATGGCCGCGAGTGGCCCTTCCACCGCCTCCAGCTCCGGGGGGACCCGGAGGTCTACGTGGGGGCGCGGGTCTGGTTCGAGGCCCGGGGGGAGTTCCCCGCCCGGGTCGTGCGGCTGGCGGAGGGCGGCCCCCGGGAGGCGGGGCGCGCCGAGGAGGGGGAAGAGGAGGAGGAGGAGGAGGAGGCGACCTGCGGCTCGCGCCCCGGCCCCGTCACGGTCCGTGCGCTGAGGGGGGACGACCTGGAGGACATGGTCGCCATCGACGAGCGGGTCACGGGGAGGTCGCGGGGCGCCTACCTGGGCCGGCGGGTGGGGGCGGCCCTGCGGGACAGCGCCCTCATGGTCTCCCTGGTGGCCGAGGTGGACGGACGGGTGGCGGGCTTCCTCCTGGCGACGCTCTACTACGGCGAGTTCGGCCTGCCGGAGCCCGGGGCCGTCATCGACACCATCGGGGTGGACCCCCGGCGCTCGGGCCAGCGCGTGGGGACCGCCCTGGTGCGGCAGCTCGAGACGAACCTGAGGGGCCTGGGGATCCAGGCCGTCACCACCGAGGTGGCCTGGGACGACTGGGGCCTCCTGCGCTTCCTCGGGCGCATGGGCTTCGCCCCCTCAGGGAGGCTATGCCTGGAAAGGAGGCTGGGGCCGTAGCCCCCCGGGTCCCCTAGGTGTTCCAACCCAAGGACTCAAGAGAACGACGGGACTGGCGTGTGGGTGAACGTATGGGTGAACGTGTGGGTGAGCGTGTAGGTGTAGGCGGACGTGACGACCACGCCCACGGCCACGCCCACGGCCTCGCCCACGGCCACGCCCACGCCCACGTGGAATCGGGGGACTCTTTCCGTGAGGCGGCCTAGTCCGACCCGGGGTCGCCCACGTCCCTGGACCAGGAGAGGGCCGCCATGGTCCTCGGGAGGCCCAGGGTGGTCATACCCTGGAGTATGAGGTGCTCTACCTGGGCGCGGCTCAGACCGGCGGCCAGGGCGCGCCGGACATGGGAGTGCACCGCCCCCTCCAGCCCCGCCCCGACGGCGATGGCGAGCTTCACCAGGCGCAGGGTGCGTTCGTCCAGGGGGCCGGCCGAGGCCGTGGCGTCCGAGAAGTCGCGGTAGGCCGCGAAGACCTCGGGGTACTGGCGGGACACCTCCTCGAAGAACTGCGGGGGACGGTCGATGGACATGGTCTCTCCTATCGCCCGGCGTCAGGCCGCGGCGCGAGGGCCGCAAGGTGCAGGCCGGTACGGGCGGCGGCGGGGGTCCGGGCGGGCGTATCGTAGGCCCGGCGGCGTGTGGGTCAAAGTCCCCGGCGGCGGGAGATACCCCGGAGGCGAGGGCGGGTCTGGACGAGGTTCGGCCCACGACCCTGGGTGCTGGAGCCCCGGCCGCGCGGGCCTCGCCCTTGCGTCGGAGCTTGCGCCTCCGCGAGCCGGGGGGCGAGAAGGAGCGGACCATGGCGGAGACCCGGACGGACCTTTGTGCCCAGCTTTCCAGCGAGCACCGGGTGGTGTTGGCCAACCTGGAGCGCCTCGAGGCGGCCCTGGAGCGGCCGGACTTGGAGGGCGTATCGCGCGCCCTGGCCTTCTTCCAGGAGGGCCTGGTGGCGCACCGCCGGAAGGAGGAGGAGGTCCTGTTCCCGGCCCTGGCCCGGCACCTGGGTAGCGAGGGGGGGCCGGTGGGTTGCATGCTCCACGAGCATCGGATGGAGGCGGCGCTGCTGGAGTCCCTGCGCTCGGCCGTCGTGGCCTGTCGCCCGGGGGGAGGGGACTCGAGGAGGTGGATCGAGGCCGGGATGGCGCTCGTCGGCCACCTGCGCGACCACATCGCGAAGGAGGACCAGGTCCTCTTCCCCATGGCGGAGCAGCTCCTGGGGCCGGGCGAGAGGCTCGAGGTGGAGACGGGGATGGCGGCCATAGGCGGCTGCTGTCCGGAGTGCGCCAGCCGAGGCAGGCCTGGGGACGGAGGGGAGGGCTAGGCCATGGGGACGCGGTGGCCGCGAGGTCCGTCCGCGCGCCAGGACCGTCCGGCCGCCAGGGCGGGCCCGGGGGGGCCGGGCATCGGGTATCCCACCCTCTACCTCTTCGCCTGGAGGGCGGAGGACCTCATGTCCCCCGACCCGGTGACCGTGGCGGCGGAGGCCTCGGTGAAGGAGGCCGCCTCGGTGCTGACGGACCGGGGGTTCGGCGCGCTGCCGGTGGTGGACGCCGCGGGCCTCCCGGTGGGGGTCGTGAGCCGCACGGACATCGTCCGTTTCGAGAGGGAGCGGGTGGATCTGCTGTCCCTGGGAGACGCCCCGCCGGCCGACGACATCGAACTGGGCACGGGGGAGCGCCTGGGCCGGGGCTTTGCCGTGGAGGTCCCGGACGGCGCTCGGGTGCGGGACATCATGACGCCCATGCTCTACGCGGTCCGGCCGGACACCCCCGCGGCGGGGGTGGTGAAGGAGATGCTGGAGCGCGGGGTCCACCGCGTCTTCGTGGTCTCGGAGGAGGGGACGCTCCAGGGCGTCATCAGCACCATGGACGTCCTGCGGGGCCTGCGCGCGTAGCCCCGGCCATGCCCCAGCCCGCCCCGGTCGCCATGCCCTACGATGGGACGCGGGTCCCCCACGGGGTCATCGAGGTCAACCAGGCCTGCAACATCTCGTGCCGGGCCTGCTACAAGGACCGGTCGACCTACAGCAAGCCCCTGGCGCAGATCCTGGACGAGATAGGCCTCCTCCTGTCCCTGCGCCGGGTGAGCGCCGTGACCCTGGCCGGTGGGGAGCCGACGCTGCACCCGGACCTGCCGGCCGTCATGGCCCACCTCCGGGGTCTCGGGGTGGAGGTCCAGATGCTTACCAACGGCGTGGACCTCACCGACGAGCGGCTCCGGGCCTACCGCGACGCGGGGCTCTCCAAGCTCTACCTCCACATCGACTCGCTGCAGCGCAGGCCGGACGCCCGGGGGGCCGCCACCGAGGCGGACCTGGACCCCCTGCGCCGGGCCATCGCCGGCCGGGTGGTGGCCCAGGGTCTACGGTGCGGCCTGGTCCTGACGCTCTATCGCAGGAACCTGGAAGAGCTCGCGGACGTGGTGGCCCAGGTCGCGTGGCACCCCGCGCTCCACCGGCTGCTCGTCACCTGCTGCACGGACTTCTCCCCCATCGCCCTGCGCCACGCGCGGCCGGGCTCGCCCCCGCCCCAGGCCGCCGGGCGCATCCTGGAGGAGGAGACGGTCACCCTGGACGAGGTGGCCGCTCGGCTGCTCGATCGTCATGGGATGTCGCCGTACGCCTACCTCCCCTCGGAGCGGGACGACCTCGACCGCCGGTGGATCTTCTACTATGCCTTTGCCGTGACCCTGCCGGGCGGACGCTCCCGGGTCCTCCACTGCGGGGGCGGGTTCGGCCGGGTCCTGGCCCTGGCCAACGCCGTCTCCCGGCGCCTCCGGGGGCGCTACCCCTTTGACCGGGTCCTCACGGGGCCCCCGGCCGCCCTGGCGGCCCTGCTCTACGCCGCGGTCAGCCTCGATCCTCGCGCCATCGGCGGCGTGCTCGGCCTCCTGGCCCTGGCCCTGCGGCGCGGGGCACGCCTGGACCAGAAGAGCTTCGTCTTCCAGGAGGGCCCACGGCTCACGGCCGCAGGGGAGGTGGACGCCTGCCGCGCCTGCCCCGACGCCACGGTGCGGAACGGCCGCCTGGTGCCGGTCTGCCTGGCGGACATCCTGAGCCCGCTGGAGTAGGCCGTCGAGCCGGGCGGGCCGTCCGGGGGGTCTTCCGGGAGGGCCCCGACCGCGACCCGTGCAGCGGCGCGCGGCGGCACCGCGGCACCCGCCCCGCGCTTCACCCGCGCGATGCCGCGCGGATATACTCCCCCCAACCGGGCCGGAGGCCGCCGGGTGGAAGACCTCGCCATCTACAGCCGCCTCGCGTCGGACCCGCGCGTCACACCGCCGGCGCTGGACGCCTGCGTCCTGGAGCTGGCGGGACGGCGGGCCCGGGGCGCGGGGGTCTCCCTCTCGGAGGTGGCGGCCCGGCGCCTCCCGGAGCGCGCGGCGCCGACGGGCGGCGCATGGGCGCCGGAGGCCCCCGAGCAGGCCGGCCCCTCGCGGCGCATGGGCCGCTACGACCTCCTGCGCAAGCTGGGCGAAGGCGGCATGGGGGTCATCTACCAGGCCTGGGACCGGGACCTGCGCCGGGTGGTGGCCCTGAAGCTCCTCAAGTCCCTGGACGTGGGCTCCCCCGCGGCCCTGGAGCGGTTCCACGCCGAGGCCGCCGCGGCGGCTCGACTGCGCCACCCGAACATCGTGGGGGTCTACGAGGTGGGGGAGCACGAGGGGCAGCCCTACTTCACCATGGACTACGTGGAGGGCCGCACCCTGGCGGAGCTCATCGGCCGGGCCCTCTTCCGCCCGGAGGTGGCCCTGCGCCTGGTGCGGGAGGTCGCCATGGCCCTCGACTTCGCCCACCAGAAGGGGGTGGTCCACCGGGACGTGAAGCCCTCCAACATCATCGTGGACCGGGACGACCGCCCTATGGTCACCGACTTCGGCCTGGCCAAGGACATCGCGGCCGACTCCCAGATGACCCGCTCCGGGGTGGTCCTGGGGACCGTCCAGTACATGTCCCCGGAGCAGGCCTCGGGGCAGTCGCGGCACGTGGACGCCCGCAGCGACGTCTACTCCCTGGGGGTGGTCCTCTACGAGTGCCTCACCGGCCGGGTCCCCTTCACCGGCGAGTCCACCATGGAGCTCCTGAACCGGGTCCTCCACGAGGTCCCAGTCCCCCCGCGCCGCCTGCGGCCGGAGGTCGACCGGGACGTCCAGACGGTCTGCCTCACGGCCATGGAGAAGGACCCCGGGCGGCGCTACGCCAGCGCCCGCGCCCTGGCCGAGGACATCGACCGCCTCCTGGGGGGAGAGCCCATCGCCGCCCGCCCCCCCTCGCTGCTCTACCGGCTGCGCCGGCGGGTGGGGCGGAACCGGGCCTTCGCCTGGGCCCTGGCCGCGGGCCTCGTGGTCGCCGGGCTCGCCTTCGCCGCCTCGGCCCGGTGGGTCCTCGACGAGCGGGCCCGGGTGGAGGCCCTGCGCCGGCGGGAGGCGAGGCGCGCCGCGGCCCGGATCTTCTTCGACCGGGCGGGGGACCTGGGGGTCCGGGGGCGCGAGGTGGCCCTGGTCCGGGAGGGCGTCGGGGTCTACACCCGCGCCCTGGAGGAGGACCCCGATTTCGCCGACGCCCTCTATTACCGCGGCCGCGCACGGCTCCGGCTGGGGGAGCACGAGGCGGCCCGGGGCGACCTGGAGGCGGCCCTGGCCCTGGACCCGCGGAGGGCCGACGCCCATTTCTTCCTGGGCCTGGCCCTCATCGAGGGTCTGGGCGAGCGCGTCGCCGTGGCCCCCGAGGAGGGGCGCGCGGCCCTGCGCGAACGGACCACCCGCGAGGCCATGGAGGACTTCCGCGAGGCGGGCCGCCAGTCCGGCGGCGGCGGCGGCGTCCACGCCCTGGTGGGCGAGGCCACCCTGGCCCTCCTGGCCCGGAGGGACCTGGGGGAGACCATCGCGCTCCTGGACGAGGCGGCGCGCGCGGACCCCCTCTTCGCCGAGACCTACTACCTGCGCGCCATGGCCCGGGGCGGGATGGACATCGGCGTGGACGGCGTCGGCGAACGGGGGGCGAGGGAGTTCCGGGAGGACCAGAACCGGCACCTGGACGTGGAGCAGGCCCTGGTGGACGTGAGGCGTCACCTGGACCTGGACCCCCTCTCCCTGGACGCCCGGCTCCTAGAGGCCCGGCTCCACATGGCGAGGCGGGACCTGGAGAGCGCGGGCCGCGCCGTGGAGGTCCTCCTGGAGGCCGCGCCCTCGAGCCGGGAGGGGCTGAAGCTGCGCTTCCAGGTGCGCCTGGACGCCGAGGACTTCGCCGGTGCCCTGGAGGCGGCCCGGGAGATGGTGCGGAACAACCCCGCGGACCACCCCTCCAGGTTCCGGGAGGTGGTCCTGCTCCTCTTCCGGCAGGAGTACCGTCAGGCGGACGACTACCTCACGGCCATGCGCGACGCGGCCCCCGAGTCGGGGGACGTCTGGGAGGTCTACCTCCTGCGCTGCTTCGCCCGCGCCGGCCTGGAGTCCTACGAGGCCGCGCGGGAGGACCTGGAGCGCGCCATGGCCCGGCGCCAGGAGCTGGCCGACTGGGTGAGCCGGGACCCCTTCTCCGACCCATCGGCCTTCGTGGTCAAGGACCTCCTCGTGGCGGCCCTGTCGGACCTGGAGCGGGTCTACCTCGTGAGCCCGGACCAGAAGGCCCGGGTACGCCTCTTCGAGAGGCTCCGGGAGTCCGACGCGGACCTGTCCCGGCAGCTCCAGGACTACCTGACCCACGAGGAGCTGGACGCGGACATGCGACTCTTCGTGGAGACCCTCACCCACCCGGACCACGGCGAGCTCCTGGCGGCCCTGCGACGGGCCCAGGACCTCACCCGCTGGCCCCTGGACCTGGTGCCCGTCCTCACCCTCATGCGCTATCTCCTCTTGCTGCGCGAGGAGGACCTCCTATACCACCAGGCCACCCTCTACGGCGCCAGGGACCACGTGCGTCGCGCCACCGCCCACTTCCGGGCGGGACGCCTGGTCGAGGCCAAGGACGACCTCAAGGAGGCGGTGCGCCTGGACCCGTATTCCCTGGAGGCGAACTACGCCCTGGCCACCTCGTGCGCCCTCCTCGCCCGGGAGGACCCCCGCTACGCGCGCCACGCCCTGCGCTACCTACGCCAGGCCGTGGTCCTGGGCTGGCCGCACTTCGACTGGACCCGCGCGGACCCCGACTTCGACGCCGTCGCCATGGAGGAGGAATTCCAGCGCCTGGGCGAGCTGGCACGATAGATCATCGGAGATGTACACACGGCTCTACGCGAGCAAGATCGTGGAGACGGCCTCCGAGCTGCGCGACCGGGTCCGGGGGCATTTCCCTCGGGCGGGGCTGTCCGGCGTGGCCGAGGAGGTCCTCCTGGTGGCCCGCGGGACCGACGACGGGCTGGGCTCGGTGATGCGCCCCCACTGGCCCATCCGCCTGGGGGTGGCCCTGCTCCTGGCCTCCTTCCTGGCCCTGGTGGGCGTGTCCCTCGCCACGCTGGACGTCCCCTTCCGCATCCGGGACATGGGGGAACTGCTCCAGGTCGTCGAGGCGGCCATGAACGAGGTCATCGTCTTCGGGGTGGGCATCGCCTTCCTGGTCACCGCCGAGGGCCGTGTCCGGCGCCACCGGGTGCTGCGCCGCCTGGACGCCCTGCGCTCCCTGGCCCACGTCATCGACATGCACCAGCTCACCAAGGACCCGGAACGATTCCACGCGGTGTGGGCCGAGACGCCCGCCTCCCCCCCGGGGCCCCTCTCCGCCCCCGAGCTGGCCCGCTACCTCGACTACTGCAGCGAGCTGCTCTCGCTGGTGGGGAAGCTGGCGGCCCTCTACGCCCAGGAGGTGCGGGACCCGGTGGTCCTCACGGCGGTCACGGAGATCGAGGCCCTGTCCACCTCCCTCAGCCAGAAGGTCTGGCAGAAGCTCGTCGTCCTCGGCGGGACCGAGCCGCGCGGGGCCCTCGAGGACGTCCCCGCGGGCTAGTCGCGCCGCCCCGTTCGCCGTTGACACGGCGGGGCGCCGGGCGTATTCCTACGCCTCCCCTACAGGAGGCACGACGATGAACCTTCGCAGGCGGGTGAACCCGGTCGCCCTGGCGCTACTCGCCGTGGCCGCGCAAGGCTGCGCCATCTCCCCGGTCATCGCCCCCACGGGCGTGCTCTACAGCAGCTACCGCGCCCCCATCGACGTGGACTTCATGGACACGGCGGTCTCGGACAAGATGGGCTCGTCCGCGGCCCACTGCGTCCTGGGCCTCGTCTCCTGGGGCGACGCCAGCGCCTACGCCGCCGCCCGCAACGGCGGCCTGAGCACCATCGAGGACGCGGAGTACGACTACCTGAACGTCCTGTTCGTCTACCAGCGCTACACGCTGGTGGTCCGGGGGAAGTAGTGGTCCGGCCGCTCGCCCTGGCCGCCCTCCTGGGGCTGGGCCTCGCGGGCTGCGCCACGCCCCGGGTCTATCCGCCCCGCGGGCTGCTCTTCTCCCAGGGGACCTCGCCCATCACGACGGACTTCCACGGGACGACCCTGGGGAGCCGCACGGGATACCGGACCCTCCATCAGGTCCTGGTGCCCGACGTGCCCATCGAGCTCGTCCTGGGCATCGGCCCCCTCTCCGCCGGCTCGGGCGACGTGGCCGTGGCCACCGCCGCGCGAGAGGCCGGCATCTCCACGGTGCGGTTCGTGGAGTGCGAGCGGCTCGTCGTCCTCGGGGTCTACCGGCGCTACACCTTCATCGTGCACGGCGACTGAACCTCGGGCCCTCTGCCTCGCGGACCCGCGCGGGGGGGGCTCGATTGACCCCCCTTCCGCACCGTGCTATCCTCCCCCCCCGATGGCCGAAGACTGGGCCCTGGAGCTTGCCAATCGCCTCAAGGACAAGGCCGCCCTCCGCAAGGGGCGCACCGAGACGGCCAGGGCCCGGGCGGACCACGCGGCCGGGGCCGGGCCAGGGTTGTTCGAGGACCTGCAGCAGCGCGTCCTGGCGGCCTCGCGGCTGGTCTTCAGCAAGTCCGGCGTCCGCATCACGGTCTCCGACCCCGAGCGCGCCGGGGAGGGCCTCGCCTTCGCCGCCGCCCTCAAGGGCCACGAGATCCGTGTCGTGCTCCTCCCCGACGGGGTGGTCCGCATCGCCGAGGACCTGGGCGAGGGCCATCGCCCATACGCCTTCCTGGTGGTCGAGCAGGACCGCTTCGGCCGAGCGCGGGTGCGGGTGAAGCGCACGGCGCCCGCCGGTTCCCGAGCGGCCTGGACCACGGCCGACGACGCGGCCCGCGACCTCCTGAGCCGCCTGGTGGATCGCCATGGCGCCGAGTAGCGGCGGCCTGGCCACGCTGACGGCCCCCTTCGAGACCTTCGGCGAGATCGACCTGGTCAAGCGGGCCTATCACCACGCCGCCCACGCCTACCACGGCCGCCAGGTCGCCGGGGGAGGACCGCTCCTGGACCACGCGGTACGGACGGCCCGCATCGTCCTGGAGGAGGTGGAGCTCCTGGACGCGGACCTGGTGTGCGCGGCCCTGCTGCACGCGACCCTGGAGCTGCCGGAGGAGAGCTACGACGGCCTGATCCAGCACTTCGGGATGTCCGTGGCCACCACCGTGCGGACCCTGTCCAGGGACCGGACCGGGTCCGCCGGCGACTCGGACCTGGGGCGCAGGCTCTATCTCCGGCGGATCGGCGAGGCCACCCCCAACGTGATCCGGGTCAAGCTGGCCCAGCGCCTGGACGAGGTCCGCCACGTCTACCCGCACCTCCCGAGCGCCGAGCGGAACGAGCAGGTCCGGGAGACGGAGCGCTACTTCCTCCAGTGGGCCTCGAGCTACAGCGCGCCCCTGTTCGACGCCCTGAAGGAGGCCCTCGCCAGCCTGCGCCTGGCGTCCTGAGGCCCGATGGAGGAGCAAGGCTACAATCCGCAGGTCCTCGCGCGGCTGCGCGAGTCCCTGGGCGAGATGGACCGGACGGACCTGGTCCAGATCCTCTCGCACGTCATCAAGGTCTATGTCATCGAGTCCACCGCCCCCTTCCGGATCCGCCTGCCGGCCGTGGAGGGGGAGTCCCCCGCCGCCCCCGACGCCCTCGCCACGACGCCCGGCGGGGGCATGGCCCTGGGCTTCCCTCGCCTGGTCCGGGCCCTCCAGGAGCAGTACCGCCTGCCGGAGCTGGACCGCTTCCGCGTGGAGGGCGAAGACGTGCGCCTGCGGGTGGACGGGGGCGAGGTCCTCTTCCGCGACGGCCGGGTGAGCTTCGCGGTCGCGCCCGCTGGCGCCGCGGCCGCCCCCGCCCCGCCC
>JACQVX010000219.1 GCA_016209495.1 Planctomycetota bacterium
CCCCCGGGCCCCGCCCCCGCCGAGGGCGGCCTCGCCGGGAAGCTCTCTCGCATGGTCCGGCACCCCTACTTCTGGTGCGGCGCCGCGGGGACCCTCCTCGCGGGGCTCGCCCTCCGCGGGGTCCGCAGGCGGTGATCGCCGAGGCGCTGCGACCCCTGGTCCTCCGCCACGAGCGCAAGTTCGTGGCCCGTGGGGTCGTGGTGGGGCAGGTCCTCGCGGCCGTGCGCCTCCACCCCTGGAACTTCCGCACGGCCCACCCCCCGCGGCACGTGAACAACCTCTACCTGGACACCCCCGACCTGGCGACCTACCGCGCGAACGTGGATGGTCTCGCCCTCCGGGTCAAGTTCCGCCTCCGCTGGTACGGCGAGCCCCGAGGCGAGGTGCGCCCCACCCTGGAGGCCAAGTGTAGGGAGGGGGAGCTGAACGGCAAGCGGAGCTGGGCCGCGGGGCCCCTCCGCGTGGACCGGGACCTGGATAGCGCGGGGGTGCGCCGCTCCCTGGAGGCGGCGGGGGCGGGGCCGGTCCTGGCGGGGCTCTTCCGCGAGCTGGTCCCCGTCCTCGTCAACCGCTACCACCGCCATTACCTGGTGAGCGCCGACGGGGTGCGGCTCACGCTGGACGACGGGCTGGTGGCCCACCGGCTCTGGCCCTGGCCCCGGCTGGACACGGACCTCCGCCGGCCGGCCGGGCGCGTCATCATCGAGCTCAAGTATCCGGAGGGCCGCTCGCCCTCCGCCGAGGGCTTCCGCCTGGGGCTTCCCCTCCGGCTGGAGCGCTCCTCCAAGTACGCCTCCGCCCTGGAGGCCTTCCTCGCCGTCATGGCATGACGCGCTGGCGCTCGGGCGCCGCCGCCCTCCTCGGCCTGGCCTTCGCCCTGGGCGTCGGCGCCGAGTTCCCCCATTCGGACCAGCACCAGTATCTCCTGGAGGGCCTGCGCATGGCGGACCCGGGGTTCCTCCCGGGCGACTGGTTCACCGGCGAGGTGGCCCACCACCACCACGCCTTCTCGTACCTGGTGGCGGCGCTCGCCTGGGCGGGCCCCATGCGCTGGACCAGCACGGCGGCCCACCTGGCGGCGACCTGGGCCCTGGCCTGGGGGCTCTGGCTCCTCGTATCCGGGATCTACGAGCGGCCCCTCCTGACCCATGCCCTCGCCCTCCTGGCCGTGGGGACGGCGCTCGCCGGGCGCTCGGTCCTGGGGGCCACCTTCCTGGCCCCGGCCCTGCTCCCGGTGAACGTGGCGGCGGCCCTCCTGGTCCTGGGCCTGGCCCTCCTGGTGCGAGGCCGGCCCCTGGCGGCCGGGGCCGCCCTCGGGGCGAGCGGCCTGGCCCACGCGAACTTCCTCTTCCTCGTGCCCCTCGTGGTGGGGCCGCCCCTGGCCTTGGGCCGCATGGACGTCCCCGTGCGGCAGGCCCTGGCCGCGACGGCCCTCTTCCTCGCCATCTCGGCCCCGACGGCCATCGGCGCGGCCCGCTTCGTCCTGGAACCCCGCACGGCCCAGGACGACCTGTTGATGCTGGCCCTGCGCGGCCCGCATCACTATCTCCCCTCGAGCTGGCCCCTGGACCGCTACCTGGCGTTCCTCGCCCTCGTCGCCCCGGGCTGCATCGGCCTCGCCCTGCGGCGCCCGGAGGACGCCTCGCGGAGGCGTGCCGCCGGGCTGGTCCTGGCCGCCGCGGGAGTCCTGGCCGTGGGACTCGCCCTCACCACGGCGGTCTACGTCCCCGCGGTCGCGGCCCTCTACCCCTTCCGGCTCGCCCCTTACCTGGTCCTGGCCTCCCTGGTGGCGGCGGCCGGAGGCGCCGCCCGCCTCCTGGGGCGCTGGCCCCGGGGCGCCATGGCCTCCGTCGCGACCCTCCTCGTGGCGCTGGCCGCGCGGGGCATGGCCCACTCCGGCGTCCTCGGGCCCCGCCCCAACCCCCGGGAGGCCCTCTACGCCTGGGTGCGCACCCGGACGGCCCCGGGGGCCCTCTTCGTCGTGCCCCCGGGGGTGCAGGACTTCCGTCTCCTGGGCGAGCGTCCCATCGTCGTCGACTGGAAGTGCTTCCCCCTGGGGGCCGCGGACGCCAGGGAGTGGCTGCGGCGCGTCCGCAGGGTCAGCGGTCTCGAGGCGCCCGGGGACCTGGAGGAGGCGGACCGGGGATACGGGACCATGGACGCGCACCGGGCGCGCTCCCTGGCGGAGGAGTTCGGGGCGGACTACCTCCTGGCGAGGGGCGAGCCCGTGGACGGCCTGGAGGTCGTCTACCGGGACCCGCTCCACGTGCTGCACCGGGTCCGGTGACCGGGACCTACGGCAGCACCTCCCAGACCTGCGCCTCGCGTCCCCCGGCGCGCTCCCGGTGGGCCAGACGGACGCCGGGCTGGCCGTCCTCCAGGAGGCATGGAGGGGCCCAGCGGGAGCCGCCGGTGCCCTGGACCATCCACCGGGCCCCATGGCCCCGGGCGTATCCGATGGCCTCCTCGGGCGGCGCGGTGGGCCACATGCGGAATTGCCCCTCGCAGTAGAGGGCGCTCCAGCGCTCGACGGAGACCACCGTGGGGCGCGCCCCGCCCTCCTGGGCGCGGATCCACCGGCCCGCCGCGCGGAACTCCACCGGCTGCTCCCACTCCGGGCGGTAGAGGGGATAGGTCGCGTCCTTCACCTCCGGCGCCAGGGCCGCCACGGCGACGCCGGCCGCCACCCACCCGGCGCGGGCCCACCCCGCCTCGAGGAGCCGCACCCGGAGGGCCGCCCAGCCCGCGCCCGCCCACACGGCCCAGGCCGGCACCAGGGCCACCAGGTAGCGCGGCCGGTAGTAGTAGAAGGCGTAGCCCAGGCAGGTCGCCAGGGCGAAGGCCCCCAGCACCCCGTGCAGGCGGAGGCGCCCCGGGACCAGGAACAGGCTCAGGCCAGCCAGGGCCGCGGGCAGCACACCGAGCTGCCAGCCCAGGTCCTCCCGGTAGTAGCGGTAGAGGCCGCGCACCGCCGCCACGGCGCGCCGGAGGACCCCGCGGGTCACCTCCCCCGCCGGCAGGGAGACGCCGTCCTCGACCCAGCGGTCGTGCGCGGTGCGGGAGCCGTCCTCTGCCAGGGCGTTCAGGTCGCTCGAGTCATCCACGACCACGAAGTGGGCCACACCGGGCCGCAGCGTCCAGCGCCCGGTCCGGTGATGGACCGCGGCCAGGAAGGGGACGAGGGCCGCCAGGGCCGCCCCACCCAGGGCCAGCGCGGCCCGACGGCCGCCCCACCGGCCCACCAGGGGCGCCATGAGCAGCGGATAGGCGAAGGCCTCCGTCCGCGCCCAGCCGGCGGCCCCCCAGAGGACCCCCGCCGCGGCCGCGAGCCGCCACGAGCCGCCCTCGGCCGAGCGCCCCGTGGCCCACAGGGCCCAGCTCACGCACGCCAGGTAGGGCGCCTCGGTGGTGAACTGGGTCGAGTAGAGGACCAGGACCGCGTGGACGGCCGCGAAGAAGGCGGCCGCCGCGCCGCCCGCTCGCCCCGCCAGCGAGCGACCCAGGAGGTAGACCGGCACCACGGTGGCGAGGCCCGAGGCGAGGGAGAGCCCCTGGCCCGTGGCCAGGAGCAGGGCGGGGCCCGGGGCGAGTCCGGCGGCCAGCATGGAGGCCAGGGGGGGATACGCGGGGTCGAAGCCCCCCGGGAAGCCCTCCTCGCGGATCGTCCGGGCCAGGTCCCAGTAGACCCAGGTATCGCTGGCCTCGAGGGGGCCCGCCCCCAGCACCAGGAGCCGCAGGGCGGCCGCGACGGCGAGGACGGACCCCAGGGCCAGGGCGTCGCCCCGGTCCAGCGGATGGGGGTGATGGGGGACATGAGGCCTCACGGCGCGGGGCACCTCACGGCGTCTCCCACCGCGGCCGGCGCCACGCCGGAGCCGCCGGCCGGAGGACGCCGCGGCGCGAGGACCCGCCACGTCCAGGGGAGGGCCACCAGGGCCACGGCGGAGAGGCTGGCGCGCATCACCACCGC
>JACQVX010000226.1 GCA_016209495.1 Planctomycetota bacterium
CCCCCCTCGCCCCCCCCGCCCCTGCGACACCCGTCGCGGCCAGGCCGCCCGCCCCCGCACCGCAGGTGGTGGCCCGGCCGCCTGTCCCCGCGCCGCCGCCGCCCGCGCCCGTGGCGGCCCCGGAGCCCATGTCCGAGGTCCGGACGGGGGTGGAGGACTTCCTGGACGCGGCCCCGCCCAGCCGGCCGCCCATTCAACCCATGGACACCGGTGTGGCCCTGGCCACGGAGGCCGCCGCCGCGGCCGCGGATCGCGACGCCGACCTGATCGACGCCCTGGGAGGGGAGGCCGAGGCCGCCGCACCCGAGGTCGAGGAGGAGTCCGGGGCTGACGACGCGCTCCTGAAGTCCCTCATGGGGGCGGACGCGGACATGGCGGCAGCCGAACCGGAGGCCGACGCCGTGGCCGAGGCCCTGGCCGGGGCGGAGGCCGAGGTCGCCCCGCCCGAACCCGCCGGCGAGCCCCCCGTCGCGATGGGCGACGCGGCAGACCTCCTGGAGGACCTGCTCGGGGGCGAGGGGGAGGCCGAGGTGGCCGTGGCCGCGGCGGGCTCGGCCGACGTGGACGAGGAGACCTCCGCGGATCAGCTTCTGGGCGAGCTGGGCCTTGGCGCCGAGGAACCCTCCACGGCGGCGCCCTCCGAGGAGGAGCCCAGGGAGGCCGCCACCACCCCCGACACCACGGACGAGGGGGAGCCGGCGGAGGACTTCGACCTGGGGGCCGCGGGCGACGCGGAACTGGAGGACCTCCTGGGAGGAGCCGAGCAGGAGCCGGCAGCCGCCGCGGCCGGGGAAATGAGCGACGAGGATCTCATGGGCTCGCTGGAGGACATCATCGGAGGTGGGCCGCCGAAGGGTCCGGCACCCGCTCCGGTCCCTGCGGCGGCACCCGCTCCGGTCCCCGCGGCGGCACCCGCTCCGGTCCCGGCGGCGGCACCGATGGCCGCTGCGGCGGCGGCCGCCCCGAAGTCGGAGCCCGAGGCCGTGGACGAGGTGGGCGTCATCGGCGCGGGTGAGGAGGATGCCCAGGGCGGCGAGGACTTCATGGCGGAGCTCCAGGGCGTCCTCGGCGGGGATGCCGGCGGCGAGGAGGGCGTCAGCGAGGACGAGGCGGATTCCCTGAAGGAGGCCCTGGGCGAGGAGGAGGGAGGCGGCGCGGACGCCTTCGGCTCCCCGGACGACATCTTCGGGGGCGAGATGCCGTCCGAAGAGGACATGGAGGCCGCCGAGGCCGCCAAGGCGAAGAAGGACCCCGCCGAAGAGCTGCCCACGCCCGACGAGATGTTCGGGTAGGGCGCGAGGCTGGCCTACTCCTTCACCACCTCGAAGGCCACGAGCTCGAAGGAGCGCTCCGGGCGCGAGAGCCAGTCCACCTTCACCAGCCCCACATCCGGTGCGTAATAGAACTGGACCTTCATGGGGGGCAGCGTGACCTTGATGCTCCCCGTGTCCCAATCCACGACCTGACGCACCAGCAGACAGTCCTCGAAGGCCCCCCCCCGGGTGGCCACGCGTTCCGAGTCCGAGACGTAGGTCCAGGTGATGCGCTCTATGCCCCGCCTCTCCTCCCACCGCATCCCCACCTCGATGGGCAGTTTCATGCGCACCTGCCGGCGACTGCCCCCCACCTGGTAGATGGCGTCGCGAGAGCGCACGAACTCCTGGGTCAGGTCTGTGGTGGTCGTACGGGCGACCTCGCCCTCCCCGGTGGCGTTCACACGTTGCTCCGAGACCACCGTGAACGTGGCCACCAGGTCCATCCCCTCGGTGCGGACATCCACGATGGAGACGGTGTCCGTGAAGTCCGCCCCCTCGTACTTCCACCAGGAGTGCGCGGCGAGCGGGAAGTAACGCTGGGCCGCGTCCGCTCCCTCGGCCCCCAGGGCCCCCTCGATGCGCGACCGGAGGGTCGCCAGGTTGGCCTGGGCCTCCTGCCTCAGCCGCTCGTTCCGGGCCACCTCCAGGTACCGCCCCCAGGCCTCTGCCCGGCGACGGAGGGACTCCACGTCGTCGCCACCCTGGCCCACCAGGGCCTGAACCTGTCCGTATCGCGTCTGTTCGATCCCCTCCAGGGCCTCGACGTTGCCTGGGTCCATCTGGGCCCCGTTGCCGTAGGCCTCCAGGGCGCCCTCCCAGTCCGCGGCGGCGCGCCGGAAGTCCCCCACCCGCACCCACAGGTCCACCACCCGGGCCTTGAGTTCGTCCCTCAGGGCCGGGTCCCAGCCTCGAGCCGTCTGGAGGCAGCGGATGGCCCCCGTGAGGTCTCGCCTCTCCACCAGGTCTTGCGCCCAGTCGAGCTGGACACGCGCCATGCGGGCGCCCAGGCCCCCCGCCCTCTCGTCGTCGTAGCGGGCGGCGGCGCCGAAGGCCTCTGCCGCCACCTCGTAGTCCTTGCGGGCAAGCCCCCCCTCGCCGAGCGCCACCAGGAGGTCGGCCGCCTCGCGAGCCTCGTCCTTCTTGATGAAGGGGTAGGAACCCCGCACCTCCGCCATGTGCCGGATGGCCGCGAGGGACCTGCGCCGATCCCCCCGGTCCCCCTCGCGACTCACCTCCCGGAGGGTGGCGAGGACCGTGTCCAGGGACCGCCCGCTCGAGGCCGCCTTCATCGCACGCACCTGGTCCTCGCGCACCCGGACCTCGCTCCCGTCCGCGAGGCCGACGACGTAGATGTCTCCCTCCAGACGCCAGGCCTCGGCGGCAAGCTCGCGTCCGTCCTTGAGGACGAAGGTGGTGCCGTCCCCCCGGGCCCCGGCGCCCGCGAGGAGGAGCGTCACGAGGAGCGGGACGCACATCCGCGGAAGGGTTGCGGTCTTGATGGGGGATCACCTCCCAGCCGCGGCCGGCGGCATGCATCTCCTATTTCGGACGAAACGGCGAACAACCTAAACGGGGCGACCGCCCGGCCCTTCGGGGCCTAGCGCCTCCCGTCGCCTGGACCCGGTACCGGGGGCGAGCCCCCGCCCCCGTGCCGCAGCCGGCGATCGGCCTCGGTGGCCAGCCGCTCCAGGTCTCCCCGCACGGAAGGAGGTGCCGTCTCCAGCGCCCCGTGCAACACCTCCAGGGCCTCCGCGGGGTCGCCCCCCTCGGCCAGGACCTTCTCCCAGAGCCCCACGCGGCGGCGCCACCAGCCCTCGCCATGGCTCGGGTCGTCTCGCAGGACCTGGGAGTAGACCTCGTCCGCCTCCCTGTAACGGGCGTCCCGCTCCAGGACCCCCCCCCTCGCCTCGGCCCACCGGCCCCGCCGTGCCACGTCCGCGGACCCCAGCGCCTCCATGAGCCTCCGGTAGTCCTCCGCGGCGCCCGTCAGGTCGTGGAGGGCCGTGCGTGCGTCGGCGCGGTACTCCAGCGCCCGCCCCCAGGACTCCTCCTGGCCGGCCGGCGGCGAATCCGGTAGTCCCGTGAGGAGGGCCGCCATGTCCGCGTACCGCACCTGCGCGGCCCCGGAGAGTCGCGCCGCGACGCCGGCCAGCGTCGAGAGCGGCACCCCCAGGGCGGGGAGCATGGCGATGGCCTGCGCGCGCACCGACTCGTCGGTGTCCTCCACCTTCTCCCGCACCGCGTCCACGAGGGCGTCCCGGGCAGGCCCCTCTACAAGCTGGGGGCGGCTCGCCATGGACCCCAGGGCCGCGAGGGCCGCCTTGCGCAACCCGGCGTTGCCGTCTCTCCGGGCCACGTCCATCAGGTCCATGGCCCCCTCCACGGCCTGCAGGTGGCCGAGTCCATCGATGGCGTACTTCCGCAGGTCCTTGTCGAATCGAGGGTCCACGAGGGCCCGGAAGACCGCCGCGGCGCGTGTCCGGACGGGGGAGGCCTCGTCCAGCGGCAGCTTCGCCAGGACGCCCGCGGCCGCGGCCATGAGGACGAGGGGAGGCGAGGGACGGGCGATCTGCCGCTCCAGGACCTCCGAGAGGGAGGCGGCGACGACGTCCTCCTGGCCCCTGGAGAGGTCGTTGAGGACCCGGATCATGGCGGCGGCGCACTCCGGGTCGGGCTCCTCCCGAAGTCGGGCGGCGAGGGTCTCGACGGCCCCGGGCTTCCGTAGCCGGCGGAGGGCCTCGGTGGCGGCAAGCCGCAGCTGTCGGTCGTCGGCCCCGAGCCGCTCCAGCACGGCGGGTACGGCCCGCTCGTCTCCCAGCCCGCCGAGGCCCTCGACGAGGACGGCCTGCACGCCGCCGTCCCTCTCCACCGCCAGTCGCGCCAGGAGCGGCTCCACCGCCGCCGGTCCGGCCCGCGCCAGCTCCCCCGCCGAGAACCGCCTCTGGGCGGCGTGGTCGGCACCCAGTCCCTCCACCAGCATGGCAAAGCGCCGGGGCTCGTCGTCCGCCACCGCCGCCAGGAGGTCGCGCCAGAGCCGGAAGTTCTGTTCCCGGAGCCGCTCCACCAGCGAGCGCAGCCTCTCATTCTGTGCCGCCAGCCAGTCGCCTGGCGACTTGTCTCGATTGGATTGCCACCACCTCTCCCACTCGTAGGTCTCGACGAACTCCTGGAACGTGACCTCCCGGAGTCCATCGTTCAGACTGAATCGGAGCTCCGGGCACTCCCGGTGGGCCTCGAGGAGCACGGGGATCGCCTCGGAGGGCTCCAGCCGGGCCAGGACCCTCCCCGCCGACTCGCGCCCCAGCCGCGGGCCCACGGGGTCGAGGATCAGCTCGCGCAGGAACTCGACGGTCCCCGTGGCCCTCATGCGAACCAGGGCCTCCACGGCGTGGTCGCGCAGCCGGTGATCGCCATCGGCCAGGAAGGGGCCGGCCAGGTCCAGACAGCGTGGGTCACCCGCGAACCCCATGGCCTTCAGGACGTCCGCCTTGGCATCGGCATCCGTCCCGGCCAGGGTGTCGGCCAGGACCTGAAGGGCCTCCACCCGATCCATGCGGATCAGGTCCACCGCCGCCAGAAGGCTGGCCTGCGGGTCGCGTTCCCGGTTCCGGATGGCCTCGTGGCAGCGCGCGATCCGCGCGCGCTCGTCGTCCGTGAGACGGTACCGTCGCCGGTCCTTCTGGAAGAGGCCAAGGCCGCCACAGCCTGACAGGGCGACGAGTACCAGCGCCAGAGAATACCGTAGATGCACCAGCCAGAGTCCCATGCAGAATTCTCTACACGATGGGGCTACAGTCAACTACCATGGCTTTTCCCCACGCGGGACCCGAGGAACAGCGAGTCCAGCGACAACCAGCGAGCGACTTCAGGCCGCGAGCGTGTGATGACCATTGACCTCTCCGGGATCCTCAGGGTGGCAGGACTCTACCTGGCCATCTGGGCATCCACCTGGTGCCTCGTCTCGTTTGACGTCGTCAGCATCCCGCAGACCTACACCTTCATGGCCCCCCGGGTCAAACCCTCCCGCTGGACCCTCGACGTGCGCCTCGTGCGCCAGACAGACCGACTGGATGACCTCCACACGCGGGACATCGTGTGGTTCGAACGGGTCTTCCCCCACTACCCCGACGAATTCCAGCGGGAGTACTACGCCTCCCGCGTGATAGCCAAGGCGGGGCAGCGCCTCCGCATCGACGAGACGGGCAGCGTATACCTGGAGGGGTCCCCGCTGGCGGAGGACTATGCCCTGGAGAAATCGACGGCCGACGCCATGGAAGAGGTCCTGGTGCCGCGCGACCACATCTTCGTCCTGAACGACCACCGCGCGGGCAACAGCCGCAACTTCGACAGCCGCACCCTCGGCCCGCTGCACGTCTCCCAGGTGGTCGGGACCCTGGGCCAATGAACCCGCTCAAGCGCCTCGCCCTCATCGAGATGGCGGTGGGCGTCGCCGCCCTGCTCGCGGCGGCGCCGACCACCTGCGCCGCCTGGAACACGCTCCAGCTCTCCCGGCACAGCAGCAGGGCCCTGGCCTTCTTCAACCCCGGGACCGAAGAGGGATACACCGTCGCCCTCAACGCCCTGAACGACGCCCTCCGCTACGACCCTGACCGGCCCGACCTCTACGTCCTGCGCGCCCGGATCCGCGCCGCGGGCCTCAAGGACCCCATGTACTCCCACGCGGCGGAGGACTACGAACACCTGCGGGAGCTCATCCCCCGCTCGCCCATTCCGTATGTGGGGCTGGCCTACGTCACCCTCATGGATACGCCCGCGGGACCGCGACGCGCGGAGGCCCTGGGGGACGCGCGGCGGATCCTGGTGGGATACACCGGCGAATCCCTGGAGACGCGCGCCATGGAGGGCGCCATCGCCCTTGAGTCCGGCGACCCGAGGGAGGCGGAACAGCGGCTCCTGGACGTGGTGGAGGCCCAGGGCAGCTCGCCTCCCACGCGGGACGCCCTGGTGGCGGCCCACTTCAACCTGGCCGTCCTCCGTTTCCAGGAGGGGAAGTTCGACGCCGCGACGGAGCTCTTCACACGCACCATCCACCTGGACCGGAACGACGCGGCGGCACGGCGCGGGCTGGCCCGCTCTGTCATGACCGGCCTGCACACGGCGCGTACCCGGGAAGACCGGACGCGGGCGGTGGCGCAGGCCCTGGAGCTGGCGGGCCGCCGCACCGAGGAGAGGCTCCATGCCTATGGCCTGGACCAGGAACTCCCCTCCCTGTACAACGCCGTCGGCATCGTGATCCTCAAGGACCTGGATCCCTCCCAGCCGCGCGCCACGCTGGACGCGGCGAAGGAGGCATTCGGCAAGGCCATCCTCGCGGGCCGCGACGACTACCGGGGGCACTTCAATCTGGCCCTGGCGAGCCTGAGGGAGTTCGACCTGCAACAGGAGCGCAACGACGCCCCTCTGGACAGGGCCCAAGCCTCGTTCGCGGCTGTGCTACGTCCCCCCGACGCCTTCCGGGTCGCGCCCTCCGCGGAGGCGCTCTACCAGGCCCGCATGGGTGCTGCCTGGTGCGCCTACCGGCGCGGAAGCTGGTCCGAGGTCGAGAACCTGGTGAAGCCAGCGGTGAACGACTACCCTCAACGTCACGAGCCCAAGCTCTACCTGGCGATCTCCTACGACCGTGTCTACCACTCGACGTCCGTCTACAAGGACCCCCAGAGGCTGGGTGCCGCCTGCGAGCAATACGACCGGGCCCTGAAGTCCGAGGACTGCCCGGCGGCGCTGCGGACCGCGGTGGAGGCCCGCTTGGTCCAGCTCAAGGCCAAGCTGGAGGACAGGCCATGAAGTGCCCCAACTGCGGCGAGGATACCCCGCCCAACCTCCGCTACTGCGAGGTCTGCGGGACCCCCATGGACCTCAGCTTCTCGAAGGTGAGCGAGGCCATGCTGGTCGAACAGGCGGAGCATCGCGCCAGGGCCATGGAGCTGCACTGCCGGCAGCTCGCCCTGGCCGGCGTCACCCTCCTGGTCGTGGCCGTGACGTTCTGGCTCTCGGTGCCCTCGCCGCGGGAGATCTTCGTTGCCCCCTCCTATCGGGTGCAGGAGGAGTGGTTCATCTCCAGGGCCACCCACGGGACTTTCCCGGATCTCCTGGTCATTGAGCCCCGCCGGATGGACATCCCCGAGGGGGAATAGGGCGTCCCATGGGCAACAGGACACGCTTCCGGGGCGTCGACTACTTCGATGTGGATTCCCTCCTCTCGGAGGAGGAGCGCCTGGTCAGGGACTCGGTGCGTGCCTTCGTGGACGACCGCCTGCTTGCCGTCATCGAGCGGCACTATCGCGAGGGGACCTTCCCCCTGGAACTCCTGGGGGAGATCGCCGGCCTTGGGCTCCTGGGGGCGAACATCCAGGGCTACGGCTGCGCGGGCGTCAACAACGTGGCCTACGGACTCATGATGCAGGAGCTCGAGCGGGGAGACAGCGGGGTTCGCTCCTTCGCCAGCGTGCAGGGCGCCCTGTGCATGTACCCGATCCATGCCTTCGGGAGCCCCGAGCAGCGGGAACGGTGGCTCCCGCGCATGGCGGCCGGCGAGGTCATCGGCTGCTTCGGCCTCACCGAGCCCGATTTCGGCTCGAACCCCGGCGGGATGCTCACGCGCCTGGAGGAGCGGGGAGACCACTTCCAGTTGAGCGGGACCAAGCGCTGGATCACGAACGGGTCCATGGCCCACCTCGCCGTGGTGTGGGCGAAGCTCGACGGCGTCGTCCACGGAGTCCTGGTGGAACGCGGGAGCCCAGGCTTCACTTCGAAGCCTATTGAAGGCAAGTTCAGCCTGCGGGCCTCGGACACGAGCGAGCTCATCTTCGAGGACACCCCCGTCCCGCGGGACAACCTCCTCCCCGGCACCGACGGTCTGAAGAGCGCCCTCATGTGCCTCAACCAGGCCCGCTACGGCATCGCATGGGGGGCCGTCGGGTCCGCCATGGCGAGCTACGACTGCGCCCTGGAGTACGCCAGGAGCCGGGTGCAGTTCGAACGGCCCATCGCGGGATACCAGCTCGTCCAGGGGAAGCTGGTCCAGATGCTCACCGACATCACGGCGGCCCAGCTCCTGTGCCTGCGCCTGGGCCGCCTGAAGGACGAGCACCGGCTGCGACACACCCAGGTCTGCCTGGCCAAGCGCAACAACGTCCATATGGCCCTCGGGGCATCGCGGGTGGCTCGCGACATCCTCGGGGCCAGCGGCATCTGCGACGAGTACCCGGTCTTTCGACACATGTGTAACCTCGAATCGGTCTACACCTACGAGGGGACCCACGACATTCACACCCTCATCGTGGGCGAGGACATCACCGGCCTGGCCGCCTATTCCTAGACCTCTCGTCCCGACTCCTAAGCCAAGCATTTTTCCCATTTTCCGTTTTGCGGACCGGAATCGTCAGGCTATCCTCCCGCCCCGGGCAGCCAGGGGGGGTCTTGGCAGGCGCGTCTCCCAAACTCAGGGATGACCTAGTCGTCACGCGTCAGGTGCAGCGTGGAGAGGTCTTCTACGTTGTCAAGGACCCGGATACACGCGAGTATTTCCGCTTCACGCGTCTCGAGTACACGCTCATGCGCCTCTTCGATGGCCGGGCCAGCTTCCAGGCCATGGCCGAACGCTTCAATCGAGAGAGCGACGAGACGGAGGTGGACGCGGCCACGCTGGAGGAGTTCTCCAGGGGCCTGACCAAGATAGGGGTCCTGGAACGGACCCTGAAGGAGAAGAACCTCCTGCTCCTGGAGAAGCGCCGCCACCAGCGGCAATCCAAGATCCTGAACTCCCGAGGCGGCCTCCTCTACAAGGTCGTCCCCCTGATGGACCCGGACCGCCTCTTCGACCGGGTCATGCCCTACTGTCGCTTCTTCTTCACCCCCTGGTTCGTCGCCCTGGCCCTCGCCTCCATGGCCGGGGCGAGCCTCGTCATCGCCTACAACTTCGACGAGGTGGCCCAGGGGATCGTGGACATCTGGACCTTCAACCTGAAGTCGTCTTGGGCCTTCTTCACCCTCTGGGCCACGGTCCTCGTGGTCATCGCCCTGCACGAGTGCGCCCACGGCATGACCTGCAAGCACTTCGGAGGCGAGGTCCACGAGATCGGCTTCCTGCTCATGTTCTTCAACCCCTGTCTCTACTGCAACGTGAACGACGCCTGGAGCTTCGAGAGGCGGCGATCGCGGCTCTGGGTGGTCTTCGCGGGGGGATTCTTCGAGTTCTTCCTCGGATCCCTCGCGTGCTACCTCTGGTGGCTCACCGACCGCGACTCCAGCGTCCACGTCCTCGCATACCAGGTGATGTGCGTGTGCGGGTTCGCCACCGTCCTCATGAACTTCAACCCGCTCCTCAAGTACGACGGCTACTACGCCCTGTCGGACTGGCTCGAGATCCCCAACCTCAAGAACAACTCCTCCGACTATCTCAAACACTGGGTAAAGACCAGGGTCTTTCGCATGAAGGCGACTCCGGACGCCACGGAGCCCTCCCGCGATGAGAGGCAGGTCTATCTCATCTATGGGAGCCTTTGCACCTTCTATATGACCAGCATGTTGGTCGGGCTCTTCCTCCTGGCCCACAACTTCCTGGTCACCACGTTCTACCAGTGGGGACTGGCCGGCGTCTTTATCCTGGGTTGGGTCTTGCTAAAGCCGAAGGTGGTGGGTCTATTCAAGTTCGGTCGGGACTTCTACCGGGACCACAGGGAGTTCTTCATGCGACCCTACGTGAAGTACGGACTGGGGGCCGGCGTGGCCGCGGGGCTGGCATGGCTCGTCCTGGGAAGCGCACCCCTGGTCGTGGAGGCCACGGTCACCCTGCAGGCCGGCGAACGGGCCACCATCCGTGCCCGCATCGGTGGCGTCCTGGCCGAGGTGTGGGTCGAGGAGGGTCACCGCGTCCAGGCCGGGGAGCGGCTCCTGGCCCTGGCGGACGAGGGGCTGATCGCCCGGCTGAAGGACCTGGAGGTCGAGGAGCGAAAGCTGGAGCTGTCCCGGTCCCAGGCCCTGGCCCGTGGGGACCCGAAGGAGGCCCAGGTCCTGGACATCCGCGCCGAGGACAACCGCAGGCGTCTCCGCCAGGCCCGTGCCGACGAGAAGGACCTTGTACTCTCGACCCCGGTGGCGGGGGTCGTCATGACGAGCGGCCTGGGTGAGAGGCTGGGCCAGTATGTCCGGCCCGGCGAGGACGTGGTGGTCGTGGCCGACACCACTCGGCTCAGGGTGGAGGCGGAGATCGAGCAACGCGACGTCCCTGCGGTGACGCCGGGACTCCCGGTGCGCCTCTTCGTCCCGGCTGTCCCGGACTGGGAGCCGTCGGGGGCGCTGGCCGTTGCGCAGATCCATACCGTGGCCAGGGACGGGGCACCGACCCTGAGGTCCTTCCTGGCCACCTTGGAGGTGGACAATCGCGCGGCGACGCTGCGGCCGGGGATGTCGGGCCAGGTTCGCATCGAGTCGGGACGCCGTCCCGCGTGGGAGCTGGCGCTCCGCTCGGTGGAGAGGTTTTTCCGTTCGGACCTCTGGCTGTGATCCGATTCACAGCCGGAGGGTGACCAGGGTCACTGTCGGGCAACTTTGGTCGTGATAGGGTCTTTCGATCGATTCGGGACATCCATTGTGCTCATCGAACCCATAAGGGGGAGTCATGTCTGAGCAGAAGACCAAGGGGAAGAAGAAGGTTTCCGGCATCGACGTGGGGAAGAAGAAGCTGGAGGACCGAATCGCCCCCGCCATGATGGGCGGGATGGTGGACGGCAGCTCGGGAGATCTGGCCGATTCCACCATGGATGATGGGGGGACCTACGACGGGTCCACCACCACCGGCGCCACCGAGACCGATACGGCCACGGCGCCGGACTCCACCTCTTCCGGCGACACGCTGGCTGCCCCGGACTACACCGAAGGGAGCTACGACGCCACGCCCGACGCCGGTAGCCTCGACGGCGCGACGGCGGACGCCACGGACACCATGACGGCCCCGGACGCCACCACCGAGGTCCAGACCGCCACTCTCCCCGAGGGCACGGAGATCCACGCCGACGGAAGCGCGACGGCCACCCTCCCTGGCGAGGTGAGCTACGACGCCGACGCGGGCGCCCTCACGGTCCCCAACGACTCGGTGGACTACTACGTCCCGGATGCCTATGCGATCGGCGACGACGGCTCCCTCTCGTTCCAGGCCCCGGAGGGTACGAGCTTCGACGCGAACGACGGCACCCTGAGCGTCCCCCCCTCCGGAACGGCGGACCTGCTCCCCGAGGACGTCACCGTGTCGGATGACGGCGCGGTTTCCGTGGCCCTCCCCGCCACGGCCGAGGTGGACCCCGAGGCCGGGACCGTCCTCCTGCCCCCGGCGGACAGTGCCATGGCGCTCCCGGCCGACGTCACCCTGGATGGCGAGGGCGGCTACACGGTGGACTGTCCCCCGGAGGCCAGCTTCGACGGCGAGGCGGGGACCCTCACGGTCCCGGCCTCCTCGGCTGACTTCGCGCTTCCCCCCGAGGTTTCGGTCGAGGGCGACGCCCTGGTCGTGGCCGTGCCCACCGGCCTGGAATACGACGCCGACGCGCTCACCCTGGAGGTCCCGCCGGAGCAGTTGGATGCCTTCGTCCCGCCCGAATACGACGTGAACCCGGACGGGTCCGTGGACGTGACCCTGCCGGACGGGGTGCAGATGGACCCGGAGGCGGGCACACTCCAGTGCGACTGCGATGCCGCCAACGAACTCACACCCGACTACATGACCGTGAACCCCGACGGGTCCCTGGACATCGCCTGTCCGGAGGGGGTGAGCTACGACGTCGACGCCGGTGCGCTGGCGGTCCCGAACGACGGTGCCTCGTTCTTCCTCCCGGAGAGCGTCGACCTCGCCACCGACGGCTCGGTGAACTACGCGTGCCCCGAGGGCACCCAGTTCCTCGACGACGGAGCAGTCCAGCTCCCCGAGGCGCCCACGAGCTACGTACCCGACACCCTGGTGGGGGACGGCAGCATGCTCCAGTACCCCGAGGGCTGCCAGGTGGACCCGGACGCCGGCACCATCTACGCGCCCCAGGGCGAGGCGGCCGACGCCTTCCTCCCCGGCGAGATGACCGCCACCGCGGACGGCGGGCTCTACGTCCCGCTGCCCGAGGGGGTGAGCTATGACGCCGACGCAGGCGCCATCCAGGT
The DNA here is from genome assembly GCA_016209495.1 of Planctomycetota bacterium. GTDB lineage: Bacteria > Planctomycetota > JACQVX01 > JACQVX01 > JACQVX01 > JACQVX01. The sequence continues at coordinate 12,483 of JACQVX010000226.1, forward strand.
CCCGAACGACCAGGCCGGGTGGGCCCTGCCCCAGGGCTACGCCCTGAACCCGGACGGGTCCCTGGACATCGCATGCCCGGAGGGGACCGAGTTCCACCCCGCCGACGGCACCATGACCGTCCCGCAGGAGTACAACGGCTTCGTGCTCCCGGAGGACATGAAGGTGGACGCCAATGGTGCGGCCACCCTGGCGCTGCCCGAGGGCTGCGTATACGACTCGGGCAGCCTCGCCGTCCCGCTGGACTCCCAGGGCTTCGTCCTGCCCCCGGACTGCACGGTGAGCCCGGACGGGAGCGTCACCCTGACCTGCCCGCCGGACTGCAACTTCCAGGACGGCGGCCTCTACGTTCCGCCGGAGAACGCCGGATTCTGGGCGCCGGAGGGCGTGAGCTTCACCCCTGAGGGCGGCGTCCTCCTGCAGTGCCCCGAGGGGACCGAGTTCGGCGCCACCGGTTTCACCGTCCCCCAGGCCGAGGCGGGCTGGGTCATGCCCCCGGAGGTGCAGGTGACCCCCGATGGCGGCCTCGCCATCGACTGCGCCGACGGAAGCCAGTGGAACCCCGACACGGGCACCCTCACCGTCCCGAATACGGGCGTGGACGCGTGGCTCCCCGGCGATTGCTCCATCGCCCCCGATGGCTCCTTGAACCTCGCCCTCCCCGAGGACGCGGTCTACGACCCCGGCGCCAACACCCTGAACCTGGCGGCGGCCGAGGTGGACTACATCGCCGACGGCTTCGGCGATGGGAACTGGGGCGTGGAGCCCTCCTTCGGCGACGGGAACTGGGGTCCCGAGACCCAGTTCTGCGAGCAGCCCTGGGGCCCGGGCCCGGACTTCTGCCCGGACTACGGCGGTGACTTCACCTTCGAGGCCCCGACCGGCGAGGCGCCGCCGCTGGACCTGGGCCAGTTCCCGCCGGACAGCGTGCTCCTGGACGACGGGGCGGCGGTGGGCATCCCCTACCCGGAGGGCTCCACCTTCGACGCCGACGCAGGCACCCTCACGGTGCCCCACGCCGAGGCGGAATGGGCCTGCCCGGACGACGTGCACATCGGCACCGACGGGTCCCTCACCGTGGACATGCCGGCCGGGGTCCAGTACGACGCGGACGCCGGCACCCTCCTGGTCCCGCCCGAGGGGGCCAGCGACGTCCTGCCGGACTACATGACCGTCCACGAGGACGGCTCGCTCAGCGTCCAGGCCCCCCCGGGGACCCAGTTCGACCCGGACTCCAACGTGGTGGTGATACCGCCCGAGTACGCGGAGCACGTCCTGCCGGACAACATCAGCGTCAACCCGGACGGGAGTTACGAGTGGAGCCACGCGGAGGGCTGCACCTACGACGCCGGCACCGGGGAGCTCGCGATTCCGCCGGAGGCGACGGGCAACTACCTGCCGGACTACATGAACATCAACCCCGACGGGTCGGTCTCCGTGCAACTCCCCGAGGGGGTGACGATGGACCCGGCCGCTGGCACCTTGACCTTCCCCAACGAGCAGGCCGGCTTCGTCGCGCCGGACTACATGACGATCAACCCGGACGGCTCGGTGGGGCTGGAGGTCCCTCCGGACTGCCAGTACAACCCGGACGCGGGGCAGCTCGTGGTGCCCCAGGACGGGACGGAGCAGTTCATGCCGGCGGGGACCCAGGTGAACCCGGACGGCTCCGTCACCTGCGCACCGCCGCCGGGATGCGAGCTCGATGCGGAGGCGGGCACCCTCTACGTGCCCAGCACCCAGACCGAGTGGTGTTGCCCGCCGGAGATCCAGGTGCAGCCCGACGGGGCCATCCAGTACGAGCTGCCGGCCGGGACGGCCTACAACCCGGACGGCTCCATGACCCTGCCGCCGGAGCCCGAGGGCTACGTGCCGCCCCAGTGGGGCGCGCCCCTGGGCGAGCCCCTCCAGATCGTCCCCCCGGAGGGAGTCACGGTGGACGCCGACACCGGTACCTGCCTTGTGCCCAACGCCGAGCAGACCTGGGTGGCGCCGGAGCACATCGAGATCGCGACGGACGGCTCTCTCACGGCCGAGCTCCCCGAGGGGACCACCTGCGACACTGAGGCCGGGAGCTTCACCGTGCCCTACGCGTCCGCCGATTACCTGGCGCCCGAGGGGGTCACGATCCAGCCGGACGGTAGCCTCACCTTGGACTGCCCCGAGGGCTGCACCTACGACCCGGAGGCCGGGAGCCTCACGGTCCCCCAGGACCAGGCGAGCTGGGTGGCCCCCGCGGACTGCCAGATCACGCCCGACGGCGGCGTCGTCATGACCCCGCCAGACGGCACCAGCATGGACCCGGAGGCGGGCACCTTCACCGTTCCCCAGGGCGAGGCCGACTACTGCCTCCCCACCTACATGGACACGACGCCGGACGGCGGGCTCACCTACGACATGCCCGCCGGCACCTCCTGGGATGCGGCCGCCTCGACCATGACCATGCCCGCGGGGACGGACTACATGGCCTTCCCCGATGGTCTGGCCGCCGACGCGGATGGCAACGTGTTCATGCAGCTCCCGGAGGGCGCGACGGTGGACACCGAGGCCGGCACCTTTGAGTTCCCGCCGGAGCAGGCGACCTACTGCCTGCCGGAGGGCTGCACCTACGACCCGGCCGGCGGGCTCGCCATGCCGCTACCGGAGGGCTGCACCTACGACGCCGGGGCCGGGACCCTCGAGGTGCCGCCCGGCGAGACCGGGCTCTTCACCCCGCCGGAGGTGACCATCGCCCCCGACGGCAGCCTGGCCATCGACGTCCCGCCGGACGCCACCCTCAACCCGGACACGGGCATGGTGGAATGCCCCGCCGAGTCCGCCGACACCTTCGCCGGCGACGGGGTGGGAGACTGGGGCCTGCAGGCCGACTACGGGACCGACGGCTTCAGCGGCGGTGGTAGCCTCGGTGACGAGGCTTGGGGCTGCACCCCGGATACCACCTCTATCTGGTAGCCCACTCCCGGGAGGCCCCGAGGTAGAATCGGTTGGGAGGGGGTCGGCCAGGGCCGGCCCCCTCCCTTCCCTGTACGGAGCGCGAGCCTGCCATGAGGAGGATACTGCCGTGTGTCGTTCTGATGGGGGTCGCCGTCGCTGCCCTGGCCCATTGGGGCTTCGCGGACGAACCCGCGGGGCCCATCGTGGCCAGTGGGCTCGTGAAGGCCGCCCGCGAGGTCTCGGTCTCTTCCGAGGTCGGCGGGCTGGTGGTGGAGATCATGGTGGAGGAGGGCGCCGCGGTGCTCGCGGGCGAGGTCCTGGCACGGGTGGACACGTCCAGGGCAGAGCTCGAGCTCTCCACCAACGAATGGGAGCTGGAGTCCCAGGTCGTCGCGCTGGAAAAGATCCAGGCCCCCATGCTGAGCGAGGAGCTGGAGTTGAAGCGAGCGGAGGTGGAAAGGGCGGTCCTCAAGCTCGACGAGGCGCGATTCGGTCTGGAGGAGTCCCGGGAGCTCCTCTCCGGCGGGGCCGCCAGCGCCCGGCAGGCCCGTCAGGCGGAGGCCGCCTTCAATGGGGCCGAACTGGACCTGCGCATGGCCAGGCTACGTCTGGCCCTCGCGGAGAAGGGACCGTGGCCACTGGACGTGAAGGCGGCAGAGGTGAAGGTCGAGAAGCAGAGGCAGACCGTCGCCCTGAAGCGCAGGGCCCTCGACGAATGCTCTATCCGGGCGCCGGTGGCGGGTGTGGTGGTGAAGCGCTACGTGGAGCCGGGGGAGCGACTGCCCGCGGGTGCGCAGGTGGTGGACCTGGTGGACGCGCGCACGGTCCACGTGGAGTTGAACCTCCCCCTGGCGGTGTTACCGATGGTCAGGGTCGGTCAGGAGGCGCGAGCCACGGTGGCCCTCTACCCCGCCCCGGTGGAGGGTGGCCGGCTCAACTTCGTCAGCCCTGTGGTGGACCCCTCCAGCGGGACCTTCCTGGCGCGGCTGAGCTTCCCCAACGACACGGACCCCTCCCTGCGGCCGGGGATGTTCGCCACCGTGACCCTGCTTGCACGGGAATGACCGTGCGAGCTACCAGACCCGGGAACGAAGCCAGCGGTAGGGCACACGGAGCAGGATCCAGCCCAGGCGATGGGTGTCCCCGGTGATCCGGGCACGGCCCGTCATGCCGGGTCGCAAGAGCAAGTCCTCGTTCTCGACCTCCACCACGGCCGTGAAGGTGCGCACCTTGGTCTTGGGGTCCTCCTCCCCTTCGAGGCGAACGGATTCGACCCGGGCCCCGGGAAACGGCTTCCAGGGCACGGCCGAGATCTTCACGGCCACAGGCATTCCCTGCCGGACCTCGGGAACATCCAGCTCGCCAAGGTAGACCTCGATGCGTACCCGGTGGAGGTTGGAGATCTCGCAGAACGTCTTCCCTGTGCCGATCAGGGTCCCCACCGTCTCCTCGACACGAGGGGTGAGGACGGTCCCGTGCCGCGGGGCCCGGATGACGGATAGGGCCAGCTTCCGGTCCACCTCCACGAGCTTCAACTCGACCTGCTCTAGCTCCAGTTCCTTCAGCTGCGCCTGACCCACCTGTCCCTGCCCGCGGGCCTGCTGCATGTCTTTCTGAAGTATGTTCCGCCGCGAGTCGAGGTCCGAGCGCTGGGCCCTCAGGTCCTTGTCCTGGATGTAGGCCAGGGGCTGGCCCTCGTCTACCTCCCGGCCCTCGCGCACCTCGTCGGGGATTCGTTCGATGATCCCGTCTACGCCGGCGTGTACGGCGGTCCTGCCGAACGGTGTCACCTCGCAATCGGCCGCGACGGTCACCGGCCAGCGGACCAGCCCGCAAGCCGCCGCGGCGCCCGACACCGCCAGGGATACGGTGAGCTTCTTCCACAGCGGCCATCCCTTGACCTCCTCGCCCCGCCTGGCCAGCTTTCCCATGAGCCCCGAGGCGGGGACGTCGGCGTAGAGCTGGGCGTTGCGAAGGGCCACCGTCGCCTGGTTCGTGAGGATCTGCAAGGTCTCCGCCTGTCCGGGCTGGACCATGCCGGTCCTCCGTGACTCCATGACGAAGACCCCCAGCATGCCTTCCTCGTCCGAGAGGGGGCGAGCCCAGAGGGAGCGCGACTCCGTCACCGCGAAGTAGTCTCGGGCCTCGGGGAGCGGACTCGCCCCATCGAGGTGCTTCTCCCGATCCGCGATGTAGACCTCCTTCTTGCCGTCGGTCACCGCCGCGAGGAGCCGGACCAGGGCCTTGTTCTCCGCGTTCTCGCGGTCTACCCCCTCCTTTCCGCTCACCGCCGTCAGCTCGAGCTGCCCCTTCGCATTGAATAGTCCAATGGCCGCGCGGTCGTAGTGAACCACCGTGCTCGTGAGGTTCACAACCGTCAGCATGACATGGTCCAAGTCGAGGGTGCTGGTGATCTCCTTGGAGAGGTCCAGGATGGCCGATAGCTCCTTCACCTTCTGCTGGCTCTGATAGAGCCAGGCGTTCTGAATCGAGATGGCTGCCGCCTGGGCCAGCTCCCGCAGAAGCTCCACGTCGTCGTCGTCGAAAGGCTCTATGCTATCCTTGCGATTGATGACCTGAATGGCGCCTATAGCCTCGTCCTTCACCACCAGGGGGACGCAGATCATGGAACGGGTCTGGAAGCCGGTCTTGGCATCCACGGCGCCTGCGAAGCGCTTGTCCGCGCGGGCGTCGTAGACGATGCTGGGCTCCCGTTTCTGGATGCACCAGCCCACGACCCCCTGTCCCGCCTCCAGGGTCATGCCAATCACCTGATCCTTGGTGGGTCCCTCGGCGTTGCGGCAGACGGGCTGCCCCGTCTGGCGGTTCACCAGCCAGATGGATCCCGCCTCGGCGCTCAGTACCTCGATGACCTTGGCGAAGACCGTGTCCACCAGCTTCTCGAAGTCCAGGGTGCTGTTGAAAAGGCGGTCGAGCTGCTGGAGCATCTTCATGCGGCGGAGGTGACGCGCGGCCCGGATGGCCACTGCGGCGCTCTGGGCAAGGCCGTGGAGGAGGTCTCGGTCATCGTCGTCGAATCGGGACTCCGGGTCCCTCTTGTTGATCACCTGGATGGCGCCCAGGGACTGCTTGCCCGTGGCCAGGGGGACACAGATCATCGAGCGGGTGACGAAGTTCGTCTTCTTGTCCACCTGGGCGCTGAATCGCTCGTCGGAGGCGGCGTCGTATACCACCGTGGGCTCTTGGTGCTCCGCGACCCACCCCACGATGCCCTGGCCCTTGTCGAGGTGGACCCCGATGATGTCCTTCTTCGTCGGCCCCTCCGCGGTATGGCAGACCAGTCCACCCCTTTCCCGATCCACGAGCCAGAGGGACCCAGCCTCGGCCTCCATCAACTCGATGGCCCGCTCGAAGATGGTGTCCATGAGCTTGTCCAGGTCCGTGGTGTTCGCGAAGGTCCGTCCCAGCTCGAGCTGCAGCGACAGCTTGTCGATGCGGCGCTTGAGGACCTGGACGTCCGGCGTTTCCTCGACGGCGGGCGAGTCCACGTCATCTCCGTTGCCGCCCACACCGACCAGGTTGGCTCGGGAAGAGGGCCGCGAGGAGAGCTTCCGGCGCATGCTAGTGCGGGATCATACCATCGGCGTCATCGACGGTGAAGCCGTTTCGATGTCTCGGAGGTGCGTGGTAGGCTATTGCCATGGCTCCGCCTCGCACCCTAGAATGCCCCGCCATGAAGGACTTCCTGAGGAAAGTCCCCTTGTTGAAGGGCCTCCCGGACCGGGAGCTGGACGCCGTCGCCGCCTTCGCCGTCTCGCGCAAGTACCGCAAGAACTCTACCATCTTCCTGGAGAACGATTCGGGCGATCGGGCCTGCATCGTCCGCTCGGGCCTCGTGAAGATCCAGCAGGTCTCGCCGGACGGGAAGGCCAAGACCCTGGACATCCTGGACGAGGGACAGTGTTTCGGGGAGATGGCCCTCATCTGCGACAACGTGCGTAGCGCCTCCGCCATCGCCCTGCGCGACACGGAGGTCCTATTCATCCCCAAGGAGGACTTCCTGAAGCTCGTGAGGGGCAGTGCCGAGATCGCATTCAATATCATGCGAATCCTTTCGGCCCGTCTGCTGGCGGCGGATCGGCAGATCGAAGACCTGGTCTTCAAGAACCTGCCTGGGCGCATCGTGAGCCGACTCTTCGAACTCGCGCGGAAGTACGGAAAGGAGGTCGAGGACGGCACCGAGATCGACCTGGAGATTACCCACCAGGAATTCGCCGAGATGGTGGGAACGAACCGGGAATCGGTCTCGAAGCTCATCGGCCAGTTCAAGAAGGAGGGGAGCCTCCGGGCGGAGAATCGCCGCTTTGTCCTGGTCGACCCCGAGAAGCTAGCCGCCTGGGGTTAGTGGTTCGGGGGGGATCCGCAGACAGTGCCCCCCCCGATTCCCCCCGCCCACCGAACCCTATCCCCCACATCGGTACCGCACGACACCTGCCAATCCCACATCCCGCGAGTGACAGCGATCACGGCGGGGCGGCCGTGTAGCCTGTAACCTGCCCACGAGAAACCGCCCTGCGGGCTGCCGGGGCGGGGATGGTCGTGGCACGGGGCCACGGTCCTCCCTCCCGGCGGCCCGCTTTTGTTGTTTGAGCCACAGCGGTCGTGTCCCAGGGTTACCAGCGCCGCACGCCATCCGAACACTTGTCTCCGTCACACGCCCCACAGCGACAGCGCATTCATTTGCAACATAACCTGTTGTATACTGTTCACTACCGTGACTGAGAGGAGCGTGGCTTGCGAACCCTCGCACCGGGGAGTGGGTGGGGGAGGGAACACCATGGAGTTGTTGGACATCCGGGCGGTCCTATGGATACGCCGCTTGTGGATCATGGTCGCGTTGGTCCTGGTCGGGGCCTGCGCCCCGGACAAGCGTCGGATCCATCTGGTCGAAGCCCCGGCGGCAGGGACGGCGACCGCGGCCTCCACCCCCACGCCCACGCCTACGCCCACGACCCCGCCTCCGGGCTTTATCACCCGTCTTGGTCCTCTCATGGCCGGGGTGGCCGCGGTGGACATCACTCCCCCTGTGGGAGTCCCTCTGGGCGGGTTCGGCGGGGGCGCCCGCCGGCTGGGCCTCCCGGACTTCAATCCGTTCAACTATCACACCTTCCTCGCCCCCTCCACGGGGGTGCGCGACCCGATCATGGCCAAGGCCCTGATGCTCTCCGACGGGGTGGACAAGGTTTGCCTGGTGAGCCTCGACGCAGTCGCCACCAGCGCCATGACGGTCGGGGAGGTCCTGGCGAAGGTGCAGCAGGCGGGAGTGGCGCTGGCCCGGGATCGCCTCCTCGTTTCGGCCTCGCACACGCACAGCGGACCCGGGACCCTGTCGGAGAAGAGGGCCTGGGAACTCATCGCCATGGATCTGTTCCAGCGGCGTGTCTTCGATGCCGCGACCTCAGGCATCGCCCGAGCGGTCATCGAGGCGGACCTGAACATGGGTCCCGCGCGCTTTGGCTCGACGAGCACGTCACAGATAGGCCTCACCAAGAACCGGCGCGCCAACGAGTCGCCCAAGCTGGACGAGGACAGCATCGACCCAGAGGTGGGCGTTCTGCGCTTCGACCGGGCCGACGGGAGCCCCCTGGCCGTGGTCTATAACTATGCCGTGCACCCCATCGCGTACGGCGCGAGCGACATGGAATTCTCCGCCGACCTTGTGGGGTCCACCTCCCGCGTCATCGAGCAACGGGTCCCTGGGGCGACGGCCATCTTCGTAAACGGGGCCGAGGGCGACATCAGCCCACGGCAGAAGGGGGTAGCCGGCGCCACCCTATTCGGCGACACCCTGGGCCGCACGGTGGTGGACGCCCTGGCGACGATCACGACCACGGATCAGGTGGAGGTGGAGATCCATTCGCACGAGGTCGATTTCGGGAAGGGGCAGATCTTCCTCGGCGCCAGCGCGCTCCCCACTCTGGGTCCGCTCAACTTCGGTGCCCTCTTCGGGGCCCTGGGGTTCCAGCCAGGCCTCACCCTCCCCCTGGACGACACCTGGGTGGAGACCCGCTTCTGGTTCGGGGCACTGCGCCTCAACCGCACCGTGCTGGCCACGGTCCCTGGCGAACCGATCCGCGACCTGGGGCTCTCCATCAAGGACGAGGGACGGCGGCTGGGCTTCGATCGGACATGGTGCGCCGCCCTCACCAACGGCCACATGGCCTATATCACTACGCCCGAGGAGTTCCGCTACGGCGGTTATGAGGCCCTGGCCACCATGTATGGGGCCGACACGGGCGCGCGCGTGTTCGACGCCGCCGCGAAGGCCCTGGCGGGGGTGAAGCCCTAGGCTACTGGAGCCGCAGGGCGAGGATCGTCACGTCGTCGTCCTGCTCGCCCCCCTCTCGAAAGTCCTCTATGGCGTTCTCGATCCTGCGCCCCATTTCCATGAGGTCCACACCGGGACAGGCGGCCACCAGGTCGCACAGCCGCTCCAGTCCGAACTGTTCGCGGGTGCGGCTCTGGGCCTCGATGACCCCGTCGGTGTACTGCACCAGGGTGTCCCCGGGAACCAGCTCGATCTCCACCTCCTCGAGCTGGGAGTTGAAATTGGGACCCCGGTCAACCCCCACGATCATTCCTTCGCTGTTGTAGGTGGTGAGGGCAGGGATACGGGATTCGTTGTGCAGGATGAGCGGATTGTGGCCCGCCCTCGCGAAGCGCAGATGGCGGGACTGTAGGTCCAGGACCCCGTACCAGATGGAGACGAAGGAGATCTTCCCCAGGTCAGGGTAGATGTCGGCATTGGTGCGCTTGAGTACCTGGGCCGCCCCCGGGTTCCCCTTCCCGTGGATCTCGAGGAGCTTCTTGGCCACGCCCATGACCAGGGCCGCCTCCATGCCGTGGCCCGACACGTCGCCTATGGCTATGCCCACCTTCCCGGGGGCCACCTGCACGAAGTCGTAGAAGTCCCCGCTGACCGAGGCGCAGGGCTTGTAGACCACATGGACGTCCATCCCGGGGAGCTTGGGCGACCGCGGGAGCATCTGCATCTGGCGCCGCCTCGCCTCGCGCAGGTTCGATTCCCACTCCTGGATGATCTCCACCCGGCGCATCTTGATCTTCTCGTTGGCCTGGTCCACGGCCCGGCGAAGCACCTCCGCCGGACGATACTCCTCACGGGACTGCCGCGCCCCGGCGCACTGCTCTAGGTGGCGGAAGACCTCGTCCACGCTGGAGGCGGAGATCTCCTCCGGGAGTGGCAGGAGGATCTCGGTGTTGGTGCCGCAGTACGGGCAATACCAGGAACCGTCGAGGTCCACGTGGCGCCAGAGCGGGTTGAAGCGGATCTTGTCGGCCAGGACCTCCTTGCGCTGAAACTGGTCTGCCCGGATCTTCAGCTCGGTATAGGGACGGGGGACCCCGGAACCCTCCCGCCAGAGCGGGCACGGCCCCTGGAGGTGGCGCAGGACCTTGGCGTCCACCGGGTCCTCAAGCCGCAGGTCCTCGGCACCCAGTTCCCCGCAATAGGGACAGAGCCATTTGTCGCCTTGAACGATGACGCGCCAGCATTCATCGCGTCCGAGCAGACGCAGCACTCGCCGGGATAGCAGCCACTGCTGGAGGGCGTTCACCTGGTCGACTCCCTACCGCAGGTGCGGCACGTCCTCCGGGATCTCCACGACACAGCGAAGGCCCACGTCCGGGAAACGCCGCGCGGGGTGGCCCCCCGTGCGCGCGGCGCACCGAGCGTACTCCACGTCCCAGCGGTAGGAGCCCCCACGGATGGCCCGCTTTTCGGGATCGAAGCCACCCGTGCCTCCCTCCCCCCCTGGATAGCGAAGGAAGGCGTCGCGGGTCCACTCGCTCAGGTTTCCCGCCATGTCCATGCAACCCGCGGGGCTCGTGTCCTCCGGGTAACTCCCCACCGGTTCCGCGAGCACCCTATCGCTCGTCGGCCCCACGCGTCCAATGTTGGCCACCCGGGTCCCGCCATTCCGGCTCATGGCCTCCCGCCCCCAGGGGAACCTCTGGCCGTCCGTGCCGCGCGCGGCGCGCTCCCACTGGACCTCCGTGGGGAGCTGGGCCCGGCGCCAGGCGGCGAAGCGCATGGCGTCTTCCCATGACACCTGGGTCACGGGAAGCTGGGCCTCCGCGGGCTGGAAGACCGGGACACCGCCCTCGTCCCTCCCCGCCGTCCAGGTCTCCGGTGCCGGGTGGCCCGTGGCCTTGACGAATTCCCGGTAGGCACGGTTGGTGACCTCCGCACGGTCGATGAAGAAGGCCTCCACGGGGACCCGGCGCTCGGGCCAGGCGGGAGAGCCCTCCTGGGGCTCGCCCATGACGAACTCCCCGGAGGCGACGAAGCGCATGTCCGGGACACGGTCGACGAGGTCCGCCAGTGCGACCACCGAGGTGTCCCCCGGGGCGAGGGCCTGGGCCACTCGGATGGAGAGCTTGGCGTCCGCGTGACGGTTCGCCCGCAGGTCCTCCACTGTCTTGCCGTACAGCTCGCGAACCAGCGCCGTGATCTCCCCCTCCCGGCCCTCGATGTCCAGCTCGCGAAGCTGGGCGTCCACTCGGGCCCGGCGCTCCGGGTCCTCGTCCGTGTATCCCAGGGCCTCTCGATAGGACGAACGGGCCTCCTCCACCTTGCCGAAATCCCGCAGGGCGTCCCCCTGGGTCATGAGCTCGGAGAAGCGCAGCATCTTGCGGCAGCGATCCACCCATAGCCCTACGTCCTCCGTGTCCACCAGGGCGCGCGCCTCCTCGAATCTTTCCAGGGCCCGCGCGAAGTTCTTCTTCACGAACTCGTCCCGGCCTCGCCAGTAGGCCCGGTGGTAGAGTGCCCGTTCGATCTGTTCGCGGAAGGCCGCCGCACTCTCCGGGAAGCACTGCGCCGCGATCTTCAGGTAATGGACCGCCTCGTCCACCTCCCCGTCCAGCTCCAGGTGGGTGGCATGGTTCCACAGCTCCCGACGGATCTCGTCCAGCCGCTCCCCTGCCCGATCCTGGCCGCGCGCCAGGGCGAGGCGGAAATCGTCGGTGGCCTCGCCGTACCTCTGGGCCCGGTATCGCTCCTCCCCCCTGTCGTGGTAGACCTGCGCCCCCAGGAAGGCGATCTCCTCCGCCACCTCGTCGCCAGGATAGGCTTGCCCGAGGTGGTCCCAGGCCGCCAGGGCCAGATCCCACTCGCCCGCCGCGAGGTGCACCCGGATCGCCGCGGTGGCCATCTTGAACGCGACGTTCCGCCTCAGTCCCTCCAGGCCCTCGTCGTCCACGCCGAAGGCCCCCAGGGTCTCCAGGGTCCGCGCCGCCTCGGCGTAGTTCCCCGCCGCGTAGAGGTCCTGCGCCCCGGCGAACGCGTGGGCGTTGGAGTAGGCGACGCGCAGGGGCCACCCGACCAGGACTGCCGCGCCCAGGACCCCGCCCGCGAGCGCAGCGGCGAGCCTCAGGTCGCGACGGCGGCGGCGGGCCAGCCATGCGTCGAGGTCGAAGGGGGCCGCCGCCTGGACGGCCCGGCCCACGCCGCTCTCGCTGACGGCGGTGCTGTCGCTGGCGGCGAGCTGCTCCCGCACCTGCTTGCAGACCGTCTCGTGGGCCTCCGGGGCGATGAAGCCCGCCTCCAGCGCGATCTTGCCGAGGGAGAGCCGGAACTTCCCCTCCCTCAGCCTCTCCTCGCAGTGTTCCAGCTGCTCTCGCGTGAGGAAGCCCTCTCGCATGGCCACCTGCCCGTAGGCCGCGTCCTCCTGGATCTTCCGGGTCATGGAGTAGGCTCGCAGCAAGTTGTCGAGCTGGTCCGGGGACAGCAGGCCCTTCTCCTCGAGGACCCCATAGAGGGACTTGCGCCTCCCCTCGGCGAGGGAGCGCTCCTTCTCGGCCAGGCAGGCGTCCACCTCGCCCTCGGTGAGGAGGCGGTTCTTCAGGATGATCTTGCGGAAGAGACGGTCTTCCTGGTCAGGCATGACGCAGCGATTGTATCCCTCTGGCCTCCGGGCGGGCCACAGCCTTGCCCCAACCCGGGCATGGCCGCTATGCTACGGCATCCTGTGAACCTGCGTTCTCAGGCAGTGCTTGTCTTGCGGCGACTGAGGTAGGCCTTGGGCCGTCAGGTCATCAACAACCGATACACGGTCCTCCGGAAGCTGGGCGAAGGCGGGATGGGGACCGTCTACCTGGTCCGGGATCGAGTCAACTCCTTGCGGATGGCCCTCAAGCGCATCCGGAGCAAGGTGGCCGCGGGCGACCGGCTTCGATACTTCAAGGGTGAGTTCCGCGCCCTGACTCGCCTCTCCCACCCGAACCTGGTGAGGGTCTACGATTTCGACCTCGAGGACCCCTCCGGGGAGTGCTTCTTCACCTCGGAGTACGTGGACGGGGTGGAGCTCTTCCAGGCCACCGAGGGGATCCCGGAGGCCCAGCTCTACGAGCTGATCGTCCAGGTCTGCCGAGGGCTGGAATACATACATTCCCGCGGCTTCATCCATTACGACATCAAGCCCGAGAACATCCTCGTCACCCGCGATCGGTCCGGAACCCCCCTCGTGAAGATCATGGACTTCGGCTTGGCCGAGGACCGGAGCCTGGGGGGCGGGCTCTCCATCAAGGGGACCCTGCGCTACATCGCCCCCGAGGTGGCCCGCCGGCAGCCGGTGGACCGGCGGGCCGACCTCTACTCCCTGGGCGTGGTCCTCTACCAGGTCGCCACCCGCCGCCTCCCCTTCGACGAGCGATCCTCGGCCAACCTGATCCGCAAGCACATCGAGGTGGTCCCCGTCCCCCCCGTGGAGGTCCGGCCCGACTGCCCCCATGCCCTCTCGGCCATCGTCATGAGGCTCATCGAGAAGGACCCGGCCCGCCGGTACCAGGGGGCGAAGGAGGTCATCGCCGCCATCGCGGAGGCCACGGGCACGGAGTTCCCCTCCGAGACCGCCGAGACCCGCGAGTCCTACATCTCCACGGGCCGCTTCGTGGGACGCGCGGGCGAGTTTCGACATCTCGTGGCCGTCCACCGGTCCATCTTCGGCGAGCGCGCACCCAAGGAGCAGCGGTCCAGACCCGTGCGCTGCGTGGTGCTGGTGGGCGGCGAACAGGGGAGCGGCAAGACGCGGTTGCTCCGGGAGGTGCGCACCTACAGCCAGCTCGGCGGGGTGCCCTTCGTGATCGGGGCCTCCGGGTCCTCGCCTGGAGGCGCCTACGGCGCTTTCGTCGACCTCCTGCGTGAGGCCGTTCCCCTGGCCTCGGCCGCCGGCGACGCCGCGGGGGCGGTGCTCGTGGCGCGCGATGCCCCCTACCTGGCCCGCCTCGTCCCCGAGGTGGTCAAGGCCTTCGAGGCCTCGGAGCCCGTCCCCCTGACCCCGGAGCAGGAGCGGCTCCGTCTTCACGACGCGGTCGCCCGCTTCCTCGTGGACCTCTCGCGATTCCGCCCCCTCGTCCTCGCCCTGGAGGACCTGCAATGGGCCGACGCCGGGACCCTGGCCATGGCGGGACAGCTCGCCCGCGTCCTGGCCCACGCCCGGGCCGAGGAACCCCGGCCCCCCCGACTGCTGCTCGTGGCCACCTACCGGGACGACTCCACACCCGAGGCCCCGCTGGAGGCCTTCCTGGAGGGGCTCCGGGCGGCCCCCCTGGCCCCTCGCACCCTCACCCTGCGCCTGGGGCGTCTCGACGAACAGGCTGTGGCGGAGCTGGTCAACTCCATGCTCGGACGACCCGTGGCGGAGGCCTCGTCGCAGACCCTCGCCACGGGGCGCAAGAAGCGGGAGGCCACGGTCCTGCGGAGGTTCATCCGGCGTATCGCCACGGAGTCGGGCGGGAATCCCTACTTCGTTCAGGAATTCATGAAGAACCTCTCGGAGGACGCCCTCTTCTACTTCCGGGACGGGGAGTGGCGCGTCGCCGCCCGACGCTTCGCCGACCTCGACGTCCCGGCCACGGTGCGAGAGGTGGTCCTCTCCCGCCACGCCCGCCTGGACCGGCCCGACGCGGCCCTCTGCGCCACCCTGGCCGCCATCGGCCATCCGGTCCCGCTCGAGCTGGCCGCGGAGGGGGTCTCGACCCTGTGTCCCATGGGAGGCCCCGAGGTCCAGGAACGCGTGGACCGGCTCGTGAAGCGCGGCTTCCTGCGCTCGATGGGAGACGAGGGGGACCGGAGCTATACCGTGGAGGGCCGCACCTTCGCCGAGGTCTGCTACGAGCACGTGGGGGCCCGCCGACGGCGCGCCCTGCACGAAGGCATCGCGCGCGCCATCGAGCGAAGGCACGGGGAACGGCCCTACGCCCACCTGGAGGAGTTGGCCCGGCACTGGAGGGAAGGCGGAGGACGCTCGCGTGCCCGGGGTCTCCTCATCGCCAGCGGGGAAAAGGCCCTCGCCCTTTACGCCAACGACCGGGCGGTGCGGTTCTTCGAGGAGGCCCGCTCGCTCCTCCGGGGCGCGACGCCGGACGAGCGGCGCGCCACGTGGATGGGGCTCGCCCTGGTGCACGGGCACGTCGGTCACCCGGACCGCGCCCTGGACTGCTATCGCAGGGTCCTGGGGATCCGCGAGGCCCTCGACGCGGTCCAGCGCGCCGGTGTACGGCGGCGATCGGGCCTGATCCACGTCCACCGCGGCGAGTACCGCGAGGCCCTGACGAACCTCCAGAAGGGCCTCGCGGATCTGGGGGACGGCCACCCGACCGACTCGGCGCACCTCATCCGCGAGCTCGGGGTGGTGGCCTTCATCCGCGGGGAGCTGGAGGAGGCCGAGGCCCACTGTCAGCGCGCCCTCGCCGTCCTCGAGGGCGCCGCCCCGGAATCGCGGCGCGAGGCGGACGCGGCCCTGGCCTCAGTCTACCTCCTCATGGGGAGCGTCCGGAACCGGCGCCACGACTACGACGACGCGATCCGCCACTTCCAACTCTGCCGGACGCTCTGCGAGCGCATCGACGAGGTCATCGGCCTGGCTTCCTGTTACAACAACCTGGGCAACGCCTACATCCAGCGCGGGGAATACGAGGAGGCGGGGGTCTACTACCGCAACAGCCTGGAGATCCGCACGCGCATCGGCGAGAAGCAGGGCATAGCCAACAGCCTGAACAACCTGGGGTGTCTCGAGGGGGAGATGGGCAACTACCCCCAGGCCCTCCGCTACCACCGGGAAGGGCTAGCCATCTGCGAGACCATGGGACTAGTCCCCACGCAGATCCTCTTCCACTCCAACCTCGGCCAGACCTGCCTGGAGATGGGCCGCTATGGCGACGCCCGGACGCATCTGGCGCGCTCCCTGGCCATGGCGCAGGAGCTGGGCCTCTACCGCGACCGGGCCCGCGACCTGGCCCACTGGGCCCACCTCCACGCCCTGGTGGGCCAGCCCGGGGCGGCCCGCAAGGCCCTGACGGAGGCGGCCCGCCTCCTGGGGGAGGGCGCCCCGGCCATCCACCTGGCCCACCAGCGGACCCAGGAGGGCGGCGTGGCCCTGAGGGAGGGCGCATGGGAGGCCGCGCGAACGGCCCTGGACGAGGCCCTGGCGGTCTACCGGGGCTCCGGCGAGAAGCGCCCCCTCTGCGAGGCCTTGCTGCTGGCGGCCGAGGCGGCGTGGGGGGCGCTCGATGCGGACGGGGCGGCGGCCCTCCTGTCCGAGGCCCTCCCGCACGCGGCCCCCCTGGAGTCCAAGGTCCTCATGGCCCGCTACTTCCTCCTCAAGGGCATCATCGAGTCGGGGCGCGGGAAGTCCCGCCGGGCGGGCGAGTACCTGGCCAAGGCCCTGCGCTACGGGCGGGAGACCCGCTGCCCCGAGGCGGTCTGGGAGATCGAGCACGCCCTGGGCCGCTGGCACCACGCGCGGGGAGACACCCGCGCCGCGGGGGAGCACTACCGCCGGGCCGGCGACCTGATCAAGGACCTCTGGGGCCAGCTCCCGGAGGACCTGCGGAAGGACTACCTCCTGGACCCTCGCCGGCGGCAGGTCCGCCAGGACACGGAGCGGCTCATCCGCCAGGTGCGCCGCGGCGCCGACCTCTCCCTGACCGAGGCCGCGGCGGACCACCCCGCGGAGACCTCCTCCGTCTCGACCAGGCGGCACAGCACCACGACCGTCGTCGTCGGTGCGGCCGGGAGGGCGGTCCGCCCGGGGCTCGACCCGGAGGAGACGGCGGCGGCGGCCATGACGGAGCTTCGTGCCGACCGGGAGGCGGCGCGCACCCTGCTGGCCATCAACGCCCGGCTCAATCGCGAGCACGACCCGGAACAGCTCCTGGAGATGATCGTGGACGGGGGCGTGGAGCTGACCGGGGCCCAGCGAGGCGTCCTGCTCCTCGTGGAGGGTACCGAGCTGGTCCCTCGCGTTTCGAGGGCCTTTCGCACCGACGACGGAGGCACCGAGGCCTTCTCGCGGGGCGTGGCCCGTGAGGTGGTACAGACCGGGAGGACCCTACTGGTGACCGATGCGAGAGGCGACGAGCGCCTGGCGGGGTCCTCCAGCGTGGCCGAGCTGGACCTGAGGAGCGTCCTCTGCGTGCCACTGCGGACACGGGGTCAGATGTGCGGGGCCCTCTACGTGGACCACCGGGCGGAGGCAGAGGCCTTCGGCCGCCGGGACCGCGAGGTCCTCGAGGCCTTCGCGGACCAGGCCGGCATCGCCCTGGAGAATGCCCGCCTCCACCAGCAGGAGCTCGCCCGCCAGGCGGAGCTCGCGCGCAGGGCCGCCGAGGTCGAACGGCTCAACACGGAGCTGGCGGGGCTGAACCGGCGGCTCCAGACCCAGGTGGACCACCGCACCGCGGAGCTCGAGGAAGAGCGGGCGCGCATGGAAGAGGAGCGCCGCAGCCTCGCCCTGGTACACACCTACGGAGAGATCGTGGGGGCCAGCGAGGCCATGCGCTCGGCCCTCCGCATCGTGGACCGGGTCACCGACAGCCCCGCCCTGCCTGTCTTGATCCTGGGCGAGAGCGGGACCGGCAAGGAGCTGGTGGCC
>JACQVX010000223.1 GCA_016209495.1 Planctomycetota bacterium
CCGTCCCCACCGCCGCCATGGCCTTGGCGGCCCTCCTCGCCCTCCTCGGCTCGCCCACCCGGCCCGACGACGACTCGGGCTATCGCATCTTCGTGGGGGAACGGGAGGCGCTCACCACCCAGGTGCGCGAGCTGCTCGAACTGTCGGCCTCGGGCCGCTGGCGGGAGGCCCTGGAGCGCCAGACCCAGATCCGCGCCCTCCTGGGCGAGGCGTCCGGCGATGGCTCGGCCGGGGGACAGGTCTATCCGGTGGCCGCGGACCGCTACCTGGGGGTGGAGGCCCTCCTGCGGGAGGTATTCTCCCGCATGCCCCCCGAGGCCCTCTCCGAGTATCGCGCGGCCCACGACGGCCGCGCCCGGGACCTGCTGGGCCGCGCCCGGTCCGCTCGGGACGCGCTGGCCCTGGAGCGGGTCGTCCGGGAGTTCCCCTACGCCACCTCCACCCCCGCGGCCATGGACCTCCTGGCCGCCCTGGCCATGGAGTCGGGCGACGTGGGCCGGGCCGCGGGGTGGCTGGAGGAGATGGCGCGGGACCGTCCGGCGGGGGAGGAGCGCCCGGGCGTGCTGCTCCGGCTGGCGGCATGCTACGTCCTCATGGGAGAGGAGGCCTCGGCGGAGCGGGTGCGGGGCGAGCTGGCCACCCTGACGGGAGGCCGGGTACGCGTGGCGGGGAGGGACCTCTCCCCGGACGAGGCCCTGGCCCCCCTGGCCCGACCGCGTGCGAGCCGCGCCGAGGCCCCGACGGGATTCGCCCCGGGGGCCAGGGTATGGACCACCGAGCTGGACGGGGCCCTCGATGAGGCTCGGCGCTCGGAGTTCCAGGAGCGCCACCTGGCCGTGCCGCTGCCCCGCGCCCCGGTGGCGGACCGGGAACGGGCCTACGCCCAGGACGGCCGTGTCCTGGTGGCCGTGGACCTGGCGACCGGCGGCGTGCGCTGGAGGGTGGCGGCGGGTCGAGGGGCGGGCGCTGGCCCGACGGGGACGGACCCCCTGGCCGACGACCTGCGGAGACCGGCCGTGCAGGAGGGCCGGGTCTACGCGGCCCTGGACGCGGGCGAGGCCGTGAGGCGCACCGCCCCGCCGGCCCCCGCGGGGCCCGCCGAGGACCCCGGTCCCCCCGGTCCCCCCGATCTCGATGACGGCTACGCGCGCTACGAGCGGCCGCCCAACCACGACGTCGTGGCCGTGGACGCGGCGCGGGGCCGCCCGCTCTGGAGCGCCCTCGCGGACCCGGCCTGGGACGATGCGGCCCGTCACTCGGAGCACCTCAGCTCCCCCGCCCTGGGCGCCGGTCGCGTCTTCGTGGGCACCACGCGGGAGCGCACCCGCGGCGAGCTGGAGGCCCACCTCTACGCCCTGGACGACCGCACGGGGCGCGTCCTCTGGCACACCTTCCTCATGAGCGGATTCCCCGCCAACCCGCTCGGCCTGGGGGCCGGCGGTTCGCCCCCCGCCTTCGCGGGGGACACGGTCTATCACCTGACGAACCTGGGCGTCCTGGCCGCGGTGGACGCCTACACCGGGAGGATCCGCTGGCTGGCGGCCTACGACGCGGCGGGGGCGGCCACCCGGGACGCCACCATCCGCGGCGGGCGTCGCTGGGCCTCGATCCCCCCGGCGGTGGTGGGCCCCGTGGTGGTGGCAGCCCCGCGCGACGCGGCCTACCTCTACGGCCTGGACCGGCAGGACGGGGGCCTACGCTGGCGCTTGCCCCGCGACGGGCTGCGCCTGGCCGGCCCTCTCACGGAGGATTCGGTCTGGGTCGGCGGCGACCACGTCCTGGCCCTGGACGCGCGCACGGGCACGGTGCGCTGGGAGACGCCGCTCTCCTCGCCCCAGCGAGGACTGGCGGCCTCCGACGGCCAGGGGCTGTGGGTGCCCACGGTGCGGGGCGTGGCCCGTCTCGATGCGCGCACGGGGGAGGCCCTGTCCTTCCACGACTGGCCCGACGCGGCCGGGGGCCGCGACGGGGCGAACCTCGAGCTGACGACCCACCCGACGGTCCGTCTCCTGGCCGCCACGGCCACGCGCCTGGACGCCTTCGAAGGGGAGGTGGAGACCCGGACCCGCCTGGCGCGAGAGGTGGCGCTGGGCGACCCGGAGGCGCTGCTCCGGCGCGCGGAGCTGGACCAGCGCGCCGGGGACCTCGAGGCCCCACGGGCGGACCTGTCCGAGGCCCGGCGGCGCGCGGCCTCGGGTGGGGACGAGGGCCTGGCCTCGCGGGTGGCCAACCAGGCCCACCGCCTGCACCTGGAGAGGGCCCGGCGGGCCCTGGCCTCCCGCGACGAGGCGGGGGCCGCCGACGAGATGGGGCAGGCCCTCGCCGAGCGCGCCCCGGGGGAGGATCGCCTGGACGTCCTCATGCGCCGGGGGGAGAGCCTGTCCTCGCTGGCCGAGGCGCCCGGGGCTGGCCCCGGGTCCAGAGCCCTGGCCGAACGGGCCCTGGCCACCTGGCAGGAGGTGCTGGGGGGTCCGGAGGGCGTCCCGGGGACCGGGGCCGGGGCCTACCGGGACCTGCCATGGCGCGGCGGCCCGGGTGGGTCCGACCCGCCCGCGCGCGCGGGACTCCTGGCCCGCGCCGCCGTGGACCGCATACTCCTCGCCCATGGCCGGGAGGTCTACGCCCCCTGGGAGGCCGAATCGGAGGCCCTCGTCGCCACGGCGCGCAAGACCTTCACCAAGGAGGGGCTGGAGGAGTCCTACCTCCGCTATCCCTCGAGCCAGGCCGCCCGGGTCGCCCTGCTGGACCTGGCGACCTTCTACGACCGGAAGGGTGCCCGGGACCAGGCCATGGTGGCCCTGGGGGAGTTCGCCGCCTCCTACCCCGACGACCCGCGCACCCCCGAACAGCGCCTGCGCCTGGGCTCCCTAGCGGAGTCGGCGGGCCACCTGGCCCTCGCACTGGAGACCTACCGGGCGCTCGCCCGTGACTTGGGGGAGACCCCCGGTGAACGCACACTCCTCGGACGTTGCCGCGAGCGCCTGGCCTCCGACCGGTTCCGCGACGAGGACCCGCGGTCCGCCCTCGCCCCCTCCCCGGGGGGTTTCCAGGAGGTCTGGCGCACGCGCATCGACCTGGAGGCGGAGGACCCGCGCGTCATGGTCCCCACCGGCCCGGGGGAGGCCGACCCGGCCATGGAGGGCGTCTTCCTCCTGGTGAGCGAACACGCGGTGGAGGCCCGCTCGGTAGGGACCGGCCTCCCCCGCTGGCGCCGGAACCTGGTGGTGGAGGAGGACCTGCTCTGGGAGCCCTCGGCCCTCCGCGTGGGCGACCGCTACGTGGTATGGAGGCCGGGGGACGCTTGGGGCCTGGACGCCCGCACCGGCGAGGTGGCCTGGCGCAACCAGGTGGCGGCCCCGGGCCTGCCCGAGGAGGGACCCCCGCACCTCGCGCCGACGCCGCGGATCGCCGGGGCCGCGGCCGTGGAGGGGACCGTCTTCCTGGTCATGGGCCGGCGGATGGTGCTGGCCCTGGATTCGGCCAGCGGGGAGCGGCGCTGGGTCCGCCCCCTCCCGCAGGACCTCTACCCTCAACAGGACCCGATGGTCTGGCGGGACCGCCTCCTGGTGGTGGGCGAGAACCCGGCCACGGTCCACCACCTCTCCCTGGCCACCGGGGAGGTCCTGGCCTCCACGCCGCTGGCCACGCCCGACCCCCGGGTCTCGGCCCGCCCCCTCCTGGGCGCGGCGGGCCGGCTCTACTGCGTCCTGGGGGGCGGCACGGTGGCCGCCCTGGACCTGGACCCCGCGACCGGGGGCCGTCCCGCCTGGCCCCCCCGGCCCCTGGACTTCCTGGTGCGAGAGGCCTACCTGACCCCGGACGGCGAGGGGCTCGTCCTCGTGCCCTTCACCCGCGACGAGGACCCCCGGGCCGTCCGCCTGGACGCCCGCACGGGGGAACTCCGGTGGGCCTTCCACGCCGAGCTGGGGCCGGTGGACTCGGCCTACGTCGCGGGGTCGGACCTCTACCTCCTCACCGGCAACCTGGGCGACTTCGTCGTGACCGCCGTGGACCTGACGCGCGGTGAGGCGCGCTGGCGGTGGAAGGCCCCCCCGGGCCACGGGCTGCGCTCCCTGCAGGTGGCCGGGGAATACCTGGTTCTCCCCCACTCCCGGGAGGCCCCGGGTCGGGTCTTCATCCTGGAGCGGGCCTCCGGGACGCTGGTCCAGCAGGTGGAGATGCCCGGGCGCAAGGTGGTCGACGCCCGCTGCATCGACGGGGTCCTTGTGGTGGCCACGGACAGGGGCGTGTTCGGCTACGGCCCCCGCGACGGGCCCCGCCTGGACCGGGAGGTGGCCGCCGCCGTCCTGGGGTTGCGCGGAGGCGACGACGGGGCCCTGCGCGGGCGCCTGGGCGGGCTCTACGCCGCCCTGGGCGACCTCGCCTCGGCCCGGGAGGCCCTCCTGGGGGTCCTCTCCAGCGAACGGGTCGCCCTGCAGGACTACGACGACGCCTATCGCCGCCTGGAGGCGGTCAAGGAGGCCCAGGGGGAGGCCACCCCACCCTCCCTGGACTGCCCCCGGATGGAGCGCCCGCCGGAGATCGACGGGGAGCTGAACGACCCCTGGATCCGCTACCGCTCGGTCTCCATGGACGGCCCCGCCCACGTGTCCCCGATCCAGACCCCCGCCCAGGACTTCAACCACTGGTTCGGCCGGGAGGACCTCTCCGCCACCCTCTACACCGGCTGGGACCCGGGCTATTTCTACTTCGCCCTGGACGTGCGGGACAGCGTCCTTAAGCCCTACGACGGGGAGGCGACCCGGTGGGTGGGCGACTGCCTGCTCATCGCCCTGGACACGCGGAACAACGGGTCCTGGTGGTTCCGGGCCGACGACACCCTCCTCACCCTGGCCCTTATGCTCCCCAACAACAAGAAGGACGAGAAGGAGCGGGCGGAGGAGGAGCGGCTCCGCCCCAAGGGGCACTACTTCGTCAAGAGGAAGGACGACGGCTCCGGGGCGATCTACGAGGCCGCCCTGCCCTGGAGCATCTTCGCCGAGAACGGCGCCGAGCTGGAACCGCTGGTGGGCCCGCCCGAGGGCTTCCGCTTCGGTCTGGACCTGGCCCTCACCGACGACGACGACGGATCCGGCGCCCGGAAGTACCTGGCCTGGACCCCGGGCCTGCGGCTGCACCGGGACAAGGCGAAGCTCTGGCACGGGTTCATCCCCGAGCACTTCGCCGACGTGGTCCTGCGGTAGATCTCTGCGCCGGAAAACCTCTCTACCGTATTGCGTGACCGGGGGGGGCGAGGCATATCATGGCGCTTTCACCGCGGGGGTGGGTGCGTCGAGGGAGGGGGACGCGATGGTCGAGGCCGACGACAAGAAGGACTCGGCGAGACTGGCGCGGGAATCTCAGCGGGCCAGCGCCCTGAGCCAGAGCCGGCTGCGCCAGAACGCCGTCCATGTGAACAAGGGGGAGTGCATCTACCGGGAGGGCGACAGCTCCACGGACCTCTACCTCCTGATGCAGGGGGAGGTGGTGGTGAGCAAGCGCGGGGAGCCCATCGCCGTCATCAACGAACCCCTCTCCTATTTCGGGGAGATCAGCGCCCTGCTGGGGGAGCCCCGGGCCGAGACCGTCGAGGTCACCCGCGAGTCCGAGTTCCTCAAGGTCCCCGCGGTCGCCATCGAGCAGGTCATCGACTTCTCCCCAGCCATCGGGAAGCGGATCCTCCGTTCCCTCTCCCAGCGGATCCACCAGATGGCCCAGGCCATCTCCGCCATGGACGAGCGATACAAGGCGCACAAGCAGAGGGCCCTGGACGAGGCCCTGGCCGCCGTCGTGGACTACAAGAGGCTCATGTACGTCCTGGCCCTGGTCTACAAGGACCGTCGCGAGCCCTTCCTCAAGGAGATCCTGGAGTTCTCCAAGGCCACCTCCAAGGTCAACAACTACGGCATCCGGCTGGACGTGGAGATGCGAGACTTCGCCCGCTTCGAGTACCTGCGCAAGCTGGTCGAGGGGGAGCTGAAGCGGCCGGCCGCCTCCTCCGACGCCCCGGCGGCCAAGTAGCAGCCGCGGGCCCCCTCCCGGCGTGAAGGCCCTGGTCGTCTACAAGAAGTCCCTCTACCAGATCTACGTGGAGGAGCGCCGGGAGCCCCGGATCCTCCAGCTCCTGGAGGCGGGGGACGTCTCCGTGGCCCGGCTGCGGCGGGACCACCGTGAGCACCTGGCCACCCTCAGCACAGTGCGGTCCGTCCTGGCCCGGGAGGGTGTGAGGGCCCGCCTTCGCTACCGCGCCCGGGCCGACCACCTGCAGGACGGAGACCTGGTCGTCACCGTGGGGGGAGACGGGACCCTGCTGGAGGCCTCTCACGCCGTGGCCTCCACGCCCATCCTGGGGGTGAACTCGGCCCCCGGAGGCAGCCACGGCTTCTTCTGTGCCGCCACGCGCCGCAACTTCCGGGAGCTGCTCCGCCGCCACATGGACGGCGACCTGGGGGCGGTCCGATTCCAGCGCCTGGAGCTGCGGGTGGAGGGCCGCGAGGTGGCGCCCCCCGCCCTCAACGACGTCCTCTACACCCACCGGAACCCGGCCCACACCTCGCGCTACATCCTGGAGGTCCCCGGCGGTCCGGAGGAACAGCGATCGAGCGGCCTCTGGGTCGCCCCGGCGGCGGGCTCCACGGCGGCCATCCGGTCCGCGGGGGGCCGGAGGCTCCCGGCCCGGTCCCGGCGTTTCCAGTTCGTGGTGCGGGAGCCCTTCCGCGACGAGGCGCGGGGCTGCCGCCTGGTGCGCGGTCTCCTGGGACGCGGCGAGACCCTGCGGCTGCGCTCGAAGATGCGCGACGGGGTCTGTTACGTGGACGGCCCCCACATCGCGGTCCGCGTGCGCTACGGCGACGTGGTCCAGGTGGGCCTGCACCCGCGGCCCCTGGTCCTGCTGGGGCTGGGGGGGCGCTAGGCCGGGGTTCCGCCGTTATCCGTCGCGCGATCCCGCTGGTCCCTAACGCGCCCGCCGTACCACCCGGACGTCGTCCACCAGGAGCTCGAGCTCCTCGCCGGGGACGGCGGTATAGAATTCGATGGAGCGCAGCCGCGAGCCCTCCAGCGCCGGGCGGTCCTCCAGCCAGTAGCGCATGGCCGACAGGGGGACCTCCGCCACGGTCCAGCGGCCCACCACGGCCGGCTCCAGCCGGGCGTAGACGGCGTCGTCCCCGTGGCCGTGGTCCTGCATCTGCACGATGAAGTGGCTGTCCCGCTCCAGCCGATACGCGAAGCGCAGGACCAGGTCGCCGGCCATCCGCACGACCCCGCCGGCGCCCACGAAGGCGGCCGCCCGCTGGCCCCAGTACTGGTTCCCCGAGAGGACGACGGATCGCAGGCTGGCCCGGCTGCCCATGTAGCCCAGGCCGGGCCTCCAGGTCCCCTCCCAGCCCATCGCGCCCCCCTCGAAGTCCGCGGCCCATAGCACCTCGTCCCGGGGCCGGAACCGCGCGGCCCACGGGGCCAGGCCCTCCACCCCCACCTCCTGGGGCTCCTCCGGCGCGCCGAGCGTGGCCACCCTCAGGCCCCACCCTGCCGGAAGGTCCACCTCCCGGCCTCCCGCGGCGGCGAGGACGCGTCCCTCCTCCACCGCGATGGCGGTCCCCGCGCGGCCGGCGCGGACCCAGTAGCGGGTCCCGTGGGGGCGCACCTCCAGGTCCCGCGTCGCCACCGCCACGCCCGGCCCCTCGCTGAACACCTCGCCTTCCTCCAGGTCCACCCGGCGCTCGCCGGCGAGCCGCCCCAGCCG
>JACQVX010000224.1 GCA_016209495.1 Planctomycetota bacterium
AGGTCGCCGCCCAGCTCGCCAAGGCCACGGCGCCTCACACTGCCACGGTCCAGGGCCGCACCCTCACCTGGCAGGCGCGCCCCACGGCCATCGCCTTCGACGACCTGGGCGTCACGGCCGACGTGGAGGCCAACGTGACCATGCCGGCCGCCGCGGGGGCCCCCGCCTCCCCGGGCAGCCTGAGCACCGTGGGGGTCCCTCCCACGATGGGCAACCAGGCCGGGGTCCAGGCGGCCATCGACGACGACGCGGTCAACCGGGCCCTCTGGGCCGCCTGGCAGGGCGGCCTCACGACCCTGGCCCTGGACCAGGCGACCGTGGCCCAGATCGCGGGACCCAACTTCCCCTTCCGCCTCGAGGCGGCCCTCCTCACGCGGTTCCTGCCCTCCCTGGCGGGCAGGCTCAACCCGACGGACCCGGTGGAGCTGGACGTGTCCTCGCTCCTGCCCCCGGTGGTGCGCGTCACCGGGACGCCCGACCTCGTGGAGATGGGCATGGGCGAGGTGGCGACGGACATCTACGTCATCGAGCAGGGCCGCCGCCGGCTCGTCCTCTCGGTGGCCGCCCACGTTAAGGTGGGGGCCAGCGTGGGCTACTCGGCCGGGGCCGTGCAGGTCTCCTTCGGGAACGCCCCCACCGTGCGCGCCAACATCCTGGCCTCTCCGGTGGCCGCCGTGGACGCTCGCAACCTGGAGTCCATGCTCCAGACGGTCCTCCCCTCGGTCCTGCAGCTCGCCACGGGCTTCGGCGGAGGCGGGCGATTCCCGCTTCCCCCCATACCCGGCGGCCTCCAGGTGCTGAACCTGCGCACCTACGCCACCGGCCCGGCCCTGGACTACCTGGGGGCGAGCTTCGACCTGCGGTAGGAGCTGGCCAACCCCGGCCGCGCGACGCTATCCTTGCGGCATGCACCTCCCGGCCTGGATCGCCCTCGCCTCCGTTCTCTTCGCGGCCTCGGCCGAGCGCCCCCTGGCCGAGGCCCGGTTCGTCCTCACGGGCATGTCCCTCCCCAGGCGCGATCCGCCCCGGGTCCAGGCCATCCTGAAGGGGCTGCCCGGGGTGGAAGAGGCCGAAGTGGACTTCGGGACGCGCCAGGCCACCGTGAGCTACAGGACCGGGGCCATCACCGTGGACGCCATGGTCGAGGAGCTGGAGCGGTCCCGGCAGTACGGCGCACGCCTCATGGGTCCCGTGATCACCCGCGCCGAGGGCCGAGGGGTTGCGCTGCGCGCGGCCGCCTCCGCCCCGGCCCTGCGTCCCGGGGGCGAGGGGCGGCTCTTCGTGGAGCTCACCATCACGGCGGGCGACCTGGCTATCCACGGCGACGCGGAACACCCCGGTCTCCGGGCGGTCCTGGAGCCCCCGGAGGGGGTCCACGCCACCGAGGTGGAGCTGACCCAGGAATCCGTGGAGGGCGCGACCGCGCGCCTCGCCTTCGAGCTGCGGCTGGACGCGGCCCTGGCGGCCGGGGAGCGCCTGGTCCCCTACGAGCTGGTCTACGTGCCCGAGGTGAAGGGAAAGACACGAGAGCCCATCACGGTCCGCTCGACGGCGGTCCTGCGGGTGGGCAGGGAAAGGTAGGGCCGGGCATGTCGGGCAGGAGGCCGGCCTGCATGGGGGCCCTGGTCGGCCCAGTCCCCCAGGACGCAGGTTACCGCCCGGGGCGGGACTCCAGGCCCCAGGGTACGACCACCCCCACGGAGAGGCCCTGGGCGCTGAGGTCCAGCTCCCGGTCGAGTCGTCCCCGCTCCCCGCTGGCCGCGTAGCCCAGGATCTCCCAGGCCGCCTCCAGCCTGAGGGCCGGCGCCAGGCGGATCGCGGCGCCGGAGCGGGCCTCCAGGAAGGACGCCGAGAAGCGATCGTTGTCGCCGTCGTCCCAGCGCCAGGCGAAGCCCCGGGCCGAGCCGAACACCTCCACCCACCGGATCGGGGCCACCGCCACCTCTACCCCCAGGGAGGGGAGGAAGGTGGTGCGGCCGGCCCGGGCCCGATTCGCCCCGCCGCTCGAGGCCACCTGGACCCGCGTGTCCATGGCCACCCCGCCGAAGTGGTAGGCCAGCCGCAGGTGCTGGTCCTCCATGACCCAGTCGGCCCCCACGTCTACCGAGTTGACCGTGAGGCTCGAGGCCATGCCCGTCCCCGCGGGGAAGCCCACGTCGTCCAGGGTGAGGGGCGAGGCCGCGGTCGAGAGCCCCTCGGCGTGGAGTCGCTGGTAGGCCAGGGAGAGCCGGGCCTCCTCCTCGTAGCCCTCCCGGTCGCGCCGGGTGCGGCCGGCGAGGGCCACCTCCATGCGGCCCGAGGCGTCCGCCGGGTCCAGCCCCAGGTTACGGTCCAGGGATAGCCGGTCCCCGACGACGTTGCCGGCGGAGTCGAAGGAATCGCGGGAGACCTTGCCCCGGAGCTCCATGGCCGGGAACGCCCTGGCCTGCACCGCGGGGTAGAGCACATCCGGGTCGAAGGCCTCCCGGTCATGGATGCCGAGGCGGGGGCCGGGCAAGGCCTGCGCGACGAGGACGAGGAGGGCTACGGCCGCGGCGTGCATGGACGGCAAGCCTAGCGTCGTGGCGGGCCATGTCTAGCCTCTCGGTCCCCGGGTTTCGATGGCCATCGGCGTGTCTTCCGGCGCGGCAGCCCGGGGCGCACGGCGAGTCCCTCGTATCCGATGGCCGGCGTGGGCGGGGCCCCGCGTTCGCTTGTCGGGCGCCGGCGATGGGCGTAGGATGCCCGCGTGGCCGAGCTGGTCGTCATCGACGGTCCGAACATGGGCCGGAGCTACCCGCTGGGGGAGGACACCACCCTGGGCCGGGACCTGGACTCGGCCATCCTCCTGGCGGACCGGCGGGCCCTGGCCCGACACGCGCGCATCGTGAGGGAAGGGGACCGGTGGCTGCTTCGCGCCCTGGGCGACCCGGCCACGGTCCAGGTGAACGGGGAGGCGGTCTCGGAACGGGCCCTGGTCCACGGCGACGTGCTGGCGGTAGGCGGGGTGGTCCTTCTGTTCAGCGAGGACACGCGGCCCGCCCCGCCGCCGCGCGGGGACGAGGCGGGCTCGGCGAGCGACCCCACCATCCAGGCCCGGCAGAAGGGCTATGTGGACGCCTCGTCCATCATCCAGCGGGTGGAGCAGGGCGGGCCAGCCAATCAGCGCCTGGCCACCCTCTACCGGGTGAACCACGCCATCGGCGCCATCCTGGACCTGGACCCGCTCCTGGAGAAGCTCCTGGACATCCTCTTCCAGACCTTCCCGGTGGAGCGTGGCTCCATCTGGCTGGTGGAGGAAGCCCAGCGGGAGCTGGTGCCCAGGGCCTCGCGCACCTTCGGGGCCAGGACCACGCGCGAGGCCCCGCGGATCTCGCGGACCATCCTCAAGGAGGTCTTCCGCAGCCGGGAGTCCATCCTCACCCAGGACGCCATGGAGGACCAGCGCTTCAAGGCCGGGGCCAGCATCCTGGACATGCAGATCCGCGCCGCCATGTGCGTCCCCCTGATCTACAAGGACGAGATCCTGGGGGTCATCCACGTGGACTCCAGCTCCAGGACCAAGGCCCTCACCCGCGAGGACCTGGACCTGCTCTCCGCCATCGCCACCCAGGCGGCCATGGTCTTGGCCAACGCCCGGGCCTACGCCCGCCGGCAAGAGTACGCGGAGAAGCTCAAGGCCCTGGGGGTGGGGTCGCGCCGGGTGAGCGCCCTCCTGAGCCGGGAGGCCATCCTCCGGGAGGCGGTGCAGAGCGCGGTGAGCGTCCTGGGCTGCACCAAGGCCAGCATCGTCCTGGCAGACCCGGAGACGGGACGCCTCTCCCTCTCCTCCAGCGTGGGCATGGAGCGCGGGGCGGCCGGGGCAGGGTCGCTGGCGGTGGGGCGGGGCTTCTGCGAGGAGGTGGTGAGCAGCGCCCAGCCCATGCTGGTCTCCGACGTGGAGGCCCTGCGAGGCCACCGGTCCCTGGAGGCGGACCGGCGCTACCGGTCCAACGCCTTCCTCATCGTCCCCATCCTCCGGAAGGCGGAGGAGGGCCCCGGCGACGGCGGCGGGGAGGACGGCGGCCCCGCGCACCCGGCGGGGAGGGCCATGGGCGCCCTCAGCGTGACCGACCGCACGAACGGAGGGGGCTTCACGGAGGAGGACCAGGAGATCCTGTCCGTCTTCGCGGTGCAGGTGGGCATCGCCCTGGCCAACGCCGAGCTGTACGAGCAGGCGACCATCGACGGACTCACCCGGGTCTACGTCCGGCACTTCTTCTTCACTCGCCTGGCGGCCGAGGTGCGGCGCGCGGCCCAGCTCGCCCGCCCCCTGGGGTTGCTCATGCTGGACCTGGACCACTTCAAGCGCGTCAACGACGAGCTGGGCCACCCGGCGGGGGACCTGGTCCTGCGGGAGACGGGGGCCGTCCTCCAGGGGAGCATCCGCGAGGGGCGCGGCCTGGTGGCCCGCTACGGCGGGGAGGAGTTCGCCGTCCTGGTGCCCGGCTGCGACCGGGAGCTGCTCGCCCGCATCGGGGGGCGGGTCCGGGAGGCGGTGGAGGAGCACGCGTTCCGATTCCAGGACCGGGAGATCCGCAAGACCGTCTCGGTGGGTGGGGCGCTGCTCCGGGAGGGCGAGGGCGGCGAGGGCCTCATCGCCCGCGCCGACGCGTGCCTCTACCGCGCCAAGGAGGGGGGGAGGAACCGGGTGGTCCTGGAGGAGGCGTGAGCCAGGAACCCACCAAGGTCAGCGCGGTCCGCCAGCAGCAGCTCCAGAGGAAGACCATCGCCTACCCCGCAGGGTCCACGGTCTTCAAGGAGGGCGATACCTCCTCGGACGTCTACCTCCTGGCGCAGGGGGCGGTGCAGGTCGTCAAGGCCGGGGCGGTCATCGCCGAGATCGACGAGCCCATGTCCTACTTCGGGGAGATGGCGGCCCTCCTGGGCGAGCCGCGCACCGCCACCATCCTGGCCAAGACGGACTGCCAGTTCATCAAGGTCCCGGGCGACAAGCTGGATAGCGTCATCGACCTCTCGCCGGTCATCGGCAAGAAGATCATGCGCGCCCTCTCCCAGCGCCTCCTGGACGCCAATCGCGGGCGCGCCGAGCTGGAGGCCCAGGCCCAGGGCGCGAGGCAGGAACTCTCGGACTTCACGGTCCGGAGCGCCAAGGAGTACAAGCGCCTCGTCTGGGTCATCGCCCTCTACTTCAAGGTCCTCAAGCTGCCCCAGCTCCGCGAGCTGTTCGAGTTCGCCAAGGCCTCCAGCGCCCTGTCGGCCTTCGCCTGCAAGGCCGACCTGGAGGCCCACCACTTCACCCGCTTCCCGTCCATCGCCAAGATGGTCGAACAGGAGAACTCCCGCGGCGCCCCCTGAGCCCGTGGCGGGTTTGACTCGCCATATGTTGTGTTGTATGTTTCACGGGACGCAATATCCTGTGGCCGTCGGCGCCAGGGGGTTCTGATCGGATGCTCTGTCCCTTCTGCCGCAAGGACGACGACAAGGTGGTGGACTCCCGCTCGGCCAACAACGGGATGCGCATCCGCCGCCGCCGACAATGCCTGAAGTGCAGCCAGCGCTACACGACCTACGAGACCTGGGAGGAGATCCACGTGAGCGTGGTCAAGAAGGACGGCACCAGGGTCGACTTCGACCGGGGGAAGATCCTGACGGGGCTCAAGGCCGCCTGCAACAAGCGTCCTATCTCCCAGGAGGTCCGCTCGGAGATCGCCGACCGCATCGAGGACCACGCCAAGCAGAAGCCCGACCGGGTGATCGCCTCGTCGGAGATCGGCGAGATGATCATGCAGGAGCTGGCGCGGCTGGACCGGGTGGCCTACGTCCGCTTCGCCTCGGTCTACCGGAACTTCTCCGACACCGCCGACTTCACGGACACCATCAGCGCCCTCAAGGGCCTCTGGCAGCCCAGCTCCGATCCCCCCAGGTCCTGACCCCGCGGTCAGGACGCGCACGCCTCCGACCACGGACCCCGAGCCCATGTACCTGAAGAAGATCGTCCTCTGCGGGTTCAAGTCCTTCCCCGACCGAACGGAATTCGAGTTCTCGCCCGGGATGACGGCCATCGTGGGCCCCAACGGTTGCGGGAAGAGCAACGTGGTGGACGCCCTGAAGTGGATCCTGGGGGAGCAGAGCGCCCGCAGCCTGCGTGGGTCCGCCATGCTGGACGTCATCTTCAACGGGACCGAGACACGCAAGGCCCTGGGGATGGCCGAGGCGACGCTCACCCTCGCCGAGGCCGGGGGTCTGAGGCCGGCCGACGCGGCGCAGGGGGGGCGGGACCCGGAGGAGGTGACCGTGACGCGGCGCCTCTATCGCTCCGGCGAGAGCGAGTACCTCATCGACGGAGGGCCCTGCCGCCTCCGGGACGTCCGGGACCTGCTCGCCGGGACGGGGCTCTCCACGAACGCCTACGCGGTCATGGAGCAGGGCCGCATCGACCGGCTCATCGCCGCCAACCCGGCGGAACGCCGGGCCGTCTTCGAGGAGGCGGCGGGCATCGGACAGTGGAAGGCCCGCAAGGTGGAGAGCGAGCGGCGACTCGAGCGGGTGGAGCAGAACCTCGCCCGGCTGGTGGACATCTTCGAGGAGGTGGAGAAACGGCTCCGCGGCGTACGATGGGCGGCCGCCAAGGCCCGACGCTACGTGGAGGCGCGAGACGAGCTCCGGCGTCTGCGGGTGCGCCTGGTCTCGGTGCGCTACCGGCGGGAGGGGCGTGAACTCGCCGCGGCCAGGGACGCCCTCCAGGAGGTCGAGGGGCGTCACGCCCTGGCCCAGGAGGGCCGTTCCCGTGCCGCCGAGTCCCTGCGACGGGTGGAGGGGGAGGGGCAGGCCCTCCAGTCGCGCCACGAGGCGACCCAGGCCGCCATGCGGGAGGCGGGTTCCCGGTCCCAGGCGCTGGAGGCGGCCCTGGCCGCCTCGCGCCGTCTCCTGGAGCGGCTCCGGTCCGAGGGCGAGAGGGCACTGGCCGTGGCGGCCCGGGAGCGGGTCCTCCTCGACGAGGACCGTGAACGCGTCCGCGCGGCGCACGACGGGGAGGAGGCTGCCCGCTCGGAACGCCTGGAAAGGGAGGCCGCCCTGGCCCGCGCGGAGTCGGAGGCGCGCGGCCTCGAGGAGGAGCGTGCCGAGCTGCGACGGGTCGTGGAGGGGTTGCGGCGGGAGGCCATGGACCTGGAGCGGGAGGTCGCGCGGCTGCGGAACGAGCGGCTGCGCTGCGACGCGGAGGACTCGGCCCTGGTCCAGCGCCGCACGCGCATCGAGGAGCGGCGCGGTCGCGCCACCGCGGAGGTGGCGCGGCTCTCGGCACGGCAGGAAGAGGCCGGGACCCGAGCCGCCGCCCTCGGGGACCGGCTCGCCGAGGGGGAACGCGCACTCCTGGACGAGGACGCCCGGCTACAGTCGGCGGCGGAGTCCCTGGAGGACGCGCGGCGGCGAGAGGCGGAGGAGGGGGCGCGGCTCGCCGAGCTGGAGGCGGAGCGGACGGCCCTGCTGGAGCTGGACCGCGCGGGGGCGGGGCTGGACGAAGGCGCCCGGGCAGTCGTGGACTGGGCTGCCCAGGGTCGGCTCCAGGGCGTCCTGGGGACCGTCGCCTCCCTGGTGGAAGTGGCCCCGTCCCACGCCCGGGCCCTGGAGGCGGCCCTCGGGGAGGTGGCCCGCTCGCTGGTGGTCCGGGACCGTGCGGCCGCCCTGGCGGCCTGCCGCGCCCTGCGGGAGGCGGGGTCCCCCCAGGCGTGCCTGCTGGCCCTCTCCCCGGGCGGGCGGCGCCGCTCGCGCAGGCCGCCGGGGAGGCACGGCCGCCGGCCGCGCCTGGGCGGCCGCGTCCGGCGGGAGGGGCGCCCGCCGAGGGACCTGTCTCCCGAGGGTGTCCGCGCGGCCGGGGCCCTGGGGGGCCCCGGCGTCGTGGGGGCCGCCCGCGACCTCATCCGCGTGGCGCCGGGCGCCGGGCCGGGCCTCGAGGCGGCGCTCCGGGGGGTCCTGGGCGACGTCTGGGTGGTGGCGGACCTGCCGACCGCCGAGTCCCTGTCGGGGAGGGTCCGGGCCGTCCGGCTCGTCACGCTGGAGGGGCATGTGCTCGGGCCCGGGCTCCAGGTCCGCTCGGGCGGCCCCGGCGCCGGGGGGCTGGTGAGCCGCCGCGCGCGCCTCGCCGAGCTGGAGGCGAGGCGTCCCTCCGCCCTGGAGGCCGCCGGGGCGGCGGTCGACGGGCGCGCCCGGCTCCAGGCCGCCGTGGCCGAGGCCACCCGCCGGGTCGCGGCCCTGAGGGAGGAGATCCGCCAGCGGGGCGCGGAGTCCCTGGCCGTGGAGAGGGACCTGGGCCGCGCGGCCTCCCGGCTCGAGACCGAGGTCCAGTCGCTCCGGCTCTCGTCGCTGGAGGTGGAGGAGTGCGACTGCGAGGCGGCGGCCCTGACCGAACGCCGACGTGAGGTCCTGGAGCAGCTCGCCGGGGTGGAGTCCGCCCGAGAGACGCTCGCCGCGGAGCTGTCCCAGAGGGATGCCCGCGCGGCCGCCTCCGAGTCGGCGGCCGAGGACCTGGGGCGTGCGGTGGCAGGCCTGCGTGAGGGGCTGGCCGTGGCGCGGGGCCGCGAGGCCGCCTCGGCGGAGGCCGCCGGTCGGGCGGCCCGCTCGGCCCAGGAGCGCCAGCGGGCCGTGGAGGAGGCCCAGGCGGAGGCCTCCCGGGCCGCCCAGGCCCGGGAGGAGGAGGCGGCTCGCGAACGCTCGGGGGAGGACGCCCTCTCCGCGGCCACCTCCAGCGCGAGGGAGGCCGCCTCGGCACTGGAGGGCATGGCCCTGGAGTGGGACGCGGCCCGCCCGGCCCTGGCGCGGGCCCACGCCGCCGTGGAGGACGCCGAGGCCCGGCTCGGTCTGGCGGGTCAGGAACTGGCGGTGCAGCGCCTGCGGGAGCGAGAGGCCCAGGTACGGCTGGAGTCCCTGGTGGAACGGTCGCGGGAGGAACTGGGTGTGGACCCTGGCTCCATGGAGACGGGTCCTGAGGACGGCGAGGAGGACGCGGCCGCCCTGGAGGCCCAGGCGCGGGACCTGGAGGAACGCATGGCCCGCATGGGCAGCATCAACATGGATGCCCTGGAGGAGCTCTCGGCCCTGGAGGAGCGCTGCGCCTACCTGGTGGGGCAGAGACGGGACCTGGAGGAGGCGCGGGGTTCCCTCCTGGAGGTGATTCGTAGGGCCGGGGCCATCTGCCGCGACAACTTCCTCGCCACCTTCGAGCAGGTGCGCTCGCACTTCCAGGAGGTCTTCCGCAAGCTGTTCGGCGGCGGACGCGCCGACGTGGTCCTGCTGGACTCGGAGGACGTGCTGGAGGGCGGCATCGACATCACCGCCAGGCCCCCGGGAAAGGAGCCCGCGAGCATCTCCCTCCTCTCGGGGGGCGAGAGGGCCCTGGCCGCCATAGCCCTCCTGTTCGCCATTTTCCGGGCACGCCCCAGCCCCTTCTGCGTCCTGGACGAGGTGGACGCCCCCCTGGACGAATCCAACGTCTATCGCTTCACCCAGATCGTCTCGGAGTTCCTGGACCTCTCCCAGTTCCTCGTGATCACGCACAACAAGAACACCATGGCCGCGGCGGACGCCATCTACGGGGTGACCCAGGACGAGCCGGGCGTGAGCCGGAAGGTCTCCATCCAGTTCGAGGCCCGGGAGCGGCCCAAGGTGGCCTGAGTCCACCGGGCGCAAGCCCCGTCACATCGCACCCATGCGCTGGAACCTGGCCCTGCTTCTTGCTATCCTCGTCGTTCCCCCCATCTCCAGGTCCGCGCTGAAGGACCGGCCGGGCGCGCCGGGACCTGGCGGGGGAAAGGTGCGTCGGGAGCCCCCGTCCCTGGGGAGTTGCCTCGAGGCCCTGGGGGACACGAGGGCGTCCGCGCGACGGGACGCCGCCTGCTCCCTGGGGCTGCGAGGGGACTGGGAGGCGGTCGGACCCCTCCTGGCGCGGCTACGGGACCCCGCGGGGGGCGTCCGGGAGGCCGCCGCGGAGGCCCTGGGCCGCGTCTCCGGACTGGATTTCGGCTATGACGCCGATGACGGCGAGGCCGCCCGGGAGGCGGCGGTGGGAAGCTGGGAGCGCTGGTGGCGACAGGCCCGCGGTCTGGGACGCCGGGACGCCTTGAGGCTGGCCCTCGGAGAGGGGCGGGCTCGGACCCGGGCCTCCGCATGCGAGGCCCTGGCCCGCCATGGAGACGCCTCGGTGGTCCCGGCGCTCCTGGAACGGCTGGGAGACGCGGCGGGCGGTGTGAGGGCCCGGGCCCTCGCCGCCCTGGTGGCCATCGCCGGCGAGGCGCCGCGCTACAACCCGGATGGGGCGCCGGGGGAGAGGGCGCTGGACCTGGAACGGCTCAGGGCCTGGTGGGCCGCAAGGGAGGCAGGGGTCGCGGGACCAGGCGAGCGGGGGCGGTGAGGCCGGAAGGGATTGGGGATTGGGGATCGACATTCGCGATGAGGTCCTGCGCAGGCTCCGATCCGGTGAGGGGCTCTCCGGCCTGGACCTGGAGGGCGCCGAGCTGGAGGGGATCGACCTGGAGGGGGCCCGGCTCCAGGGGGTGTGTCTGCGGGGGGCGAACCTGCGTGCCGCCCTCCTCATCGAGGTGGACCTGCGGGGGGCCGACCTCTCGGGCACGGTCCTCATGGCGGCGAACCTGCACGGGGCCAGGCTCAGCGGGGCTCGCCTCGAGGACTCGAACCTCGAGGCCGCGGACCTCACCCGCGCCGACCTCTCGGACGCCGACCTGCACCGGAGCGTGGCCAGTCAGGCCATCTTCCGGGACGCGGATCTCTCGGGGGCCAGGCTGCGGGATGCCTGCCTCATCGGGGCGGTCTTCCGCGGCGCCATGCTCCGGGGGGCGGACCTGAGCGCGGCGACCCTGGAGGAAGGCGACTTCGCCGACGCCAACATGGAGGCGGTGGACGCCACTCTGGCGACCGCCAGCGACGTCCGCCTGGATCGGGCCAACGCGGAGCGTGGCCGCTTCAGCGGGGCCATCCTGGCGCGGGCGCGCCTGATCGGGACCAACCTCTTCCACGCGGACCTCTCGGGATGCGACCTCACCGACGCCGACCTGGAGGGGGCCATCCTCCTGGGGACGGACCTGAGCGGGACCGGGCGCGAGGCGGACGCGGTCCCGCTCGCGCGGGGCCCCCTGACCGTTCCCCCGGCGAGCCCCAGCCCACGCCAGCCAAGCCGTCCCTCCGGCCTTCGAGCCTCCGTCCCCGTCGGCGGGGCGGCCGGCGCCGGGGTGCTGGAACTCCCCCCGCGTCCCGTGGTCCCGCCGCCGGGCACGCTGGTGCCCAGC
>JACQVX010000228.1 GCA_016209495.1 Planctomycetota bacterium
CGCCCCCACCGGTCGCGCCGGGCGCGAGGACCCGCCCCCGCAGCTCCCGCACGGTCTGGCCCGGGTCCGCCGGCGGCGCGGGGAACCGGCGGGCATAGTCCTCCCGGACCGCCTCGAGCTCGGCGGTCGCCGCCTCCGGTCCCATGGCGGCGGCCCTCACCTCGACTCGGGCGGCGTAGTGCCGGAGCCATTCCTCCTCCGTGGGCGTGGTGAGGAGCCCGGCGATGGCGGCGGTCTGCCAGGAGGCGAAGGCCCCGGCGAACATGGCCCGCATCCCCAGCCGGGCCAGGTCGGCTCGCCGCTCCGGGGCGAGGCTGCCTATGCCCCCGAGCTGGATGGCGATGGAGGCGAAGTTGGCGAAGCCGCAGAGGGCGTAGCTGGCGATGACGAAGACCTGCGGGTGCAGCGCCGCGCGGGCCTCGGCGAGGAGGGTGTAGGCCACGAACTCGTTGATGGAGAGCTTCGTCCCCAGGAGGTTGGCCAGCTCCCGGCTCTGGTCCCCCCAGGGGGCCCCCAGGGTCCAGGCCACCGGGGCCAGGACGAAGCCGAAGATCTCCTTGAGGCTGGAGGGAAACCACCAGACCCCCGTGGCCGTATCGCCCACGAGGGAGCGGCCCAGGAGGCCGTCCACCAGCGCGAGGCCCCCGTTGAGCAGGCCCACCAGGGCAATGAAGGCCAGGAGCATGGCCGCCACGTTCAGGGCCAGCTTCAACCCGTCCGCCGCCCCGCTGGCGGCGGCGTCCACCAGGTTCGCCGAGGTGCGCTCGATCTGGATGCGCACCGAGCCCGCCGTCCTGGACTCCTCCGTCTCGGGCACCAGGATCTTGGCCATGACGAAGGCCGCGGGGGCGCTCATGAAGGAGGCGGTCAGGAGGTGTCCGGCGCTGACCCCCATCTGGACGTAGGCCATCATGACCCCCCCGGCGATGGTGGCGAACCCGCCGGTCATGAGGGCCATAAGCTCGCTCCGGGTCATGGTCGGGATGTAGGGCTTGATCACCAGCGGCGCCTCGGTCTGGCCCACCAGGGTGTTGGCCGCCACCGAGAGGGACTCGGCCCCGCTCACCCCCATGGTGACGTTCATGACCCAGGCCACCGCCTGGACGAAGCGCTGCATGACGCCCAGGTGGTAGAGGATGCTCATGAGCGAGGAGAAGAAGATGATCGTGGGGAGGACCTGGAAGGCGAAGAAGAAGCCCGCCCCGGGCCCGGCCCCGCTCGTGGTGGCGAGCGAGCCCGTGGCCAGGCCCCCGAAGACGAAGGCGGCCCCCTGGGTCGTGAAGGACAGGATCCCCCGCACCGCCTCGTCCGCCCACTGGAAGAAGCGCGGGCTGTGGAGGACCAGCCACCCCAGGGCGAACTGCAGGACCACGCCCCAGATCACGACGCGCGCCCGGATGGCCGCGCGGCGCTCGCTCAGGACCCAGAGGATCCCCATGAGGGTGACGAGCCCCAGGGCCCCCTGCCAGCGGTTCACCTCCGGCAGGGTCGTCATGGACCCACCGGGATCAGGCGGTTCTCGAAGGCGTAGTCGACGGGCCCCCGGTCGCGGAACCAGTCCGTCTGGGCGTCCAGGAAGGCCACCCCCGTCTCCTCCACCTCGGTGGCCTCGGCGAAGGCCGTGTGCCCGTCCCCGCCCTGGAAGATGAAGTTGTTGGTCACCACGCGGTAGGACCGCGCCTCGTCCAGAGGCTCGCCGCCCACCTCCACCCGGCGCACCCGGGCCCCCTCCGGGGCCGTGGGGTCGAATCGACACACCAGGCCCGAGACCTCCATGGCCCCCCGCGGGTAGGCCAGGGCGTGCTCCAGGACCTTCTTCAGCGTGGAGCCCTCGAGGGTGCAGGTCACCAGGGTGTTCCCGAAGGGGGAGACCTGGAAGAGGTCCCGCAGGGTCACCGGGCCCGCCGCCAGGTCCGCCCGGATACCGCCGTTGTTGTGGAAGGCCACCTGGACCCCGGTCCGTTCGCGCATGAGGTCCGCCAGGAAGCAGCCCAGGGGGCTGGAGAATGGGGCCGGGTCCCGGCCCAGGCTCACGCGGAGCTCCCCCACCCGGGACTCCATTCGGCGCTGCACCTCGCCGCTCCAGCGGGCCACCACCTCCGCCACATCCGGGACCGACTCCAGGGGGACCGCCTCCAGCTCGTCGAGCCGCGCCTCGTGCGCCACCACGCGGCCCGAGGGCAGGGAGATCGAGAGCTCGACGCGGCCCGCCCAGCGGCCCTTGGAGCCGGCCTGGACCAGGAGCGTCCCCGTGCCGGGGACCTCCTCCGGGACCAGAGCCGTATGGGAGTGGCCCCCGACGATGAGGTCGATGCCCGGGACCGAGCGCGCCACCACCCGGTCGTCCTCCTCCCCGCAGTGGCTCACGAGGATCACGACCTGGGCGCCCGCCTGGCGCAATTCGGCCACCGCGGCGCGGGCGCCGGTAACCTCCGAGTCGAAGGCGAGGCCTTCCGTCGAACCCTTCATGGTGATGGTGGGGGTCGTGGAGGTGGTGAGCCCGGAGAGCCCCACGCGCACGCCGTTCACCTCCCGCACCACGGCGCGCCGCAGCCAGACCGGGGTGTCGGCCGTCGCCTCGTTCAGGATGTTGCCCGAGAGGAAGGGGAAATCGGCGTGGGCCGCCAGGGCCACGAAGCGGGTCGCCCCGTGGTCGAACTCGTGGTTCCCCGGCGCCGCCGCGTCGTAGCCCACGAGGTTCATGAACTCGATGCAGAGCCTCCCCCCGGTGAGCGTCCCCTCGGGGGTCCCCTGCCAGATGTCGCCGCCGTCCAGGAGGAGGAGACCGGCCCCGGACCTCTCGGCCGCCTCGCGCTCGCGGGCGATGT
The DNA here is from genome assembly GCA_016209495.1 of Planctomycetota bacterium. Classification (GTDB taxonomy): domain Bacteria; phylum Planctomycetota; class JACQVX01; order JACQVX01; family JACQVX01; genus JACQVX01. Next base: position 2,829 of record JACQVX010000228.1, read on the forward strand.
AGCGCGCCAGGGCCGCGTAGCCCCCGCGCTCGCGGCGCTGGCCGGACTCGTCGGTCACCGCGACGGGGTAGGCCTGCCCGTGGACGTCGTTGGTGTGGACCACGACCAGGCGCGCCCCCTCCTCGCTCCGCCGGGGACCCCGGCCCCGGGACGGCGCCCCCGGCAGGGGACAGCCACCCAGGAGGGGGAGGGCGGCCAGGACCAGGAGGGACAGGGGCCGAAGCGCTCTGGGCGTGGCGACCAAGGGGCGCGGATCGTAGGGTGAGCCCCGCCGGGCGTCAAGGACTTGGGAGTCTACGGCTCCTGGGCGTCGCCCCTTTCCTCGCCCTCTTCCCGCGGCTCGCGCGGCGTCCGCCTCCTCTCCACCAGCCCCAGCCCGTGCTCCTCGGCGGCCTCGTCGGTGAAGCGGTGGATCCGGAACCGGTCGTCCTCGGAGATCTGGACGATGTTGAGGCCGATGTCGATGATGGGGTGGGACTTGAATCGGATCACCTCGCACTCGGCCCGGACCCCCGCCAGGGCCCCATCGGTGATGTGGAGGAGCACGGTGAAGGGTTCCAGGGGAAAGGCGTTCTTGGGGAAGCTGAGGTCCGCCATGAGGGCCCCGTACGAGGAGATGTTCTTCACCAGTCCCGTCCCCGTGTCGTAGACCGACCTGTCCGCCAGCAGGACCTGGAGCTCCGACGACCAGGTCACCGGGCGACGTTCGTAGCGGCGCCCGTGCGTGTGGCGCAGCCTCGAGAAGTCGTAGGCCATGTCCCTGGCCGTCTTGAAGACCAGGTCGATGGTCTTCTTGCTCGCGAAGTGACCGGGCGTCCGGTTGAGGATCTTTGTCACGGCGGTCCGGTCGATGCCCAGTCGATCGGCGATCTCCTGCTGGCTTACCGACATGGCCACCTCCAGGCAGACACGGTTCCCATATGGGACGCCCCCAGTGTGCCGCCCCACATGTGAAACTAGTCGCCCGGAGGTGCGGAGGTCAAGGCCATCTCCGTGATATGCTTCCCATGCCATGGCCCAGCCCCTCTTCGAATGCCCCTGCGGTCACCGGGTCAACGTGGTGGCGATGCGGCCGGGGGACGCCTTCTTCTGTCCCCGCTGCGAGCGCCGCCACACCCTCGCGGAGGGGGAAGGGGTGAGCGACTCGGAGCTCGGACGGGAGGACGTCTTCGGCGTCCTCCTGCGCCGGCGGCTCGCCCGCGACACCACCGTGGAGCTGGTCCCCAGCATGGCGACGGCCCCGGGCTCTGCCGCGCTCGGCGCGGCCGGCTCGCCCGCGGGGTCGCCCGAAGCACCGCCGGCCCGCATCGGGCGCTTCCGGGTGGACGGCGTCCTGGGGCGGGGCGGGATGGGGGTGGTCTACCGCTGCTACGACGCGGACCTGGAGCGCATCGTGGCGGTGAAGGTCCTGGACCGGCGGCTCTCCACGGACGCCGAGTTCCAGGAACGCTTCCGCCGGGAGGCCCGCGCCGCCGCCGCACTGTCCCACCCGAACATCACCACCATCTACGAGACCGGGGAGGACGACGGGCGGCTCTACTTCGCCATGGAGTGGGTGGACGGCCCCACCCTTCAGCGGGTCCTGAAGGATCGGGGCCGGCTCCCGGCGGGCGAGGCCCTCCGTCACGTCCGGGACGTGGCCGAGGGGCTCCGGGCCGCCGCCCGGCTGGGGATCATCCACCGGGACGTGAAGCCCTCCAACGTCCTCATCCCAGAGCGGGGCCCCGCCAAGGTCACGGACTTCGGCCTGGCCAAGGCCCTGGGCCCCGCCTCGGACCTCACGGCCAGCGGGGTGATCCTGGGGACCCCCCTCTACATGGCGCCGGAGCAGGGTTCCGGCGGGACCGTGGACCACCGATCGGACATCTACGCCCTGGGCGCCACTCTCTACCACCTGATCTGCGGGGTCCCCCCCTTCACGGCGGAGAACGCGGTGAACGTCCTGGTGAAGCACCTGGTGGAGCCCCTCCCGCCGCCCCCGGCGGAGGTGGCGGGCGAGGTCTCGGACGGCCTCTGGGCCCTGATCCGGCGCATGACCGCCAAGCGCCCGGAGGAGCGGTACCGGGACCACGACGAGCTCCTCGAGGACGTGGACCGCCTCCTGGCGGGCCGCCGCCCCCGCGCCCTCGCGGAGACGGCCATCACCGTGGCCTCCGGCCCCGCCGTCGTACCGGACGCCCTCCTCCGGGCCGCGGACCGGCAAATCGCCGAGGGACGCCACGACAAGGCCCTGGTCCTCCTGCGCAAGGTGGTGGAGGCGAACCCGGCCCTACGGGTCGCCGCCACGCTGCGGCTCCTGGAGCTGCACGCCTCCCGGGGCGAGTTCGAGGAATGCGCCCGGGTCTACGCGACCATCACCCGGGCCTGCGCCGGTCCCGGCGCCGCGCTGGCGACCCATGGCGAGGCCCCGCGACCGGACGTCGCCGCCCTGGCGTTCGCCCACTGGAAGTTCGGAAACGCCCTGGAGGGGGCCGCCCTCCGGCACTTCGAGGAGGCCCTGGCCGCCTACGAGCGAATCGAGGCCGGCCCCATCCCCGCCGACGTGGTCCGCCGACGCCTGGCCGCCCTGCGCGAGGAGATCGCCCGGATCCGGCGGGACCTGGAGGACACCCATGTCGAGCTGGAGCGCAGCTCGTAGGACCGGGGCGCTCGTCCTGGGCGGCCTCCTGGGGGCGCTCCTGATCGTGGGCGCCGCGGACCTCGACCGCTGGCGCTACTCGGTCTGCGGGGCCTGCGGCCGGCCGGCGCCGTGCGGGCCCTTCACGCGTCCGGGCGACGCCCCGCCCGCGATCGCGGCCTTGCCCCACGAGCACATCTACCTCCGGCACAGGTACCGCCTGGAGGTCATTCGCCTGGCGGCCTACCAGGGCGCGCTCCTCCGGCTGGGCGAAGGCGCCGGGCGCGTCATGGACCTCCTCGCGGCCATGGACGATCAGGAGTTCCACGAGGCCACTTCCGCGGTCCGCTTCGCGGCGCGCTCCTCCACCCCGGTGGACCTGGTATGGGACGAGGGCGAGGGGTCCTTCGAGATGGCGCCGCCCTGACTTAGGAGTCGTAAAACAATAACTGCGTGAAACACCGAGGCCGAGCGAGGCGGCGCGAGGCTAGGAGCGAGGAGGAGCAATAGCAACGGAGCGCTATTCCGACGACGAGCGACGACGCATCGCGCCGC
>JACQVX010000227.1 GCA_016209495.1 Planctomycetota bacterium
CGGGGGGGGCGTCCTCGTCCCCCCCGAGGGGGACATCGGGGGACCGCCGCCCAGGCGGTCCCCCGAGATGTCGGGGGGTGACGGGGGGGGCGTCCTCGTCCCCCCCGAGGGGGACATCGGGGGACCGCCGCCCAGGCGGTCCCCCGAGATGATAGACGGGGAAGCGGGACCGCTCCCCGCGACCGCTGGTGGGGTAGTCCTTGCGGAGCGGGTGGCCGGGGTAGTCCTCCGGGGTGAGGATCCGGCGCAGGTCCGGGTGGCCCTGGAAGCGGACCCCGAACAGGTCGTAGACCTCCCGCTCCAGCCATCCGGCCGCGGGCCAGGTCGCCGAGACCGTGGGGCACGAGGCGTCCGTCTCGTCCACCCAGGCCCGCACCCGCAGGCGCTCCCCGCCGGCCAGGGATCGGAGGTGGTAGACCACCGCGAAGCGCGCGGGGCAGGGCCGGCCGTCGGCCAGGGGACCGTAGTCCAGGTAGTCCACCCCCGCCAGGTCCGTCAGGGTATCGAAGGCCAGGTCCGGGGCCTCCCGGAGGACCCCCAGCACCTGCGCCACGCGCGAGGCGCCGCAGTCCAGCACGGTCATCCCACGGTCCTCGTGGCAGCCCAGGAGGGCCTCCGCCCCCAGGGCCTCGCGCACCTCGGTCGCGGCCCGCGGGACGCCCCCCGCCCCCCCAGCTACCGGTTCCAGTCCAGGACCCCCTTCCTCCAGGCCCAGGCCAACCCCAGGCCCAGCACGGCAAGGAAGACCATCATCTCCGCCACCCCCGCGGCGCCCATCCTCCGGTAGCTCACCGCCCAGGGGAGGAGGAACACGGTCTCCACGTCGAAGAGGACGAAGAGGATGGCCACCAGGTAGAACTTCACGTGGACCGCGCCCCGCGAGGGGGCAAGGACCGGCACCCCGCACTCGTAGGTCTCCACCTTGACCGGGCGCCCCCCGCGCCGTGGCCCCAGGAGCGTGGAGAGGCCCAGCAGCACCGCGCAGGTGACGATCACCAGGGCGCCATAGATCAGGAGGGAAAGGTAGGGACTCACCCCGCACCAGACTTCGTGAGAATTTTCACGAACCAGGGCGCGGAATGATAGCATTGGCGCCCCTCGCGACAAGGCGAATTCACGCGGGTCGGAACCGCTGCGCCGTCGCCGCGTCCATCCACCTGGAACTGGAGGTCCTCCCATGGCCCGCAACCCCCTCCCCGTCCTCTTCCTCCTCGCCCTCGTCGGTCTCGTGGCCACCCCCGCGGCACCGGCGCGGGCCCAGGGCTACGTCGTGGTGCCCCGGGAGATGGCCCCGCCCGAGTTCGGTCCCATCCGCGTCGTCTCGCTGCGCTTCCACGTGGGCAAGGTGGAGGTGGCGGACGGCGTGGCCACCACCACCGTGGACCAGGTCTTCCACAACAACTCCGGGACGATGCTCGAGGGGACCTACGTCTTCCCGCTCCCCGAGGGGGCGGCCCTGGACGGCTTCTCCCTCTGGATGGACGGCAAGGAGGTGAAGGGCGAGGTCCTCGACGCCGCCAAGGCCCGGGGCATCTACCTGGACATCGTGCGGAGGATGAAGGACCCGGGCCTGCTGGAGTTCATGGGCCAGGGGCTCTTCCAGGCGCGCATCTTCCCCATCGAGCCCAACTCGGACAAGCGCCTCAAGCTCACCTACAGCGAGGTCCTGGGCCGGGAGGGTGGCCTCTACCGCTACACCCACCCCCTGCGTCCCGGCCGCTCGGGCACCGGGCCCCTGGCCGAGGCAGCCCTCCAGGTCTCGATCCAGACCACCCAGCCTCTCAAGACAATCTACTCCCCCAGCCACAAGGTGGATGTGGCCAGGGACGGCGACCGGGGCGCCCGCGTGAGCTGGGAGGCCCGAGATGTCCGCATGGACAGGGACTTCGTCCTCTATTTCGGGTCCGGGGACGGGGCCTTCGGGGTGAACCTCCTCACCCACCGGGAGGACCCGGCCGACGAGGAGGCCTGCTTCGCCCTCATGGTCACTCCGGACCTCCACGCCACCGACGGCACGGTCCTCCCCAAGGACGTGGTCTTCGTCTTCGACACCTCGGGCAGCATGGCCGGGGAGAAGATGCAGCAGGCCCGCGCGGCCCTCCTCCACTGCCTGGGCCGCCTGCGGGCCGAGGACCGCTTCGCGGTGGTGCTCTTCTCCACGGAGGCCCGCCCCTGGCGGGACGGCCTCTCGAACGCCGACGAGGCCAACCTGGCCGAGGCCCGGCGTTACGTGGAGAAGTCGGAGGCCGCGGGCGGCACGAACATCCACGAGGCCCTGGGCGTGGCCACCACCCTGGGCAAGGCGGCCGAGGAGGGGCGCCCCTTCATGGTGGTCTTCATGACCGACGGGCTGCCCACCATCGGCGAGATCGACCCGGCGAAGATCCTCTCCTCGGTAGCCGCGGCCCGGGGCCCCTCGCTCCGCCTCTTCACCTTCGGCGTGGGCAACGACCTGAACACCCTCCTCCTGGACCGCCTGGCGGAGGAGAACCGCGGCTCCCGCTCCTACGTGGCCGAGGGCGAGGACATCGAGGTGATCGTCTCCACCTTCTTCGACAAGGTGGTGCACCCGGTGCTGAGCGACGTGAAGGTCGCTATCGACGGGGTCTGGACCCGGGACGTGTATCCCCGGAACACCCCCGACCTCTTCGCCGGCCAGCAGGTCACGGTCTTTGGCCGCTACAGGGGCGAGGGCCACCACGCCGTCCGCCTGACGGGCCTCCTGGGCAGCGAGCCCCGGGAGTACGTCTTCGAGGCCTCCTTCGAGCCCTCCACTGCCAACGGGTTCATTCCCTCCCTCTGGGCCACGCGCAAGGTAGGCTACCTGGTGGACCAGATTCGCCTCCACGGCGAGAACCCGGAGGTGGTGGAAGAGGTGATCCGTCTGGGGAAGAAATACGGCATCGTCACCCCCTACACCTCGTTCCTGGTGACCGAGGACATGGCCAGGCCCATGCCCGAGGGTGCCATGCCCACGACGCCACCCGGAGTGGATGGCTCCTTCGGCGGCCGCGGGCGGGACGAGGGCCGCCGGCTCGGCGCCCCGCGCGCGGGCGGCGCGTCGGACCGCGGCGCGTCCGGTGCGTCCGGAGCCCCCGAGCCCCGCAGCGGCTTGTGGGGCGGCGAGGAGCGCGAGGGCCTGGAGGCCGCCGACGAGAAGGTACGCGACTCGGAGGGCGCCCGGCGTGCCAAGGAGGCCGAGCGCCTGGACAAGGACCGCTACGCCGACCGCCTCCAGAGGGCCGGCGGGCGGACCTTCCTCCTCGTGGACGGGGTCTGGGTGGATCAGGCCTGCGAGGAGATGGCCGAAGGGACCGAGACCCGGCGCGTGGTCTACCTCTCCGACGAGTGGGCCGAGATGGCCTCCGACCCCAAGGTGGCCGAGTGCCTCGCCCTGGGAGAGCGCGTGCGGTTCGTCCTGGACGGAAAGATCGTCGAAGTGGCCCCCTAGCGCCGACGCCCGCGAGAGCGAACGGCGACCAGACCCCAGGACCCGGTGGGCTGCCCCCACCGGGTCCTCTCGTATGCACGCCATTCGTGCCATGCCTCCCCTGCGACAGTCCGGACTTGGTGACGCCCTCCGCCCTGGCCCAAGGGCCTCTTCCACCTAAGTCTCCAATTCCCCGTCGAACGTGAATGCGGCATGGCGCCTGTTCTCTTCCCTCCCGTCCCTTCCAAAAAAATGCTCGCGGGCTTGACTCCCCCTGTCCCCGGCCCGCGGGCACCAAAGGAGAGCCCTGACCCGGTGGGATGGTCCCACCGGGTCACTCCCTTTAATGGCTCGGGGGGGCGGCCTCGGCGGCCCCCCCCAGGCATTCCGCTGGGCGTTGCCAATCTCCCTTCTGCTGCATACCATTCCCCCCCTGCCAGTCGCGAGGAGGTGGCCATGGAATCGGAAGTCCGCGAGCAGGTCGACGCCCTGGAGGGCGAACTGGCCCGGATGCGGGCCCTCCGGGCCTTCTCGGGCCTCGTGGATCAGGCCCTCGAGGAGGTGGAGCGCCGGCGCGAGGGGCTCTCCGCGGCCATGAACGCTACCTTGCCCCTGCTTCGCGACCGTCTGGGGGCGCGGGAGGTCTTCCTCCGCACCCTGGACGAGTCCCTGGCGCTGGCGACCTACCGCTCCTCGCGGCCCGGACTCACCCTGGGGGCGGACGAGCTGAACGCGGCCGAAGGGGCGGCGAGGGCGAACGGCCGGCGCGCGACCCTGGACCTGGCGGGGGGCCGGGTCCTGGTGCGGGTGCTGGACGTGGCGGGTGAGGCCTTCGGCGTCGTCGGGGCGGCGTGGCCCCAGGAGACGGGCCCCGACGCCGACGAGGCCTGGGACTACCTCCTGGCCTACGCCGAGGAGGTGGACAACCTCCTGGCGGCGGTCCGCACGGCCCGGGTCAAGCAGCGGCTCCTCATGTCCCTCACGGACGCCCTCAAGGATCCCCTGCTGGACCGAGGCATCGAGCGCGCGGTAGGGGTCCTCCTGCACCACGTCGCGTTCGACCGCCTGTTCCTCAGCTACCGCCACGAGGACCGCTACTACGACGAGCGCCTCTACCGGAAGGTCTTCGAGGGGGCGCGGCTGGTCTACGACTCGGAGCGTGACGGAGACGCCAGCGCCCATCCCGAGGCCATCCGCGAATGGGTGGCCCTGGGGGAGGAGGCCCTGGCCATCCCGGCCATCGCCAGGGGTCAGATCCAGGAGGCCATCATCTACGGCATGAAGGAGGAGGTGCGGCTGGGTCGCATCCTCGTGGTGTCGTCCCGGGAGGACATGGGCTCCACCTTCAACCGGGACGTCCTGGAGATCTTCGCCAATGCCATCTGCCAGCGCATCGTGGACCACGGCAAGGAGGCCCGATTCCTGAACCAGTCCTTCGGCCGCGCCCACACGGCGCGCCTCCTCGCGCAGGAGGACTACCGGGAGCGGTACCTCACCCCCCGCAGCCGGCCCGTGGCCATGCTCTACGCCGACATCGCCGGTTTCACCCGGCTCTCGGAGCAGCGCCTGAAGGACCCGGAGCGCGTGGGCCATTTCATCGACCGATGGTCTCGCGGCGCCGTGGAGATCCTCTGGCGGCACGAAGGGGTCTTCGACAAGCTGGTCGGCGACTGCGTCATCGGCCTCTTCGGCCCGCCCTTCTTCGACCGGCCCGTGGTGGAGTCCTGCCTCGCGGCCGTGCGGACCGCGGAGGAGATCCGGGACTTCACCCGCTCCCTGGGCCAGGGCCCCCTGGGCCGCGAGTTCCCCGAGCTGGCCCAGGAGGCCGTGGGCGTGGCCACGGGGCTCAACCTGGCCCCCCTCAACGTGGGCCTCTTCGGCCCCAACTTCGACTACACCGGATTCTCCAGCGGGATGAACAACACGGCCCGCCTCCAGGGCGTGGCCCGCCTGGACCAGGTCCTGGTCATGGAGGAGATGGCCGCCGCCCTCGATGGACGAGGCCTCCGCCTGGGCCCGCCCCAGGAGGCGGCGGTGAAGAACGTGGCGCGCCCGCTCCGGTACCGGGAACTACTCGCCTAGGGCGGCCAGCGCTACCCGCGCCAGCTCGCGCAGGACCTCCGGGGCCGCGGGGTCCGCCGCCACGCCCTGGAGGGCCGGCGAGAGCCGCGCCGGTTCGGTCCCGGCCGCCACCAGGGCCCGCAGGGCGGCCGCGCGGCGGTCCGGGTCCTGGTCGAGCGCCAGCCTCGCGAGGAGTCGCGCCTCCTCGGCGGGGCTCAGGGGCCCTGAACCCAGGACGTCCGCCGCCGCCTCCACCCGCGCGGGGTCCGCCGAGTCCAGGTCCGCCCAGGCCGCCCGCGCCGCCCGATCGCGATCCGCCCCCGGGAGCCTCGCGAGCCGGGTCCCCAGCGCGAAGGCCGCGGCGGCGCGCACCTCCCCCGGCTGCAGTGCCCCGGCATAGGCGTCCACCAGGGCCCGGTCCGCCACCAGGGCGTTCGAACCGCCCAGCGCGACCACCAGGTGCGGCCTGCGGGTCTCAGCGGCCTCCACGAGCCCGGCGGCCAGGATCCGCGCGGCCTCCTCGTCCACCCGGGTCGCAAGGGCCCTGGCCGCCGTGAAGAGCAGCGCCTCCGAGGCGCCGCCCACCCCCCCCACCAGGGCGCGGGCGGCCTCGGCGGGACCGCCCGCCGAGGCGTCCATGGCCGATACCAGTTCCGCGCCCAGGCCCACCGGGTCCAGGGAACGCCCCGGCCGGGCGGCCTCCTCCAGGACGCGGGCCGGCCCGGGCGGCCCCGACAGGGCCTGGACCGGCACCGCCGCGAGGAGCGCGTCCAGCCTGGACTCCAGGCCTGGCGGGGTCGCGTCCGGTCCGGGAGCGGGGGAGAACCCGCCGCCCTCCACGGACGTGGCGGCGAGCGGGGGCCTGGCACGGACCATCGGCGCGTCCTCGCCCCTAGACCGGGGCCGCAGGTAGATCGCCCCGGCCACCAGGAGGAGGGTCGCGACGGCGACCGCCGCCGCGGTGCGTCTACGGGAAGACGCCATGGTGGCGCGCCATCCAGTAGGGCAGGACCAGGTCGATACCCGGCTTCTCGTCGAGGGCGTCTCCGGCCCCGGCGGTGGCGGGCTTGAAGGGCGAACGCTGCCAGAGGAAGTAGCCCGTGTACTCCCGGAGCGGGATGTCCAGGGGCTCGCTGGGGAGGAGGACGGTCCCGTTGGTGGAGGTCTTGCCCGGGAGGTTGACGTTCCTCATGGTGAAACTCTGCCACTGGACCCCGGAGAGGTCCACCACCGGCGGGGCGATCTGCCGGTGGTTGCGCCGGAGGAAGCGGCGCAGGGACTCGCGGACCGAGGGCCCCAGCCGCGCCGCCGACGCCGGCTCCGCCTGGACCTCCACCAGGTCGAAGTGCGGATTGTGGTGGTGGCCCACGTAGCGGCGCATGATGAGGAACGAGCGCGCGAGGCGCCGCCAGCGCACAGGGTCCGTCTCCAGACGGAAGTAGTTGTAGTAGGCGATGTGGCCCAGGTTGAACTTGTAGTACGAGTCCAGGTTGAAGGTCGAGAGCCAGGCGCCCATCCACGATGTGGCCGCCAGGGGCGACAGGCGCGCCAGTTCGGCGTCGTAGCGCCCGGGGTCCACCCGGTTCCCGATGAGGAGCCACGTGATCCGCTGGCTGTCCACGGCCAGCCAGTAGGTCGGGAAGCCCGCCCCGGCGGCCGGGTCGAAGGGCGGCCGGTCCTCGTCCACGTACCACTGGCGGGCCACCAGGTAGTCGAGCATCTGGCGCAGGCGCGCCGCGGTGTCCGCCCGCACGCCCGGGTCCGCCACCAGGTCGTGGGCCAGGGCCAGGCCGAAGAAGACGCCCGAATACTGGTCCCGCGAGATCCCGGCGTCGCCGCTACGCCCCACCCAGGGCACGCCCCCCAGGGCGGTCTGGCGGAAGGCCCCCCGGAGGAGGATCTCCTGGCCCTCCGGCGAGGCCAGCGGGGCGGCCTCCCGGGCCAGGAGCCCCGTTCCCCCGTAGACGTCGAGGAGCGTCCCGATCCCCGCCACGGAGCGCCGGACGTGGTCCAGGGCCTCGGCCTCGCCGGTGACCGCATGGCGGAAGGCCTGGGAGGCCAGGTAGTGGCCGCTCCAGATGGCCGAGTCCCCGCCCCCGTGGCGGCTCACCACCTGCCCCAGGTTTCCCGGACCGCCGGGGCCATAGGCGTCCTCCCAGGAGTCCTGGGCCGGGGTGTCCATGCGGGCGCGTAGCAGCGTCCCGTGGGGCAGGTGATCGCGGACCAGCTTGCGATCCACGGCCCGCACCACCTCCAGGAAGGGCGTGGGCAAGCCCGAGTCGACCAGGGGCGGCGTCCCGGCCCCGGGGACCGGGCCCGGCGCTCCGGAGAGACCGGCCAGGGAGGGCGTCAGGGATTGCAAGGCCTGGTCCACCAGGCCCTGGGCCAGACCCGCCGCCGCCGGACCCAGGACCGACATCAGGAGGCCCTGCCAGGCCCCCGTGGAGCTGAGGTTCACCGTCCGCCGCACCACCGGCGGGGCCACGCGCCGGAGGATGGGACGCGCCGGATCCGAGTCGTCGATCTGCACCTCCGCGTCCAGCCCCAGGTCGCTCACCGTCAGGACCAGCGGTAGGTCCAGGGTCATGCGCAGGCCCAGGTTGACCTTCACCCGGACGTCCGCCTCCAGCTCCACGGTCCAGGCCCCCTGGACCGGGACCCCAAGGGCCAGGCGGTCCGTGGCGATGGCACGGAAGCCGGGCGCGGGACCCAGGTCCACGCGAACACCCCGCACCTGCCGCACCGTGACCTCGAAGCTGCCCCCGGTGTGGGAGAAGCCCGTGAGCATGGACTGCCCCTGGGTGCGACCCCAGCCCTCGAGGGCGGGCCGCAGTCGGGCCCACACCCGCGCCAGCTCGAGGTTGAAGGTCTGGAGGGCCTCCGGCGGCGCCACCTCGGCGCGGCCCAGGGCCGGCATGCCGAAGGCGCCCCCGGGCGAGGCCGCGGTGGAGGCCCCGGCGGCCGTCGAGGCGGACGCCGCGGGGGTCGGCCCCCCGGGCGCGAGCGGCAAGGCGGAATGTCCCCCCTTCTGGCCGCACGCGGCGGAGGCCAGCGCCGCGAGGGCCAGAAGGGACCAGGTGCCCCGGGTCCCATCCCTACTCATGTCATCCCCCCATCGTCGTACGACCCTGCGCCGCTCTGCGACCCGCGGCGCCCCGACTCCCCGGTGCACGATCGTGAATAATACGCGGTCCCCTCCGCCGATCCAGTGGAATCTTCACACAGGAGAATGTCGTGGAAGCCCCCACCGCGACGGAATATTCTTGTCCCGTGAAGGCAGAGGCCGCCAAGGGTCCGCGAGGGCGGTTTCGCTGGCTGCCCATGGCGGGACTGCTCGTGGTCACGGCAGCGGTCTACTCCCCCCTCCACCGCGCCGGCTTCCTCAAGTACGACGACCCGGCCTACGTCACCGAGAATCCTCAGGTCCTGGCGGGACTCACCCTGGAGGGGGCGCGGTGGGCCCTCACCACCGGGTTCAATGCCAACTGGCACCCCCTCACCTGGCTCTCCCACATGCTGGACGTCCAGCTCTTCGGCCAGAGGTCCGGCGCCCACCACCTCGTGAACGTGGCCTTCCACATGGCCAACACGGCCCTCCTCTACTGGCTCCTCGTCCGCCTGACCGGCGCCGCCTGGCGGGCCGCCCTGGCCGCGGCGCTCTTCGCCCTCCACCCCCTGCGCGTGGAGTCGGTGGCCTGGGTCTCGGAGCGCAAGGACGTCCTCTCCACCGCCCTGGGGCTGGGCTGTCTTCTGGCCTACGAGCGCTACGCCCGCGCCGGCAGCCGCGCGGCGTGGGCGGCGGCGCTCCTCCTCCTCGCCCTGGGCCTCGCCGCCAAGCCCATGCTCGTCACCCTCCCCTTTCTCTTCCTCCTCGTGGACCTCTGGCCGCTGGGCCGCGCCGCGCGCGGCGCCTGGGGGCGGCTCGTCCTGGAGAAGCTGCCCTTCTTCCTCCTCGCGGCGGCCTCGTCGTGGGCGACCTACGTGGCCCAGGAGGCGGGCGGGGCCGTGAGCACCGCGGACACCCTCCCCTGGGGGGTGCGCATCGAGAACGCCGTGGTGAGCTATGCCGACTACCTACGGAAGGCCGTCTGGCCAGCGGATCTGGCCATCTTCTACCCGCACCCCTACGGGACCATCCCGCCCTGGAAGGTCTCCGCGGCCGCGCTCTTCCTGGCGGCGGCGAGCGCCTTGGTCCTCTCGCAGCTCCGCCGCAGGCCCTGGCTGGCCGTGGGGTGGGCCTGGTACCTGGGGACCCTGGTCCCCGTCATCGGGCTGGTCCAGGTGGGAATACAGTCCATGGCGGACCGCTACACCTACCTGTCGCTCATCGGGCCCGCGGTGGCCCTGGCCTGGTCGCTCCCGGAGCCCCGGCGGCCAGGGGCCCGGGCGGCGATGGTCCTGGCGTCCCTGTCGGCCCTGGCGGCCCTGGCCACCCTCACGGCCCGGCAGGCCCGCACCTGGGTGGACGCCCGCGACCTCTTCGGCCACGCCCTGGCGGTGACCCTGGACAACCACGTCGCGCACCACAACCTGGCCAATGCCCTCTTCGAGGCCAGGGACCTGGACGGGGCCATTCACCACTTCCAGGAGGCCATCCGGATCAAGCCGAACCACGCCAATGCCCTGAATGGCCTGGGCAACTGTCTGATCGAGCGAGCCATGCCCCTGGACCCCTCGGACCCCCAGGAGGGGCCGCGGCGCGTCCACCTCCACGGCGAGGCGGAGCGTTGCTTCCGCGAGGCCCTGCGCCACAAGGACGACCACCCGGAGGCCCACTGCAACCTGGCCAGCGTCCTCGCCCTGACCGCCAGGCTGGACGAGGCGGAGACCCACTACCGTCGGGCCCTGGACCTGCGCCCGCGCTACGCCGACGCCCACAACAACCTGGGGGTGCTCCTCGTGGCCACCCGCCGCCGCGAGGAGGGCCTGGCCCACTACCGAGAGGCCCTGGCCATCGACCCGGCCCACCCCCGGGCGCGCGTCAACCTGGAGAAGGCGCTGGAGGGGGGAGGCCCGTGAGTCGGCCCCCCACGCACCTCGTCCTCGGGGCCGCCCTCCTTCTCGCCACCCTGGCCGTCTGGTGGCCGGCCACCTCCAACGGCTTCGTGGACTACGACGACCCGGCGTACGTCACCGCGAACCCACGGGTGCAGGACGGCCCCACGGTGGACGGCCTGCGCTGGGCCCTGACGGCGCGGACCGCCTCCAACTGGCACCCCCTCACCTGGCTCTCCCACATGCTCGACTGCCGGCTCCACGGGCTGGACCCCCGGGGCCACCACCTCTCGAGCGTCTTCTGCCACGCCCTGGCGGCCGTGCTCCTCTACGGCGCCCTGGGCCGGCTCACGGGGGGGTGGTGGAGTTCGGCCCTGGCGGCGGCCCTCTTCGCGCTCCACCCCCTGCGGACCGAGTCGGTCGCATGGGTGGCGGAGCGCAAGGACGTCCTCTCCGGCGCCCTGGGCTTCGCCTGCCTCCTGGCCTGGTCGCGCTACCTGGAGCGCCCCGCCCCCGGGCGCTACGTGGCGCCGCTAGCCCTCCACGCCCTGGCCCTGGCGGCCAAGCCCATGCTCGTCACCCTTCCCTGCCTCCTCCTCCTCCTCGACCTCTGGCCGGCCCGCCGCCTGGGGCGCGGTCCCGCTCGGCTCGTCCTGGAGAAGCTGCCCTTCCTCGCCCTCTCGGCAGCCTCCTCCTGGCTCACCTGGCAGGCCCAGCACGCCGGGAACGCCACGGTGGACCTGGCCGCCTACCCCGTGGGGGTTCGGGTCTCCAATGCGGCGGTATCGTGCGTGGCCTACCTGGGGCAGGCCCTGTGGCCCGCGGGCCTGGTCGTCTTCTACCCGCACCCGGAGGCCCGCATCGACCCGACCCGCGTGGCCCTGGCCGCGGCGGGCCTGGCCCTGGCCACGGCCCTGGCCCTGGCCGCCGCCCGGCGGCGCCCCTGGTGGACCGTGGGCTGGCTCTGGTACCTGGGGACCCTGGTCCCCGTCATCGGGCTGGTGCAGGTGGGGGCCCAGGCCCGGGCCGACCGCTATACCTACCTCCCCCTGGTGGGCCTCGCATGGGCCCTGGCCTGGGAGGCCGCGGCCCTGGCGAGACGCGGCCTCGCCGCCCGGGCCGCCGTCGCGGCCGCCTCGCTCGCTGCCCTGGCGGCCCTGGTGCCGCTCACCCACGCCCAGGTGGCCGTGTGGCGGGACACGGGGACCCTCTTCCGCCACGCCCTGGCGGCGACCGAGGAGAACTGGCTCGCCCACAACGCCCTGGGGGACCACCTCCGCAAGGAGGACCGGCTGGACGAGGCCGCCGGGGAGTTCCGTGCCGCCCTGGTCGTCTGGCCGCTCTACGCCGAGGCCCACAACAACCTGGGCGGCGTCCTGGCGCTCCAGGGCCGGCTGGACGAGGCCGCGGCTCACCTAGGCGAGGCGGTGCGGATCAAGCCCCGCTATGCGGACGCCCACAGCAACCTGGGGGTGGTCCTGGCGAGCCTGGGTCGCCGCGACGAGGCCGAGCGGCACCTACGCGAGGCCCTGACGCTCGACCCGGACCACGAGCGGGCCCGGACCCAGCTCGAGCGGCTCCGCGGGCCTTGATTCGCCGCGGGGGGACTACCGCCCCTCCAGCCAGTCCGCCAGTTCGGGGATCCCGTCCAGGACCACGGTCGCACCCGCCGCCGCCAGCGTCGCGCCGGCGGCGATGCCCGTGGTCACCCCCGCGAAGCGAACTCCCGCCGCGCGCGCGGTCCGCTCGTCGGTCTCCGTGTCGCCCACCATCAACGCCGCCGTGGCGGCCGTCCCGAAGCGCGCCAGGAGCGAGGTCAACGGGAGGGGGTCGGGCTTGCGCACGGGGAGGGTGTCGCCCCCGACGATGGCCGAGAAGAGGTCCCGCACGCCCAGCCGCTCCAGGACCTCCCCGCACCAGGCCTCGGGCTTGTTCGAGGCCAGGGCCACCGTGCGGCGCCTCGCGATGCGCGACAGGGCGGCCCCGGCCCCCGGGTAGAGCCGGGAACGCACCACGAGGTTCGCCCCGTAATGGGCACGGAAGGCCGCCGCGCACGCGGCCCGGGGCTCGGTCCCCTCCCCCGGGAGCAGGCGCTCCACCAGCCTGCCCACCCCGTCGCCGACGTAGGTGCGGATCCGCGCCGGGTCCTGGGCCGGCCGGCCCAGGACGGCCAGGGCGTGGTTGGCCGACGAGGCGATGTCCTCGAAGGTGTCGGCCACGGTGCCGTCCAGGTCGAAGACGACGAGCGAGATGGGTGCCACGCGACGGGATTCTACAGGACCCTGTATTGATCGGGCCCCCCTCCCTCACCCATCAGGGGGCGAGGCTATCGCCCCGGGAGGAGAGACGCATGAGACCCATCGCCCTCTTGGCGGCCACCCTGGCCGCCGTCCTGCATGTCGCTCCGGCGCTGGCCGGCGGCGGCTTCGCCGCCCGCGTCCGGACCGACCGGGAGGCCTATGTACCCGACGAGGCGGGGGAGGTCTCGCTCGATATCGCACTGGACTCCAGTGGCTGCCACGCCCCGGCCCTCGTGCCGGTCGATCCCCGGATCGGGGGCCCGGCGATCACCGTGGAGAGGCTCCAGGGCGAGACCTGGGAAGGGGTGAGAGAGGCATCGAGCGAGGCCGCGTGGGAACGCCCCATCCCGTTGGACCACGCCATGCGCCTCACCGCCAGCCGGCGGCTGGCCCTGGCGGCCGGGACCTACAGGCTGGCCGTCGAGGCGGCACTTGCCGACGACAGCCGGCGCTTCACCTACCACTCGCCCCCCTTCGAGGTCCTCGCCCAGGGTCTCTCGCTCAGGGCCGCGGGGCGGGGCTGGGTCTTCCCGCACCTCATCATCGGCTGGGGGGGGAACGACCGGCTGGCGTCCACCCTCGGCCTGGGGACGGACAAGCGGTACGCGGACCGCTACCCCGTGGCCAGCATCGTGGGCCCGAGATCCTTGGAGTCCTTCGAGGCCCTGGTCCGGACCCGTGAGTTCGTGGCCCTCACCGAGGGGGCCCTCAACGCCAGCGAGGACCTGCGGCTGGAGCCGGTGGACCTGAAGATGAACCTCGTGGCGGTCAACCGCGAGGACGTGGTGGGCTTCCTCGTGGGGACGCTCCGCGTCTGGGCGGACGGCCGGCCCGGCGAGGTGGTCCGCGTGCGCGAGCCCTTCCGCGCCCGGCTCGCGGGCAGCGACTGAGCCCGCGGGGGGCGTGGCGCTGGACCCCGGGGAGGAGCTGGCGTATGGATGGGCCCCGTGGACGCCGAGCCGGGGGACGCCTCGCTGGTGGCGGCCGCCCGCGCGGGCGACCCGGAGGCCTTTGCCTTGCTGCTCGAGCGTCACGCCCCCACCCTAAACGCCGTCGCCTACGCCGTGGCGGGGCGCCGGGTCGAGGTCGAGGAGGTCGCCGCGGAGACGGCCTGGAGGGCCTGGCGAGGCCTGGGCTCCCTGGTCCGGCCCGAGCGCTTCGCCGCCTGGCTCCGGGCCATCGCCGCCAACGTGGCCCGGGAGGCGCTCCGGCAGCGCGAGCGGACGCCCGAGAGCCTGGAGGGCCTGACCGTGGAGCCATCGGACGCTCGCAGGCTCGACCCGGCCGCCCCCCGCCCCGCGGAGGACGCCCTGGAGGCCCTGCGCGAGGGCCTGGAGGCCCTCCCCGACATCTACCGCGAGGCCCTGGTCCTCCGGCACATGGAGGGCATGGGCTACCGGCGCATGGCGGAGGTCCTGGGCCTCACCGAGGCCGGCGTCAACCAGCGGCTGACCCGCGGCCGGCACATGCTGGCGGACCGGCTGCGAGGGAGCCGCCATGGGTCCTGAGGAGCTCCACGAGCGGTACCTGGGGCTCGTGAGCCGGCGGATGGACGGCGAGGCGACCCTGGCCGAGGACGCGGAGCTGGAGCGGCACCTGGGCGGCTGCGAGTCCTGCCGGGCGGCCGCCACGGCCTGGGCCGAGCAGGCGGAGGGCCTGGAGCTGCTCCTGGCGCGCGACCGCGGCGAGCCGGCCTCGCTCGCGGCGGCGGCCATGGCCGCGCTCCACGCGCGCCCGGCGCGCCCCGCGCGGTGGCGGCGGGTCCTGGGCCTGGGGGCCGCGGCCCTCGCGGGGGCCGCCGCCTCCCTGGCGGCGGTGACGTGGCTCGCCCCGCGGCCCCCGCCCCCCCGGGAGCTGCCCGTGGGCCCCGCGGTGGTGCTCTCCCTGGTAGGGCCGGCGGAGGTCGTGCAGGCCCCCGGGGCGGGCCCGGTGGCGCTGGACACCGGGGTCCGGCTGGGGATGGGCGCGGTGGTGCGCACGGGGGCCGAGGGCCGTCTGGTGCTCTCGCTCGCCGACGGGACCGAGCTCCGGCTGAACGAGGCGACGGAGCTGGCGCTGGAGGGCCCGCGGGCCCAGAGGCTGCTCCTCGGCGAGGTCTACGCCCGGGTCGCGCCCGACCCCCGACCCCTCGTCATCGCGACGGCCCATGGCGAGGCCCGGGCCCTGGGCACGGCCCTGGACCTGGAGGCCACCGCCGAGGACACGCGCCTGATCACGGTGCGCGGGGTGGTGGAACTCGTGGACCTGGCGGGGGGCCGGGTCCGGGTGGAGGCGCGTCAGCAGGCCACCATCGCCCTCGGCCGGGTGGGCGCCCCCGTGGACCTGGCCTACGTGGGTGACGCCACGCGCTGGATGCTGGACCTCCTCCGGGCCCGCGGGGATTCGGACCCGGAGCTGCGCGAACGGGTCGACGAGCTCCTGGCCCACCTGGGGGAGACGAAACTCTCCTACCTGGCCGAGCGCGATATCCTGGACCTGGGACCGAGCTGCGCCCTGCCCCTGGCCCGCTACCTGGAGCGTGAGGGGCCGACAGCGTCCCGGACGCAGCGCCGGAAAGCGGCGCGGCTCCTGGAGGACATCGCCACCCCCGCGTGCCGATCGACCCTCGAGGCCCTGACCCGGGACGCGGACGAGGCCGTGCGGGACTCCGCCCACCGCGCCCTGGGACGCCTCGGGGCCGGCGGGGGCGAGTGAACGGTGCGGCCCCCCGCCGACACCTCCCTCGATGCCCACCTCGCACAGCTCGAAGTCCTGCGGCGCATGGGACCGGGGCGAAGGCTGCTCGCCGGATTCGAGCTCACGGCCTGGACCCGACGACTCGTGGCCGAGGGTATCCGGATGCGCCACCCCGACTACGACGAGGAGTCCTTGCGCCTCGCCGAGTACCGTCTGTGGCTCGGTCCCGAGCTCTATGGCCGCGCCTACCCGGGCGCCCCGGAGCTGGCCCCGTGACGCAGGAGGAGGTGGCGGCCCTCGTCGTGGAGGCCCTGGAGGCGCTCCGCCTGCGCTACGCGATCATCGGTTCCCAGGCGAGCAATCTCCACGGGCGGCCTCGATCCACACAGGACGTCGACATCCTCATCGAGCCCCATGCGGAGCGGCTGCACCGCCTCGTGGAGCGCCTGGCCGGGGCATTCTACGTGAGCGCGGCGGCGGCGGAGGAGGCCCTGCGCCTGCGAACCCTGTTCAATGCCATACACCTCGAGAGCGCCTTCAAGGTGGACCTGGCGATCCGGAAGGACCGACCCTACGACCTCGAACGGCTCCGCCGGCGCGTCCCGGGCACCATCGCCCGGCGACCCGCCATGTTCTCCTCGCCCGAGGACACGATCCTCGCCAAGCTGGAATGGTCCCGGGCCATGGGCGGCTCGGAGCGCCAGATGGCCGACGCGTCTGGGGTCGTGGAGGTGCAAGGCGAGAGGCTCGACCAGGCCTACCTGGACCGCTGGGCCGCCGAGCTGGGGGTCGCTGACCTCCTGGAGGAGCTGCGCCGGTAGCCCCGACCTACCGCCGGGGCGCCCAGCGCAACCGCTGCACGCGCGTCCGCATCCGCTCCCTCTCCTCCAGCGTGCAGCGTCCCTCGCGGCGCCCCCTGAGCGGCTGCTGCTGGCCCAGCGGCTGGTACCGACGGTGGCCCGCCGCGTGGAGTTGGATCCCTGTGGTCGCGCTACGTGGGACGCACCATTAAGGATTCTTCTGACGGTGCTTCCACGGCATGGCGAAGGGACTCCGCCGTTCTGCCCAGACGGTGCTTGAGTTCCAGCTTCCACGTGTAGGGACAACTAAGCATGATCCACCTCCGATCATAGCGTTGTAGTGCTAGGGCCATTGGCATCGCCGTATCAGTGGTCGAAGTGCTCGGCCCTGGCTCTGCGTATGGGAGTTGGATCGAAGAAAGTATGCGGACGTGCGACGCCTGTGTCGAGGGCATGGGAAAGCATGCACACCGTAGCCGTTCAGGGGGCGTACGGCGCAAACTGACGTGCGTGGACATGGGCGTGGATCGTGTCTCGTGGGGCGTGGCTCGTGGCCCGTGGACGCTACTGGCCCGTGTCGAGGTTGCCGTCCAGGCTGCGGGTGACCCCGGGCTGCACGGCACGGGGGTCATGGATGGGATCGGGGGCGGAATCGCGGGCGGGGTCGCCCGTGGACGCCCCGGCGCGGGCCAGGCCCCTCTTCTGGGCCTGGGCCTCCTGCCCCCGCAGGTAGGCCTCCCGGCGCTGCCGCGCCCCCTCCTGGTAGGCGAGCTGCCTCGTGGCCAGCGCCGCCACCACCCGGTCCGGGTCCGCCGATGCCACCCGCCGCTCGAAGAGCTCCTCCCAGAGCCGGATCGCGGTGGCGACCCGGGCGAAGGCCGCGGCGTGCAGCTCGAAGATCCGGTCCACCTCCGGCCCAGCGGTGCGGGTCATGAACTCCCTGGGCCGGTGCCCCAGCTCGGTGTCGAAGGTGTCGTAGCGCCGGAGGCCGGGTACCGAGAGGGTGCGGATGAGGCCGAAGAGCTCCTTGGACTCGGCGCTGGAGCGTTCCACCAGCTCCTCGGCGATGATCCGACCGAACTCCAGGTCCTCGGGCCTGGCGCCCAGCCGGGAGCGCAGCTCGGTCTCGAAACCGGCGTCCCCCACGCGCATGGCCCTGAGGCACGCGAGGAGGCCCGGCTTCACCTCGCCCCAACGCCCCTGCCGAACGAGCCCCAGGGCCTCCCCGAACTCCTCCTGGAAGAAGGCCTCGATGAGGAAGTGGTGGTTCGAGATGATCCGCGTGGCGTGCACCGCGTCCGTGTTCTCGGCCCCGGGCAGCTTGTCCAGGGCGTAGAGCACCTCCGGGGCTACCTCCCGCTCGCGGCCGAGGCGGATCTTGTCGATGGCGTCCTCCACCTGGTCCACCGTCAGCCTCGCGGGCGGCGACACCCGGGGCGCGGAGGCGCCTCCCGCCGCGTTCCCGACGCCGAGGCGGCGCCGCAGGGCCGTGAGGAACTGGGCCTTCTTCGCGTCCAGGACAAATCCCGGGTGCCCCACCAGGGTGGTGTGGATCTGGTTCCCCAGGTCCTCCAGGGTGTGGTAGACGCCCCCCTTGTAGGAGAGGACCATCCACTCCCCCCCCTCGCCCCGCCGCCGGCGTAGTTCCGCCAGTACCGCCAGGTCCGTGTAGGTCTGGACGAAGTCCGGTGCGTCGCCCAGCGCCACCGGCGGACGGGCGAAGTCCCGCGGCGAGGTCAGGGCCTTGAAGATGGAGCCGGACCTGGAACCCCCGCGGCGCATGGCCCCGTGGGCGTGGAGCTGGGTGGGCGTCCCCGCGCGGGCGCCGAACCAGAGGGTGCGCGGGTCGTGGGGGACCGCCTTGCCCAGGGCGTCCAGGGGGACCTCGTCCGCAGCCGGGCCCCGCCAGAAGCGGTGCTGGTTGCGGTAGTCCGTGTCCGGGTCCACCGAGGCCTCCCGCAGGGCCTCGCGCCACGTCAAGGGCGCGAGGGCGGCGACGGGGGCCTCCGCGACCCGGTCAAAGCCGAAGGCCCTCGAACGAGGCGCGAGGCCCAGGAACTCCTTGAAGTCGGCCGACGCGAACCCGTCCCGGCTCCCGTAGGCCGCTCCGAATCCGGGGACGGCCAGGGCCCGGTCGTAGAACTCCAGCCGGAGGGCCTCCGGCTCGTGGGCCCCAGGCAGGTCCACCGGCCGGTCCAGGTCCTGCCGGTTCCCGTGGACCTGGTCCACGAAGCTACGGTGCACGTCCAGGTCGTAGGCGGCCGCCCGCTGGGCCACCGCCAGGGCCACCGCCGCCGTCCCGATAGCCAGCCGCCTCGCCATGTCCAGGTCCACGGGCTACCCTACCGCCGGCCGCCCACGCGGCGGGCCCGGTCCACGGCCTCTCGCCGGGCCCGCTCCGCCCGCCTGCGGGCCTCCTCCCTCGCCTCGCGGACCGTCCGCGCCTCGCCCGGATCCGCCGGGGGAGGCCCGAACGCGTCCGTGGCCGTGGCCACGCGCCGCCGGAGGGCCTCGACGATCCCGGGCTGCGTGGCGCGGCGGAAGCCCCGCAGGGCGTCCGGGCCGGAATTCAAGGCCACCGGGGCCCTCGCCAGGTCCACGGACCGCCGCGCCAGCTCCGCCCGGTCGCCGTCGAAGGCGAGCCGGAGCGCCACGTCCCGGCCGCGACCCCGGGCGCCACCGCCGGCGGGTCCGTCCAGGACCTCGCGGACGGCCTGATCCGCCGCCTTCTGCAGGGTCGCCGCGTCCGCCGTCGATAGCTGGTCGCCCAGGGCGAGACGGACCTTGCTCGCCACGAGGGCCTCGAGGAAGCGCTCGCTGTAGCCCCGCTCCCGGGCCCGGGCCTCGGGGGTGCCGGCGGCCACGAAGCGACCCGGCGCCACCGGCTCGTCGAAGCGGTTCAGGTGGCGGTTGGACCACCAGCGGGAGTCGTAGGTGGCGAAGTCGATGGGCTCCATGGCGGCCCAGCGGGTGTGGTTGGTGACCGCGTGCCAGGAGGGGTCCATGAGGAACTGCTTGCCGTTGGCCAGCCGCACGATCAGGAAGGCGTGGCCGCCCCCGTCGTGGGTCATGCCGCTCACCGCCCGGACGTCGAAGCCCGCCCGGCGGCCCACCTCCCGCATGACCGAGGTGATGGCCGCCGTCTGGTCGCTGCACACGCCGACCTTGTACTTGAGGACCCCGCTCACCAGGAGCCGGCCGTTCCGGTGGACCTCCGGGTCCTGGTTCATCCGGCTCCACTGGTCGTTGGCCCAGTCCCCCCGCAGGTAGGACATGGGGTTCTGGGACCAGACCTCCATGATGAGCTTGCGCTGCGCCTGGGAGAGCCGCTCCACCGCCGCGTCCCGCGCCTTCGGGTCCTCGGGCAGCCGCAGGTCCAGCTCGCCCCGGCCCGCCATGGCCTCCGCCACCTTCAGCCCCGCGTCCACGCGCTCCGCCAGGATGGCGTCCGTGATCCGGCCCGTGGCCGGGTCGCGCGAGAGCTCCACCCGGTAGCCGTTCAGGTCGTAGTCCTTGCCCGAGGGCCGGTCCGCCGCGTCGTTCAGCCGGGCCAGCTCGTCATGGCGCAGGGTGACGGTCCGGGTGTTGGGCCGCTCCAGCCAGGGCTTGAGCATCTCCACCTGGCGCTTCTGGCCGGTGGCCGGGTCCACGACCTCCACGAGGGTGGGCTCGGTGCTGGTGATCTCGCCGGTGGCGCGGTCGATGTCCGCGTTGTCGCTGCCGGGGCGGCGCAGACTCTTCAGCTTGTCCCAGACCCGGACCTCGTAGGTCCCGTCGGGCCGGACCGACGCGACCTCCGCCCGGTAGTGCAGCTCGCCCGAGGTCTCGACGAAGACCCGGTCCCCGGGCTTGAACCGCGGCAGTTCCCGGAACCGGCGCACCGCCACGTAGTCCGCCAGGAAGGCGTCGTTCACCGTGACGGTGGTCTGGCCCGGCTTCACCAGGCCGTCGCCACGCAGCCGCTCCGCCAGCGCCGGGTCCTTCGTCAGGTCCAGGGTCTCGCCGTAGCGGTCCGCGATGGGGTCGCCCTGGGCCCGCGCCACGGAGCCGACTGCCGCCACGGCCACCAGGACGTACGCCGCCCACCAGGTCCTTCGCGTCGTCATTGCCTCTCCGTTCCTCCTTCGACCCATTCCGTCCATGCCGCCCTGGGATCAGCGCCCCGGTGCCCTCACCCGTCGCAGCCGGTCCAGGAACCGCCTCCGCGCCTCCTGGGCCTCCCGCGCGTCCCGGTCCCGGAGGACCTCCGCGGTGGAGAGCCGGTCGGCCGCCGGCGGCCTCGCGCCCAGGCGCGCCGCCACCCGATCGCGCAGGACCTCCGTGAGGCCGTCTCTGGGCGAGCGCCGGAGTCCGCGCAGGGCGTCGGGACCGCTGTTCAGGTAGACAGGGTCCCCGCGCGCCTCCATCCGGCCGGAGCGCTCCAGGGCGTCCAGGATCTCCTTCCTGGCGGCGCTGGACCCCAGGGGCTGGCCCTTGTCGTCCTTGAGCCCCATCTCGCCCGCCAGGGTGCGCAGGTCCGACTCGCCCACCCCCTCCAGGGCCGCCCGGGAGAAGCGGAAGCCCGGCAAGCCGGCCACGGCCTGCCGCCCCGCCTCGTAGGCCTCGTCGAAGCGCCCGCGCGCCGCCGCCAGGTCCACGCGCTCGTTGTCCGGGAACTGGCCGTTGACCCGCTCGATGGTCGTCTTCATGGCCTCCCAGAACCTGTCCTTCTGCTCGGCGTACTCCTTCTCGTGGATCTTCACCCAGCCCCAGTCCACCGTCTCGCCCAGGCCGTGGTTGTCCCGCCCGTAGATGGACCCGTGCTCCACTCCCAGTCCCGCCAGCCGCCCCGCGTTCTGGCCCGAGTGGCGGACCAGGACGTCCCCCACGTAGTCCGCGATGGAGAGCCCCGCCCTGCCCGACCGGATGGCCTCCTCGCGGGCCAGGTACTCCAGGGTCGTCTTCAGGGCCGGGTCCGCGATGGCGTCCAGGTCCTGGTGGCGCAGGGTCGAGCGGGGCATGCGCACGTAGATGGCCTTCCCGTCGGCGGCGCTGGCCGGGACGATGATCGCCAGGGCGTCGTAGTTCCGCACCCCGTTCCGCGCCAGGTTCCGGGAGAGCTCCGCGTCCATCCACGCCTCGCTCAAGTCCAGCCGCCCGTCGCCCCAGCCCCCCGTCTTGGTGGGCCCTGCGCCCTTGACCACCAGGTCGCCCACCACCTCGCCCTGGCCGTTGAGGATGGCCAGCTCGCCGGGGTTGGGGTTGACCGCCCGGCCCACGTGGGTGGGGTAGACCGCCGTCCCGTCGGGCCGGGCGGCAGTGGACGCCACCGGGGCCCCCGTCGGGGCGTTCACGTTCCCGGTGCGCACCGAGAGGAGGCGAAGCACCGCGTCCCTCTGGGCGTCGGTCAGGGGGACGCCGGCCCGGATCCCCAGCTCGGGGATGCTGACGTCGGGGTTGAACCACAGGAGCTTCCCTGGCTCCGAGTAGACGCCCACGGTCCCCATCTTGTCGCCCCAGGCGTCGCGAAAGGGGTGTTCCGCCCCGTTCCAGAGCCGCCCGAACAGCCGCGCGTCGCGGCCGTCCGGGTCCGCCAGGTACTCCCTGACGGTATTGCCCGGCCGGGGGGTGACCGGGTGCTCCTCCAGGACCCTGGCCAGGGTGTCCAGCTCCCGCCGCAGACGGGCCCCGGGGCGTGCAGCCGCCACGTTCGCGCGGAAGCCGGCCAGGTCCATGTCCCCGTCCAGGAGCCGGGCGAGCCCCGCCGCGCTCGCGGCGCGCGCCAGGTCCGGGTGGTGTCCCTCGAGGTAGGTGTAGATGGCCACGCCCCGGTGGGTCCGGGCGAGCTGGGTGACGACCGATGACAGGTCGTCCGCCTGGAGGAGGCCGGCCGACACCACCAGGAAGGCCAGCACCAGGGCCACGGTCCTCGGTCCTCGCATCCTCGCCTTCCTCCCGACGTCACCGAGTCAGGGTCAAGGTCCATGCCGATGATTCACAGATGTGCAGCGCCATGGGGTAGCCCCGGGAGAGGACCACCCAAGGAGGGGAAACGGGGCTGTGGAGGGCGGCCACACCTGTGGACCACGTCCACAGGGGAGGCCCCGAGCGCTCCTCACGGGGCGATGGGCCGTGTTCGCAAACCGCCATGACCCGGTGCATTCGGCGATGGGTCCCCAGGTGGGGGCGGTCCCGGGATTGCCCTCCATGATGATGAGGAGCAAGGCCATGGGGGCGCGTGAGAGGTCCGAGCGGCTGTTCCTGAAGATCGCGGTGAAGCACCGAGCCCTCACGGAGGCCGACGCCCGCCGCTGCCTGGAACGGGCGGTGGCGCTTCGCGGGCGTGGCCGGCAGATCCTCGCGGACGCCGTCGCCCTCGGCACCGGGCTCATCACGGAGCAGCAGCGCAGCCGGATCCTGGAGGGCGTCCGCCGTCGGCTCGCCCGCTCCATGCTGAAGGGCGTCACGCCCCCTCGGGGCAAGGCTCGCCCGATCATCCGCCGCCGCACCCGGCCCGAGCAGGCGGTGGAGCCCGTGCCCACGCCCCCGGATACCCCCGTCACCCCCGTCTCGACGCCCGCCGCTCCGACCAGTGCCCACGAGGATCCGTCCACCCATTCCGGCAAGACCCTGGGCGGCTACAAGCTCCTGGAACGCATCGGCCGGGGCGCCATGGGGGTGGTCTACAAGGCCCGGGACCCCCGGCTGGACCGGGTCGTGGCCCTGAAGGTCCTCCCCGCCGACCTGAAGAAGGACTCCCGCCTGGTGGAGCGCTTCGTGCGCGAGGCCAAGGTGGTGGCCCGCCTCAACCACCCAAATATCGTCCACGGCTACGACTTCGGCCAGGACCGCGGCCGCTACTACTTCGCCATGGAGTATATCGAGGGCTCCAGCCTCGCCGAGAGCCTCCGGCACGTGGGGCGCATCGACGAGCTGGAGGCCTGCAAGATCGCCCTGCAGGTGGCGCGGGCCCTGGAATACGCTGCCCAGCACCAGGTCATCCATCGGGATGTGAAGCCCGCCAACATACTCTTCTCTACCAATCGCGAGGTGAAGCTCAGCGACCTTGGCCTGGCCAAGGACCTGGGCTCCGCCGACATGAGCCTCACCCAGGAGGGCAAGGGCGTGGGGACGCCCTACTACATCGCCCCGGAACAGGCCCTGGGAGAGGAGGTGGACGGTCGCGCCGATATCTACAGCCTGGGCGCCTCCCTCTACCACATGGTCACGGGCCGCGTCCCCTTCGAGGGCTCGACCCCCGCGGTGGTCATGACCCGCCACGTGACCCAGCCCCTGCCCCCGGTGCGCGAGGTGAACCCCCAGGTCTCCCCCCACGTGGCCCGGGTGATCGAGACCATGCTGGCCAAGCGCCCCGACGACCGCTATCGCACCGCCGCGGAGCTGGCCCAGGATCTCGAATCGGTCCTCCGCGGCCAGACCCCCTGCATCGCGGCCGGCCGTTCCGTGGCCCGGGCCCGTCGTGGACCCTCCGGTGAGCACCCGGTGGTGGCCCCGCGGGCGAACGCCTCCGCAGCCGCCACCGTCTCCACTGCCCCCGCCGCCCCCGCCGCCCCCGCCGCGAGGC
>JACQVX010000021.1 GCA_016209495.1 Planctomycetota bacterium
GAGTCGGGACCGTGTCTCAGTTCCCGTGTGACTGGTCGTCCTCTCAGACCAGCTACCCGTCATCGCCTTGGTGAGCCGTTACCTCACCAACTAGCTGATAGGACCTGGGCC
The DNA here is from genome assembly GCA_016209495.1 of Planctomycetota bacterium. Taxonomy (GTDB): domain Bacteria; phylum Planctomycetota; class JACQVX01; order JACQVX01; family JACQVX01; genus JACQVX01. Next base: position 112 of record JACQVX010000021.1, read on the forward strand.
CCTCCTCAAGCGAAAGCTTGCTTGCAGAGGCCATCGTTACCTGGTGGGACATGCGACCCTCCAGGACCATCGGGTATTAGCCATCGTTTCCAATGGTTGTCCCCGTCTTGTGGGCAGGTTACCCAGGCATTACTCACCCTTTTGCCGCTCTACCGGCCCCCCGAAGGGGGCTTTCGCGCTCGACTTGCATGCCTAATCCACGCCGCCAGCGTTCGTTCTGAGCCAGGATCAAACCCTCTTGTTGAAAGAAGATTTGTGCGCAATCCAACCGAAAAGGCTGAATAGGGGCATTTCCGGTCGAAAGCGCTTTGCTCGTGATCCGCGCCGGAAGGCCCGCCCGATGGCGGTCCGTCCGGTTGCCCCCGGCTTGGCCGGGGACCACGCTCTCGACACGGCTGGCTGCTAAATTGTCAAAGAACCGTTACGACCCGTGGCGGGGGTGCGCACGGGGCGCACGCCCGCCACGAGCCGTCCAAGCGACCTGATCCCATAGAGCGAGCCGAAACGACGACGAGACGCAGGGTGTTTGCCACCCTGGCGACCGCACAATCTAACAGGGCATCGGGCCGTGTCAACGGAAATTAGGGAATTCGATGAGCGAGGCGGCGCATTGGCACGCCGTGGGGATCGAGGCGATTCAGTAGGTGGCAGTTCCCCGATGGAGTCGGCCGGACTTTCGGAAGTACCTGAAAAACAACCATATAGGTACGCATAGGGCAGAAGCGAGGGCTATGAACTGCGACATGGTGAAAGGGCCGACCATGGGATGCGAGTGCGTGTCTCCACGGATCGTTTCCATGACGAAGCGCTCGGAAGCGTAGAGCGAGCCCATGAGCCACAGCAACTCTCCCTCTCCTCTCCGGTGGCGATACCACCACGTGAGGAAGGCGCAGAGAAGGAAAGCGGCCGTGGCTTCGTATAGCTGGGTGGGGTGGACAGGCCAGGAGGACTCGCGCAGGATGGGCTGCGTCTGGTAGAGGGCGTCCCAGCCCATGGTGTCGCGGACGAAGGCGTACCAATCGGCGGAATCTCCCCTTGCGAGCAGTTCTGCCTTCCAGCGCTGGAGGTCGAACAGGCCGCTAGTCTCCACATGGTGGTGCCAGGCTGGGGAGTCATGCGGGAAGCGAACCCCCAGGGTGAAGTCCGGGGCGCAGCGTGCCCCCCAGCAGCAGCCATTCAGGAAACAGCCGATTCGACCAATGGCGAGGCCGAGGGGAACAGACGGCGCAGCAATGTCAGACATTCGCCACATGGGAATGCCTCGCTGGCGCAGGAGCAGGATGCAAGCGGGCGCGGCGAGGAGCAGCCCGCCGTAGAATACCAGCCCGCCGCGGTAGATCTCCAGCGGGCGATACCAGGGTCGCCCCGCGTAGTCCGTAGCCCAGAACTGGAGCACATGAAGGAGGCGCGAGCCGACGATCCCGGCGACCACCGCCATGATCCCCATGTCGAGGACGGCGCTGGGGTCGATGCCCTCCCGCCTTGCCCTCCATGCGGCGAGTCCGATGGCGGCGAGGAAGCCAAACATGATGCAGACGCCGTACGAGAAGATGGGGATCGTTTCGAATCGGTGATCGAGGACTGCGAACTTGGCAATGAGGGCGATGAGAATGGCCGGAACCACGAGCCCGGCGAGGGCACGCCTCCCCTGGGTCCGCCACGAGCGCAGAACCTGGTAGAGGGCGGGGGCTCCGAGGACAATGCAGGCCAGGAACGCGACCTCGGGGACGTGGGGGATGCGCCACAGTTCGGGCTTCAAGGCGGGCGACTCCGGTGGGCCGGGGCGATCGAACGGGGGCCCGCCGGACCTGTCAAGGGAAAAGCCGGATTGCGGTTTACATGGATGACGACCCCGCTACAATGCCGCCGGAGATGTCCACGGCCCATGCGCTTGCATGGGCCGCGTCGTCTCACCGTGACCGTGAACGCGAGCGGAGCCAGCGAACCATGATAGGAGTCTGCGTCCTGGGGTCCACCGGCTCCGTGGGAAGACAAGCCCTGGACGTGATCCGGGAGCTCCAGGGTGATCTGAAGCTCGTCGCCGTGTCGGGTCATTCGAACTGGCGCCTCCTCCTGGAACAGGTGCGGGGGTTCCGCCCGAGTGCGGTAGTCGTGACGGATCCCGAGGCATGCCGGCGCCTGGCCGAGGCCTGGGATGGGTCCGGTGTGGACCTCGCCGAGGGCGCCGGTGCGCTGGAGACGCTCGTCGCCCGGGAGGATGTGGACGTGGTGGTCGTGGGCATCACCGGGGCGGCCGCGCTCCCGGCGGTGGTGGCGGCGGCGAGGGCTGGGAAGCGGCTGGCCCTGGCCAACAAGGAGTCCCTGGTGATGGCCGGGGCCTTCCTGATGCCCCTGGCCCAGCGCACGGGCGCGCAGATCATCCCCGTGGATAGCGAGCACAGCGCCGTATTCCAGTGCTTGCTGGCGGGGGGACGCGAGGAGGTCCGGCGCATCACCCTCACTGCCTCGGGTGGGCCCTTCCGGCTGACCCAGGCGGCGGACCTGGCGCGGGTGACGCCGGCTCAGGCGCTGCGTCACCCTACGTGGGAGATGGGGCGCGTCATCACGGTCAACAGCGCCACGCTCATGAACAAGGCCCTGGAGGTCATCGAGGCCCGGTGGCTCTTCGATCTGGCTCCGGAACAGATCGACGTGCTCGTCCACCCCCAGTCCATCGTCCATTCCATGGTGGAGTTCCACGACGGCTCGGTGATGGCGCAACTGGGCCTGCCGGACATGAAGGTCCCCATTCAGTTCGCCCTCACCTACCCGCGGCGCCGTCCCCTGGGGGGCAGGTCGCTGGACCTGGCCTCCGTGCGGCGGCTGGAGTTCGAGCGACCCGACCTGGAACGCTTCCCTGCCGTGGACCTGGCCTATCGCGTCATTCGCATGGGGGGGACCGCGGGGGCGGTGCTGAATGCCGCCAACGAGGAGGCCGTCCTGCGTTTCCTGGACGGGCGTATCTCCTTCCTGGATATCTCGCGGGTAGTGGCCGAGGTCCTGGGAGATCACGTCGTGGTAGAGAAGCCTGGATTGGAGGACGTGCTGGAGGCCGATGGCTGGGCCCGCCTTGCAACCCGTCGCCGGATGGCCGAGCTCACTCTGGAGTCGGGGACCCAGGCGAGGCTCGAGGTGGCCCCATGACGGAGGTCCTGGAGAACGTCCTCCATGGGGTCGAGGTCGTCCTGGGCATCGGGTTCCTGATCTTCGTGCACGAGCTGGGCCACTTCCTCGTGGCCAAGCGGGTGGGGGTGCGCGTGGAGACGTTCTCCCTGGGCTTCGGGCCGCGACTCGTGGGCTGGAGGCGGGACGCCTCCGGACGCATCGGACTGGGGTTCGGCGCCCCGCGACCCCGGGGTCCGCGGGAGGAGGACTACACGGACTACCGCCTCTCCCTGGTTCCCCTCGGTGGCTACGTGAAGATGGTGGGCGAGAGTCCGGACGAGGACCTGCTGGGAGAGGCCCACGAATTCCCCACCCGGAGCATCGGGGAGCGCGCGGCCATCCTCTCGGCCGGGGTCACCATGAACGCGATTTTTGCGTTCGTGGCCATCGTGGTGGCGTTCCAGGCCGGGGTGATGTTCCAGCCTCCGGTCGTGGGGACGGTTCGCTTCGGCGAGCCCGCCCAGGAGGCGGGGCTTCAGGTGGGGGACCGGATCCTCGCGGTCGACGGGACCCCGGTGATCGACTTCTCTGGCGTGGCCGTCGAGGTGGCGCTGTCGGACCTGGAGAGGGGCACGACACTGACGGTGGAGCGGGACGGTCGCGTCCTGGAAATGCCGGTCTACCCGGCCTACGACCCGCAGCACGGTCTACCCACGATAGGGGCGGATGGGGAACAGGATCTCCGGGTCGAGGCCATCTTCGGGCTAGGGCAGCCGGGCGGGGAGGAGCTGGCGCCCGCTCGGGGACTCGTGGCGCCAGGGGATCGGCTCCTCGCCGTGGACGGGGTGCCGCTGGGCGGCTGGACGGAATTCGAAGGGCTGGTGAGGACTCGCCCGGGGGTCCCGTCTCGCATCACCGTGCGGAGGGACGGCCGCGACCTGATGGTGGAGGTGACTCCCGCGGCCGACCTGAAGCCCGAGGGGAGCCCGTTCGCCACCCAGCGCCTGGCAGTCTACTGGGGTGGGGTCCATCAGATCGTGGCCGTGACGCCGGATATGCCTGCCGCACGGGCCGGACTGGTGCCTGGTGATTGGGTCGTGGGCCTGTCGGGGCAGCGCATGGAATGGCCCGCGCTGCGCAGGGGGATCGAACAGAGCGGGGGCCGGGAGCTGGAGCTGCTCGTGGAACGCGCCGGCGAGGGGGACGAGGCGTTTCGCACGGAGAGGGTGCGGGTCAAGCCGGCCCATGACCCGGAGCAGCGCGTCGCGCGGATCGGCATCGAGCACGCCCCGGAGGCCAGGATAGCGGCGTTCGCGTGGGAGGGTGGGCCAGCCCAGGCGGCCGGGCTCGCCCCGGGCGATCGGGTGATCGCCGTGGACGGTCACCCGGTACAGACCGGCCGCGACATGAACCAGTGGCTGGCGACCTCCTGGTCCGAGGGCCGGGAGGTGGAGGTGGAGTACCTGAGCGGAGGCACCCCTGGCGAGACACGCAGGACCCGGGTCCGGCCGCGCGCCGCCGGGGTGCTCGGCGTCGTGCCGGAGAGGCACATGGCGCTGGTGCGGGTGGGCTTCATCGAGGCCTGCGCCAGGGGCAGCCGCTACGCCCTGACCATGGTCAAGCAGATCTTCCTCACGCTCAAGAAGGTCGTCACCCGGGACGTGGACTCGAAGAGCATCGGCGGACCCATCCTCATCGCCAGGGCCTCGTTCCAGTTCGCGCAGCATGGTCTGGCCACGTTGCTCTTCTTCTTGGGGATCCTCTCGCTCAACCTCGCCGTGCTCAACGCCCTGCCCGTGCCGGTCCTCGACGGGGGACACCTGTTCTTCCTGCTCATCGAGAAGCTGAAGGGGTCGCCCGTCTCTCAGGGGACTCTCGCCGTGGCCAATTACGTCGGCCTGGTCCTGCTCCTCGCCCTGATGGTCTTCGTGACCTATCAGGACATCACCCGGCTCCTTCCGCAATGACCCTGGCCTCGCCCCTGGACGAACTGGTGGGCACCGAAGTGGTCCTGGACGTGCGGGGCCCCATGGTCTACCTGGGGCGGCTCGCGCAGGTCCATGAGGACTTCCTGTCCCTGGAAGGCGCCGACGTGCACTTCCAGTCGGACGCCTCCTCCACCAAGGAGGTCTATGTCATGGAGGCCAAGCGATACGGCGTGCGGCGGAATCGCGAGCGCGTGTGGGTCCGCGCCGAGGAGGTGGTGAGCGTGTCCGCCCTCTCCGACGTGGTGGAGTACTAGGGGGCCGGACGGATGAGCGATCCAGCGAGGCGCGGCGAGCGGGTGACGACCAGTCCGGACGCGCGACCGGCGGCGTGATGGTCCTGGAGTCCCCGGGCCTCCTCTGGGGGTTGACCTCTCTCCCTCTGCTGTGGCTGCTCCATCGTTGGTGGCGACTCCCCACGACCGTCGCGGTGCCTTCCCTGGCACCCTGGCTGGCCTTGCGGGCCGCCCTCCCTCCTGGCGGGGGGGCGCGGCGACGCGCGGACTTGCCCCTTGCCGTCCGGACGCTGGCCATGACGGCTGTCGTCCTGGCGGCCGCCGGGCCGCGCCTGGACTGGGGGTCCGGGCCGAGCCGGGCGCCCCGGGTCGTCGTGGTGGACTCCACTGCGTCCATGGGGGCCTTGCGCCCGGATGGTCGCACGAGGCTGGAGGCGGCGCGGGCGCTGGCCGCCCGAGAGGCCACGGGGCCGGGGGACCACACCGTCGAGACATCCACCCCGGCGTCGGTCCTGGCAGGGACCGTGGCGGCCCGGCGGTCCCGTGGGGGGGAAGTGCTCTTCGTGACGGATGACCCTGAGGCCGCGCCCAGGGGGGAGATGTGGGCGGTGGCTGGGGTGGGGTCGCCCGCGGACAACGTGGCCATCACGGTCCTGGAGGCCCGGCGGGGGGAGGCCGTGGCCGTGGTCCAGAGCTACGGCGCCCGGGACACGCGGCTGCGCGTGAGCCTGGCGGGGTGGGAGAGGGACCTCGACCTACCATCCGGTTCTCGCGCGGTGGTCCGAGCCCCGCTGGACCCGCAGGCCCGTCGACTCGAGGCGCGGTTCCTGGACTGGCGTGACGCCCTCGAGGCCGACGACCTGGCGGTCCTGCAGCGCCGCTCCCCCGAGAGGCCCCGGGCGAGGCTGCGTGGCCGTGCCTCGCCCGTGGTGCTTCGCGCCCTGCGGGCGGCGGGGGCCCGGGTGGAGGGGCCCCAGGCCGGCCCCGTTCACCTGGAGGTCCACGTGGGCGAATGGCCCGGGGCCTGGCCCGCGGCCGATGCGGTCGTCCTTGCCGCGCCGGGTGGGATGGAACCCGTGGTGTTCGCGGGCGGGGTCGCACCCTCGTGGGTCTACCCCGCCCCCGGCGCGACCATCCTGGCCGGTCTAGGCCTGAGGGGGCTTCGCCCGGGCCTGGTGACCCACTACGCCACCGGGGCTCGCGTGGAGCCTCTGTTCCTCGGCGATGCGGGGCTGGCCTTGGGGGTCACGTTCACCGACGGCCCTCACCACTATGTGGCGCTGGGCCTCGACCCGGAAGACCCCGCCTCGAACTGGGCGCGTCACCCGAGTTTCCCTGCCTTCTGGCGGCGGGTGGTGGCCCGATCCGCGGGGGCAGAGTGGGCCCGCGTGGAGGGCCTCCTGGACGCGGACGAGTCGGGGACCGGGGGGTGCGATCGGGCGCCGACCGCTACCGGTCCTGGCGGACCTCCAGCCGTCGTGGGAGTCGGGCTGTCGACGGCCCTGGCCCTGGTCGCCCTCGTGGCGGCGGGGTCGCTTCAATGGGCCCTGCGGGCCAGCATGTAGAAGTGTGTATAGAACGACCGGGCGGGGTACACGGCGGTGGCGGCCCGCAGGGCGGCGCGGATGGCGCGATAGAGGCGAGGCAGACCGGCGGATGAGGTCATGCGGTATCGCACCTCGACGCTGGAGAAGCCGGCGCCGCGGAGGGCGGCGGCCAGCCGATCGGCGGCCAGGCCTGACGTGTGGGAGTGGTGGTACTCGGACAGGTCCGTGACCCGGTCCCCGAAGCCATGGCGGTTCCGGAAGCGCAGGCGATAGAGCACACGGTAGAACCGACCCAGGTAGTAGTTCGGGTCGTGATCGGTGTAGAAGACGCCTCCGGGTCGGAGTACCCGAGCGACCTCCCGGAAGAGGGCCTCGTGCCCCACCAGGTGGTGGAGGACCCCGTAGGCGGCGACGGCGTCGAAGCGTCCGCCGGGGAAGGGGAGGTGGTCGCCCTCGCCCGCCACGAGGAGGAGTCCGCCGTGGCGCCGACCGAGTTCCGCGAGGAGACGATCCGAGAGGTCCATCCCCACCCGGCGCCCGAAGAGGCCCTGGGCCAGTCGGAGGACGTTTCCCGTCCCGGTCCCGATGTCCAGGATCGAGCCCCGACCCCCCGGGGGGGCGATGGCCGCGAGGATCTCGCGGATGGCCTCCTGACGGCCGGTCTCGAAGATGGAAGGATTGCGCTCGTACTCGTCGTAGCCGATGCGGCTATAGACCTGGAGGTTGGCGTTTCGGACCGCCCGGTGGATGGCCCCGGGGTCGGTCAATGCGTTGCGCCCTCCCGGGGGCCTTCCGGCGGCGAGGTCGCCTCGTAGACCGGTGCACGGTCGAGGCGCCAGCCGGCGTAGGCCAGGGCGGCGAGATAGACGGCGAGGTAGAAGGCGATCAGGACTCCCGATCGCTCCTTGTGGACGACGATGGCCAGGGCCCCCGCGATGGCGGCCATCAGGTAGAGGAGGAGCACGGAATGGGTCTTGGAATAGCCCAGGGCCATGAGCCGGTGGGCCAGGTGGTCGCGCCCGCAATACAGGATGGCGTCCAGGACGCCCCCCACCCGGCCGTGGACGATACGGAGGACCGTGGAGAGACAGATGTCGAACAGGGGCACCGTCATGATGAGGCAGGGTACGACGATGGCCTTCACCGGGTGACGCGCCCACTCCCCCTTGACGAGCATGCACGCCAGGAGGAATCCCAGGAGGAAGGCCCCGTTGTCCCCGAGGTAGATCCTCGCCGGGACGAAATTGTAGCGCAGCAACCCCAGGCAGCACCCCAGCAGGGTGACGGCAAGGTAGGAGAGCCAGGGCTGGGCACTGGTGGCGGAATCGCCCCAGGCCACGAAGAACGTGGCGGTGGCGGCGATGGCGCTCACCCCCGTCACGACGCCGTCCGTGTTGTCCAGGCTGTTGGTGGCGCTGGTCACGCCCACGATCCAGAACAGGGTGAGGGGGACGTTGAGCCAGGCCGCGGGGATACCGGAGACCTGGTCGGGGAAGAGGTGCAGCACCAGCCCGAAGCGATGGAGGACGGCCGTGGCGATGAGCAGGATGGCGAGCTTGAAGACCGCGTTGATGGGCCGGATGTCGTCTAGGAGCCCGACCACCAGGACGAAGGTCGCGCCCAGGACGATGCCGAAGAGCGTGTGGGCGTCGCCATGGCCCCGCAGGATGTAGTCCACCACCGAGCGATAGGGCCTGAGGTCCACGAACCGGATGGTGCTGGCGATGGCGATCGCGAAGGCCAGGTAGATCACCACGCCGCCCAGATAGGGGACCGGGGAGGCGTGAGCCTTGTAGGCCCGCGGGCGATCCAGGGCTCCCACGCGGTGCGCCAGCCGGATGAGCAGGGGGCCCAGGAGGTCTGCAACGAGCCAGGAGAGGACCAGGAGCGCGAGGTGCGGGTGATTCAGGATCGAGGTCATGCCGCGCGTTAGGACCCTAGCGCGATAGGGCTCGCTCGCCCGGATCGTGAGTCCGCACGCCGAGTGTGAGGTCCTGGTGACCTGGCTTGGGGACGTGGTGGTTGTAGATGGCGTAGAGCAGTCCCGTCGCTATGAAGAAGGCCTCCGCAGTGCGGATGGAGGTGAGCGTCGTGGCCGAGATGCCGTGGAGGAGCAGGGCGACGAAGCCGGCCAGGAAGCCGTGGGCGTAGCCCCGTAGCACGGGGTCCTTGCAGTGCAAGATGGTGTACCAGGTGGTCTTCAGGATGACCCAAAGGAGCCAGAGGAATGCGAGGAAGCCCAGCAGCCCCATCTCGCTCAACTGCTTCACGAACTCATTGTCGAGGCCACCCATGGGGACGGCGTGTATGCCCTGGCCCAGGAGCGGGCTCTCCAGTAGGGTCTCCGCGGCGCGGCCCCACATGATCGTCTTGTGCTGCCATGAAGAGGGAGGGGACTCTCCCACCACGTCCGCAATGGTGGAGTAGCGCTCGACCATCGCCTCCGTGAGGAAGTAGGGCAGGACGAGGAAGCCGGCGACCAGGAAGGGAAGGATCCGGCGATGGCTGAGGACGCCGAGGGTGAAGAGCCCCGAAGCCAGGGCGATGAGGGAGGCCCGGGAGAAGGTGAGGAGGACCGGGACCCCGATGATGAAGATGTAGGCGACGAGGGCCACATTCGCGATGATGCGCCTCAGATTGAGCAGGACGCCGGCCCCGACCACGAGGCCGAAGACCAGATAGGCCCCGAAGATGTTCCCCGTCTCGCCTGCCGGACCTCCCAGGCGGGTCCCCTCGGTGGTGGCCCCGAAGCCCGCGCTCATGGTGAGGCCCATGACGGCCGCGGCCACCGTGGCGACGAGGATGGACGCGATCAGGACCACGAGGTCCCTTCGGGTCTGGAAGGTGTTCAGGACCAGGGCCAGGAGGACGAAGTATTCCACCTGCTTGAAGAAGTAGAGAAAGCTCTCGTCTATCCCCTCCTGGCTGGACAGAGGGCCGTACACGGAGGAGCGCAGGGTCGAGAGCAGCGCGACGAAGCAGTAGACGAGGCAGGGGGTCTTCAGGTTCACGGGCTGGAGCTCGGTGCGCCTGGCTACAAGCCGAGTGACCCAGGAGAGGAAGACGATGGGGACGAGGAAGTCCTCGTAGCGCAGGTTGCCCACCCCGCCCATCTCGAACTCCGGTGAGATGCCGATGATCAGGACCAGCATGACCACGCCGAACTGGAGGTAGACGAAGCTGAGGACGTAGGTGATGGTCCCGAGGACGAAGAAGGCGAGGCTGTTGGCGGAGTAGTCGAGATAGCCCCCGATCGCTGCCCCGTAGAAGGAGGCCATGAGGCACACCATGACGAAGGGTATCGCGATGTTCGTTCCAGGTTTGCGGGGCAAGGCCTCGACTCCGGGAGGGCGTCCGGGCAGTCTATTCATCCCTATCGGTCGGGGGCAAGGGCATCCTCCAGGGGGGCGCGACCACCGGGTCGTCCGGGGGAGCCGTGCCTCCGCGAGCATACCCGAGGGAGCGGGCGTCGAGCCCGTGGCCCGACACGGGGCGGGCGGACCTCGTGCGGGATGTCGCGTCCGGCGGGGTAGTGCGTGGGCCGCCCCCGCCTGGAGGTATCTCCACCCTTGAGGATCGGCGTGGACGGCCGCGGGTTCCACTCGCGGCGGACCGGGATGGAGGAGGCGGCCTTCCGGCTTTACGGGGCCCTGGCGGAGGGCTGCCCCGGGGTGGACTTCGTGGCCTGGACCCGCGGCGCGGACTCGGTGCCGCCCGCGGTCGCGCCCAACCTCCGGGTCCGACGCATCGCGGGTGGGGGGCTGCTGGGGGCCCTGCTCTACTTCCACCGGCGCCTGGCGCGCGCCGCCCGCGAGGACCGGGTGGACCTGGTGCACGGGCCCTACCACGCCTTGCCGGCCGTGGGCTGCCGGTCCGTGATCACCGTTCACGACCTGGGATTCGTCCTGCACCCCGAGTGGCGGCCCCGGCGAGGGGACGTCTACCTCCGGCGCCTGTTCGAGGCGTCCCTCCTCCGGGTGGACGGGGTCGTCGCCGTGAGCGAGTCCACGCGGCGCGAGCTCCTCGGTTGCTATCCCCGGCTCGACCCGGCGCGGGTACGCGTGGTGCACGAGGCCCCCGGGCCCGGCTTCCGGCCCCTGGACCCCGGAGGCCCCGAGGTCCAGGGCGTTCGGGCCCGCTACGGGATCCGGGGGGACTACCTGCTCTTCGTGGGGACCGTGGAGGCGCGGAAGAACCTGGGGACCCTGCTCGGTGCCTTCGCCCGGCTCGCCCGCCGATGGCCCGGGCTGGCCCTGGTGGTCGCGGGGGCGAGGGGGTGGCGGAGCGAGGCGGTCTACCGGGAGGCCCGATCCCTTGGGGGCTCGGTGATCCTCACGGGCCGTGTACCGGAGGTCGAGCTCCCCGCCCTCTACGCAGGGGCCGCCTGCCTGGCGCTCCCCAGCCATCACGAGGGTTTCGGCCTCCCGGTGCTGGAGGCCATGGCCTGCGGCACCCCCGTGGTCTGTTCTCGGGCCGGGGCCCTCCCGGAGGTGGCCGGCGAGGCGGCCCTGCTGGTGGACCCCCTGGACGAGGACGACCTGGCGGCGGCCCTGGGGACGGTCCTCCAGGACACGGAGCTGGCGGTCCGGTTGCGCCGGGCGGGGCCGTCGCGCGCGGGGGAGTTCTCCTGGGCCCGCTCGGCCCAGGCCACCATGGCGTTCTTCCGGGAGCTGGTCGAGGGCTAGGCCGCCTGGAGACCGCGGCGTAAGATTCCGCGGAACGGGCCCGCCGGGAGGATCGGGACATGCATGCGGCGACCTACGAACACCGGGTGCGGCCGATCTGCACCATGGCCGGCCTGCGGCGCGATCCGGGGTGACCGACGATCGGCTGTGGGAGGATGCCCCCTCGCCAGTGAAGCTGCGCTGGCTTGCGGGCGAGGCCGAGGCCGGCGCCGGACGGCGCGCCCTGGACATCGGCGCGGGGAGGGCCTTCTACGCCGCGGAGCTGGCCCGGCGTGGCTGGAGGGTCCTGGCCCTGGACCGGGCCGACCTGCGCGCGGCCCCGGTGGGCACCGCCAGCGCGCCGTTCGTACTCGGCGTGGCCGCCCGACTGCCCTTCCGGGACCGGGCCTTCGCACTGGTGCTGGCCTTCGACGTCATCGAGCATTGCGAGGACGACGAGGCGGCCGTGGCAGAGATGGCCCGGGTGGCCGGCGGGCGCGTCATCCTGAGCGTCCCGCGTCGGCACCCGGAGGTCCTCGGCCGTTACAACCTGACGTTCAAGCACCACACCGACAAGACCCACCGGCGGGAATACGACCCGGACGGGCTCCGGGCGCTGCTGGAGCGCCACGGCCTGACGGTGCGCCGGATACAGCCCGAGGGACCCGTCTCGCCCGCGCTGGCGGCCGAGTTCCTTCCCTGGGGGCGCGTGCCGGTGCGGCGGGCCATCCACCTGACGGTGCGCCTGGGCTGGTTGCGGAACGACGACCTGTGCGCGGACCTCTATGTCCTGGCCGAGCGCCCATGAGTCGCGCCGCGGTGCTGGGGATCTGCTATCCCTTCCCACGGCACTACGCCTCCAGCATCCTCCTGGAGGGGCTCGCGCGAGGGCTCGAGGCAGAGGGGGACCTGCGGGTGGCGGCACACCTGCCCGGGGAGCCAGGCGGACGTCTCTGGCTCCTGGGGCGGGTCTTCGACGGCCGGCGCGCGCCCTCTGCGGACTGCTATCTGACGGTCATAGACGTTCCCCTCTCGGTGCGCCTCCTGCGGCGCCTTCGCGGCAGGCCGGTGGCGGGCGTGTGGTACGATGCGGTCCGGGACATTGCCCGCGAACGGCTCCCCTGGCGGCACCCCCTGGAGGTCGTGGTGCGGGACAACGTGGCGGCCGCCGACCTGGTACTGCCCGTGAGTGCGGAACTCTCGCGCATGGCGGCCGAGATCCGCGGGGGGCCTCGGGGGGTGGTGGACCTGGCCCTGGTGGGCGCGGACCTCGAGCGCTTCCACCCCGGGGTGGATGGCGCGGAGGTGCGGGCGCGGCATGGCATCCAGCCCGGTGAGGTCGTGGTGGCCCTGGTGGGGCGCATCGGCGGGGGTGGGACCACGGGGGATGCCGCCAACTTCTCCGGCCGGCCGCTGGTCCGGGCGGCCCCGGCCATCGTCCGCGGGGCGGGGCCGATCCCGGTGCGCTTCCTGGTAGTCGGTTTCGGGCCTGGCCTGGCCGCCCTCCGGGCCGCGGTCCGCGAGGCTGGCCTGGAGGCGTGTTTCGTCTGCACGGGCGGGCTTCCCCACGAGGAGGTCCCCGCCCACGTGGCGGCCTCCGACATCTGCCTGGACCTGCTGGACGACGTCTTCGCCGCCCGTGCACGCAACGAGACCAAGATCAAGGAATACATGGCCGCCGGGAAGGCCATCGTGGCCACGGGGATCGGCGAGATCCTCTTCGACCTGGATGGGGGCCGGGCCGGGCTATGCACCCGAGCGGACAACGGCGATCTGGTCGAGCGCGTGGTCGAGCTGGTCCGGGACCCGGCGCGCCGCGCGGCCCTGGGGCTCGCGGCCCGCGCCAGGGCCCAGGAGCGCTTCGCGTGGCCGGTGCTGGCGCGGCGCTTTCGCCGGGAGGTGCTCCCGCGGCTCGTCGGGAGGTGAGGGGTACCGGAGATACGGCGTGGGTCGCGGCCGCTTGCCCGCCTCCCGCCGGCGGCCTATACTCCGCGGCCTACCCATGGCGAGACCCGAACGCCCCGGCGCGGGGCGGCCGGCGGCCCCGGCGGGGGCCGCGACCGCCCAGATCCAGACCACCCAGCAGGTCTTCACCGACACCGAGGGCCTGCTCGCCTCCCTCGCGGGACGCGCCGCGCGGGGCGAAGGGGGCCGCCTGGAGACGATCTACAAGGTCTCCAGCGCCATCGGGGCCATCGCCGATCACGACCAGCTCCTGGACCGGATCCTGGAGATCGTCCTCGACCAGCTCCCGGCGGAGAGGGGCTTCATCCTCGTGGACGAGAAGGGGGACGGCGGCTTCCGCGTGGAGGCGGCACGGGACCGGCGCACCGGCAAGCTCGAGGTCCCGCCCCAGGTCTCCATGACCATCATCCAGGAGGTGGCCCGCCGCCGGGAGGCGGTGCTCTGCATGGACGCCACCCAGGACGCGCGCTTCAGCCACGGCCTGAGCGTGGCCCGGCTGAGCCTGCGCTCGGTCATGGCGGTGCCGCTCCTCGAGCGGGGACGGGTGGCGGGGGTCATCGAGCTGGACTCCAGCCAGGCCTCGAAGGCCTTCTCCCGGGACGACCTGGAGATGCTCAACGGCATCGCCCTCCAGGCGAGCATCGCCCTGGAGCGGTTCCGCCTCCAGGGGGATCTGGTGCGCGAGCAGCGCCTCTCCACCATCGGGGCCATGGCCTCGACCATCATCCACGACCTGCGCAACCCCATGACGGCGATCAAGGGCTTCGCCTACCTCCTCGGGAAGCGAAACCCCGAGAACCACGAGTGCGTAGGGGTCATCGTGGCCGAGGTCGAGCGCATCAACGGGATGCTCCAGGAGATCCTCGAGTTCTCCAGGGGCGGCACCAGCCTCCAGGTGGCGGACGCCGACGTGGGGGTCCTGATGGACGACTTCTTCCGGACCCTGGAGCGGGACCTGGCGGAGAGCCCGGAGCTGGTCCTGGAGCGGCGGGTGGACTACCGGGGCGCGCTTCCCATGGACAGGGAGCGCATGCGCCGGGTCCTCTTCAACCTGGTCCACAACGCCCGGGACGCCATGGAGGGCCGGGGCCGGCTGCTGGTGGGGGTGGCCCGGGACGGGGACGACGTGGTCTTCCGGGTCGAGGACACGGGCAAGGGGATGGACGAGGAGACCCAGGCCCGTCTCTTCGAGCCCTTTTTCACCAGGGGAAAGAAGGGCGGTTTCGGCCTGGGGATGGCCATCGTGCAGAACGTCGTCCAGGGGCACGGGGGGAGGGTCGAGGTGGCGAGCGCCCCGGGCAAGGGGACCACCATCCGCGTGCGCCTGCCGGCGGGCCCGTAGGCGCGGCGCGGGGCGAACCCATGGCGCGGCTCGTGGTGACGGCGGGACCGGATCGGGGATTGATATTCCACCTCGCGGCCACGGCCCTCATCGGGCGCGGGGGCCAGGGGCACACGGGGCTCTCCGACGAGGCGGTGGCCGCGCGGCACGTGGTCCTCAAGCAGATCGAGGGGGAATACTACCTGGCGCGGGCCGACCCGCACGCCGCGGTGGTCCTGAACGGAAGGCCCGTGGAGCGGGCCCGTCTGAAGGACGGGGACGAGATCGGGATCGGCCGCACCACCTTGCGGTTCCAGGGTGGCGCCGCGGCGACCGCCGCTGCCCCGGCCCCGCCGGTCGCGCCGGCGGGGGCCACCTCCACCCAGATCCAGAAGACCCAGCAGGTCTTCAAGGACGCAGACGGACTGCTCGCCTCCTTCGTCGGGCGCGCCGGCCGGGGCGACCAGAGCCGACTGGAGACCATCTACAAGGTCTCCACCGCCATCGGGGCCATCGCGGACCACGACCAGCTCCTGGACCGACTCCTGGAGATCATCTTCGAGCAGCTCCCGGCGGAGCGGGGCTTCGTCCTCCTGGACGACGCGGGCGACGGCCGGTTCCGCGTGGACGCCGCGCGGGATCGGCGGGCCGGACGGCTCGAGGTCCCGCCCCAGGTCTCCACCACCATCATCAAGGAGGTCGTCCGCCGCCGGGAGGCGGTGCTCTGCATGGACGCCTCCCAGGACGCGCGTTTCAGCCACGGTCAGAGCGTGGCCCGGCTGAGCCTGCGTTCCGTCATGGCGGTGCCGCTCCTGGCCGGGGAGCGGGTGGCCGGCGTCATCGAGGTGGACTCCAGCCTGGCCACCAAGGCCTTCACCCAGGACGACCTGGAGATGCTCAACGGCATCGCGCTCCAGGCGAGCATCGCCCTGGAGCGGTTCCGCCTCCAGGCGGAGAAGGCCGAGAAGGACCGCATGGAGTCGGAGATGCACCAGGCCGGGGAGGTCCAGCAGTTCCTGATGCCGCGGCGGCTGCCGGCGATCCCGGGGGTCTCCTTCGGCTTCTCCTATGCCCTCTCCCAGGGCCTGGGCGGGGACTACTACGACTTCATCCAGGTGGACCCGGACCGGCTGGCCATGGTGGTGGGCGACGTGAGCGGCCACAACATCTCCAGCGCCCTCATCATGGCCATGTGCCGGAGCGTGATCCGCCAGCTCCTGGAGACCGAGGCCTCCCCGGCGGAGGTGATGGCCCGGGCGAATCGACAGCTCGAGGCGGATACCCCGCCCGGGATGTTCGTCACCGCGTTCCTCGGCATCCTGGACCTCTCCACCTTCGGCTACACCTATTGCAACGCCGGACACAACTACCCGCTCGTCTTCCGGGGCGCGGCGGGGACCCCGGAGACTCTGCGCATGGGGGGCCTCGCCCTGGGGATGATGCCTCGCTCCAGGTACAGGCAGGACACCGTGCGACTGGGGCCCCGCGACGCGCTGGTGCTCTACACGGACGGCATCGTGGAGGCCCACGGGACGGACGGCTCCATGCTCGGCGACGAGCGCTTCGTGCAGTCCCTGGGGCGTCACCTGGGCCAGGACCCCCAGGAGGTGGCCAGCCGCGCCGTGGCGGACCTGCATGCGTTCTGCGGGGGCAAGGGCCTGGAGGACGACCTGACGCTCATCGTGGCCCAGGTGGACGAGCGCTACGGCTACGACCGCTTCGACCTGACGGCCACGGCGGCCCACGTGGGCCCCTCGGTGGAGCGGGTCCTCCGGTTCGCCGGGGAGCGCGGCTTCGCGTCGGCCGCGGGGGAGATCCGCGCGGCGGTGGGGGCAGCCCTGGACAACGCGGTGCGCCACGGGGCGGCCCTGGACCCGGCCCTGGCGGTGGGGGTGCGCGCTCGGGTGGGGACCGGCCGCCTGGCGGTGACCGTGAGCGACCCCGGGGGCGGTTTCGACCACCGGGCGCGGCGGCGGCGCGCCACGGCAGGCGGGATCGGGGCCATGGTCTCGGCGGCGGCCCGGGTCGAGTGGAACGACGCGGGCAACGCGGTGACGCTGGACTTCGAGCTCTCCGACGACAGGCCCTCGGCCTAGGAGTCGTGAAAGAATAACTGCGTGAAACACCGAGGCCGAGCGAGGCGCCGCCAGGCTAGGAGCGAGGAGGAGTAATAGCAACGGAGAGCTATTTCGACGACGAGCGACGACGCATGGCGGCGCCGCAGCCGGCCGAATGTAGCAGTCATTCTTTCACGGCGACCTAGAGTACGTACCGGGCCAGGTCCTCGTCTTCCAGGAGCGGCTTCATCCGCGAGCGCACGAACTCGGCATCGACCCGGAGCGAGCCGCCCGCCGCATCCGGGGCCGCGAAGAGGGCCTCCTCCAGGAGCCGCTCCAGGACGGTGGCCAGGCGGCGGGCCCCGATGTCCTGGGTGGAGCGGTTCACCTCCGCCGCTACCCGGGCGACCTCCCGCAGGCCGTCCGGGCGCCACTCCAGCCGGAAGCCCTCGGTGGAGAGGAGGGCCTCGTACTGTCTCGAGAGGGCATTGCGGGGCTCGGTGAGGATGCGGTGCAGGTCCGACTCGTCGAGCGGGGCCAGCTCCACCCGGACGGGGAATCGGCCCTGCAGCTCCGGGATCAGGTCGCCGGGCCGGGCCACGTGGAAGGCCCCGGCGGCGATGAAGAGGATGTGGTCCGTGCGGACCTGCCCGTAGCGGGTGGCGACGGTGGAGCCCTCCACGATGGGGAGGAGGTCCCGCTGCACGCCCTCGCGGCTCACGTCGGGACCCGCGGTCCGCTCCCCGCCACGGGAGGCGATCTTGTCGATCTCGTCGATGAACAGGATGCCCGATTCCTCAGCGCGCCGGCGGCCCTCCGCGTGCACCCGGTCCCGGTCCAGGAGGCGGTCGGCCTCCTCCGGGACGAGGAGTTCCCGGGCCTCCTGGACCTTGAGCCGGCGGGCCTGCCGGCGGCCGGGGTTGAGGCGCTCCATGATGTTCTGCAGCTCCACCCCCATGTGCTCGATGCCCATGGGGGTGAAGATCTCCAGCCCCCCGGAGGGGCGCTCCTCGAGGGCGACCTCCACCTCCCGGTCGTCCAGCCGCCCGGAGCGCAGGCCCTCCCGGAGCCGATCCCGGGTGCGTCTCCGGATCCCCGCCAGGTCTTCCCCCGCGGGCCCCGCGGCCCCATGCACGGTCGAGGGCACCTCGCCGGGGACCAGGGCGTCCAGGAGACGCTCCTCGGCCGCCTCCCGCGCCCGGGGGAGGACCTCCTCGCGCATCTCCTCCCGGACCATGCCCACCGCCACGTTCACCAGGTCGCGGACCATGGACTCCACGTCCCGGCCCACGTAACCCACCTCGGTGAACTTGGAGGCCTCCACCTTGAGGAAGGGGGCGTGGACCAGCCCCGCCAGGCGGCGGGCGATCTCCGTCTTGCCCACGCCCGTGGGGCCGATGAGGATGATGTTCTTGGGGGTGACCTCCTCCGCCAGCTCGGGCTCCAGACGGCGCCGGCGCCATCGGTTCCGGATGGCGATGGCCACCGCGCGCTTGGCCTCGCCCTGGCCGACGATGTACTGGTCCAGGGCGGCGACGAGGGCGCGCGGGGTCAGGGCGAGCTCGTGGCCCGGCTCGGGGCCCACTAGCCGCCCACCTCCTCCACGGTGAGGTGGGCGTTGGTGTAGATGCAGAGCTCCGCGGCGATGCCCAGGGAGGCCTCCACCACGGCCCGCGGCGCCAGCGCCGTATGACGGAGCAGGGCCCGGGCGGCCGCGGTGGCGTAGGCACCGCCGGAGCCGATGCCCGCCACCCCCTCCTCGGGCTCTATGACGTCCCCGGAACCGCTCAGGATCAGGAGCCGCTCCCCGTCGGAGGCCAGGAGCATGGACTCCAGCCGGCGCAGCACCCGGTCGGTCCGCCAGGAGCGGGCCAGCTCGGTGGCCGCGCGCAGGAGGCGGTCGTTGTGGCGCCGCAGCTCCTCCTCGAATCGCTCCAGGAGGGCGAAGGCGTCGCCGCTCGCCCCGGCGAAGCCCACCAGGACCCGGCCCTCCGAGAGGCGCCGGAGCTTGCAGGCATCGGCCTTCACCACGGTCTGGCCCAGGGTGACCTGGCCGTCCGCCCCCATGGCCGTGAGGCCGCCCTTCCGGACGGCGAGGACGGTGGTGGAGTGGAGGGCGGGCGGCCTCATGGGGGCGGGATCGTATGGGGTCCAGCCGAAAGACTCAAGGGAACGACCGGACGGGCATGCAGGGGAACGTGCAGGGGAACGTGACGCCCACGCCCACGCCCACGCCCACGAACACGCCCACGAACACGCTCACGCCCACGCTCGCGCCCACGCCCGCGCACACGGCCACGCCCACGCCCACGCTCACGCCCACGAACACGCTCACGCCCACGGCCCTGCACACGCCCACGACCACGCACACGCCCACGGCCACGCTCACGCCCACGTCCACGCCCACGACCGCGCCCACGCCCACGAACACGCTCACGCCCACGATCGCGCCCACGCCCGCGCACACGGCCACGCCC
>JACQVX010000222.1 GCA_016209495.1 Planctomycetota bacterium
GCTATGGCCCGTCTTCGGGGCCGCCAACCAGATGCTGGCCGCCCTCTGTCTGGTGGTGGTCACCGCCTGGCTGCGCCGGCGGGGCCGGCCGGTGGCCTACACCCTCGTCCCCCTGGTGCTTTTGGGTCTCCTGACCGCCTGGTCCATGGGCCTGAACCTGCGCGACTTCCTTGCCGCGGGAAACCACCTCCTGGCGGGGGTGAGCCTCGTCCTCTTGGCCCTCTGCGCCTGGATCGCCGCCGAGGCGGGCCTCTCGCTGCGGCGCTCGGCCGCGACTCCATGATGGGAATGAGGCCCCCCTACCGGGCGCCGACGCTGCTTCTGCTGGTGCTCGTGCTCGTGCCGTGTGTGCCCCTGGCCCTGGTGACCTTCTGGTCACGGGACGACCCACCGCGCACGCCTGGACACGGCGCCCCGCCCGCCGCCTTCGCTCGGGTCTACCTGGAGCCCATGCCCTGGGAGGTCGCGCTCCCGGTCTTCCTGACCGCCCCGCCTCGCGACTCTACGCGTGTCTTCCTCCTGGAGAAGGGCGGCCTCGTGCGGGTGGTCCGGGGAGGCGTGCTCCTGGAGGCGCCCTGGGCCGACCTCGCGGAGCGGGTGTCCCTGCGCAGCGAGCAGGGCCTGCTGGGGATGGCCTTCCACCCCCGCTACCCCGAGGACCCGCGGGTCTTCCTGAACTTCACGGACCGGGACGGCGACACGCGCGTCATCTCGCTCCGGGCCTCCCCCGGGGGCGAAGATCGCGCCGACGAGGCCAGCGAGCGGGAAGTCCTCCGCGTCGATCAGCCATGGTCCAACCATAACGGGGGCCACCTCTGTTTCGGGCCCGACGGCTACCTCTACGTCGGCCTGGGGGACGGCGGCCGCGGCGGGGACCCCCTGGGCAGCGGTCAGGACCGGGGGACCCTCCTCGGCTCCATGCTGCGCCTGGACGTGGACGTGCCGGAGGGGACTCCCTACGCCATCCCCCCAGACAACCCCTACGTCGGGCACGAGGGCTTCCGGCCGGAGCTCTGGGCCTGGGGACTCCGCAACCCCTGGCGATACGCCTTCGACCGCAAGACCGGGGACCTCTACATCGCCGACGTGGGCCAGGACCGGTTCGAGGAGGTGGACGTGCAGCCGGCGGGGAGCAAGGGCGGCGAGAACTACGGCTGGAACATCGTGGAGGGCCTGGGCCACTGTTTCCGGGAGCGCGACTGCGACCAGACCGGGCTGGTCCAGCCGGTGGTCGAGTACGGCCGCGACGTGGGTTGTTCCATCACCGGGGGCGTCGTCTACCGGGGGCTGGAGGTCCCGGAGCTCTCTGGGCTCTACTTCTACGCGGACTACTGCACCGGCGTCATCCGCTCGTTCCGCCACGGGGGCGGTGAGCCGAGGGACG
This sequence comes from Planctomycetota bacterium, assembly GCA_016209495.1. Lineage (GTDB taxonomy): Bacteria > Planctomycetota > JACQVX01 > JACQVX01 > JACQVX01 > JACQVX01. The sequence goes on from JACQVX010000222.1 coordinate 1,385, forward strand.
TGGGTGTCCCGGGCGCGGTGAGGGACACGTGGGACTGGACCGCCCAGCTCAACCCCGGCCCCCGGTGGCGACGCACCCGGAGCTGGAGCAGCTTCGGCGAGGACTCCCGGGGGGAGGTCTACATCCTATCCCTGGACGGTCCGATCTTCCGGTTCGCGCGGAGTCGGTAGGGGCAGCGTGGGCCTAGCGGTCCTCGCCCTGGCCAGCGAGCTCCGCCTTCTTGGCCATGCCGCCCAGGGCAGGGACCAGGCCCACCACGTCGCGCTCACCGGGCCGGGTGGCGCGGCCGCCGGGGCCGTCCGGGTAGCCCGGGGCCCCCGGCTCCAGGGTGCGAGCAGGGTCGAGCATGCCATACCGGGTCGGGGAGGCCTCACCCTTGCCCGCATCGAAGGGACGGGCGTTCGCGAGGAGTCGCTCCTTGAGCTGTGCATGGTTCCAGTCCGGGTGCTGCATGGCCAGGAGGGCCAGGTGGAAAGCCACTGCCGGGGAGGCATAGCTCGTCCCCGTGAGGGCCTCGGTCCCCGAGGCAGTGCGGACCCCGACCCCCACGGCCGCCAGGTCCACCGTGGCCTGGCCGTAGTTCGAACCCTCCCAGAGCTTGCCCTCGGAGTCCACCGCCGCCACGGTGACCACGTTGTCGAGGCCGAAGGAACTGGGGTAGGAGCGCGCCCCCGCCTCGGAGAGTTCCTGCCCGCCATTCCCGGCCCCGACCACCACCAGCACCCCAGCCTCCCGGGCCCGGACCAGGGCCGCCCGGAGCGTCTCGCTGGGCCAGGAGGTCTCCATGGACATGTTCACGACCTTGGCCCCTCGGGCCACGGCGTAGTCGAGAGCCTCGGCGGCCCCCCAGACGTTGTAGGCGCGCACGGGGAGTATCCGCACGTTCTCGGAGAGGGCCGTCTCCACCCCCAGGTTGCTGGCCTGGCCAGCAGCCACCAGCGCGGCGTCCGTCCCGTGTCGATCGCCCTCGGCCGGCAAGGGGCTGTGGTCCCCGAAGCCGAACCACTCGCTCACCGGATACCAGCGGTCGTAGCCATAACCGGAGGAGTCGTCCGCATACCCGTTTCCGTCATCGTCCACGCCAGGGAGGCCGTCCACCTCCGCAGGGTTCCTGAGGATCCGGTCGCGCAAGGCCGGGTCGTCCACGTCGGTCCCGATGTCGATGACTGCCACCGTCACGGGCCCATAGCCCACCACACCCGCGGGCGCGGCTGCCCCGGCCAGGGCACCGCCCGGACCTGCCTCCCCCACGGGGATCATCGGTGCGTTGGGCTCCGCATAGTCCACCTCGGCGCGGCCGGCCAGGCGGGCCAGGGCCTCCTCGACACGGGTATCCCTGGGCAGACCGAAGAGGTAGAGGTCGGAGGACCGGCCGTGGAAGGCGGACAGGTGTCGCGCCTCCAGGACCACCCTGACGGCGTCGGGGTCGGAGCCAGGTCGAAGCTGGACGATCACGGTCTCGGGGAGGGCTTGCTGGCCCAGGGCCGTGGACGAGATGGCAACGCCCATCGAGAACGCCAGGACGAGCGGGAGACATGCGCGGCGGCCCGATGCAGGTTCCATGGCTCCACTCCTCCCCCCCTGGTGACGCATCGAGGGCTCCC
>JACQVX010000225.1 GCA_016209495.1 Planctomycetota bacterium
GGGCTGGGCGAGCGCGTGGGCCACCTCCCGGGGGTCTCCCGGGAGGAATTCGTCCGTCGGGTCGCCTCGCGCTGGGAACTGCCCGCGCCGGGCGAGCCGCGCCACGGGGCCGGGGCCGCGGCGGCGCCCGGCGTCCTCTGGCTGGCGGGGGGCACGGGGACCGCGGGTCGCCCCCTGGGGGAGGTGCTCCGCTTCGACCTTGCGGCGTGGCGCTGGGAACGCCTCCCCTCGCTGCCGGGGGAGGAGGGCCCGGCAGGTCCGGTCGCCCTGGTGGCGCTGGGGGGCGACCTCTACGCCCTGGCGGGCGCTGGGCTCCTGGCACTCCCGGCGGGGGCCGCCGGGTGGGAGCGCCTCCCCCCGCCCCCCACGCCCCGGGCGCGCCTCGGAGCGACCGCGCTGGAGGGCCGACTCTACGCGGTGGGTGGGCTGGACGGCCGGGGGCAGGCCCTCGCGACGGTGGAGGTCTACGACCCGGCCGCGGGGCGCTGGAGCGCCGGTCCCCCCCTCCCCTCGCCGCGCTCCGACCTGGGGGTGGCCTCCCTGGACGGGTCCCTGGTGGCCGCAGGCGGGGCCGACACCGAGGGACACTACCGCGCCGAGGGCTGGCGGCTGGAGACACGCACGTGGACCTGGACGCCGATCCCACCGCTCCCGGAGCCGCTGCGCGCCCTGGCCCTGGCCTCCGATGGGAGGAGGCTCCACGCCGTGGGCGGCTATGGCCCCGGCGGGCCCTCGGGACGCGTGCTGGTATGGGCCCGAGGCGAGGCCGCCTGGCGCGAGGCGGCCCGGCTCCCCTCGGCGCGGGAGTATGCCGCCGCGGCGGCGGACCCCACCGAGGGCCTCTACGTGGTGGGGGGCTACCGGGGGGGCGAGGTCGAGGGGGACGCCTGGGTGTTCCGGGTGGATTAGGCTGCCTCACGGAGAGAGTCCCCCCGGCCCCAGGTGGGTGTGTTCGTGGGCGTGGGCGTGGCCTTGCACGAACGCGGCCACGGAGACGCGCTCCTGCACGGCCACATGCACGAACACCTGCACTGGCGGAGTCACGATCGCCAGCATGCCCCGGGGCAGGGATGTCCGGCGCGTCCGCTCGCGGGCGGTCCACTCGGCGCCGCCAGGACGTGGGTCCACAGGAGCGGCCGGTCCCTCACCCCGCCACCTCCTCCAATCGTAGCCCGGAGGCGGCCAGGGCCGTCCTCCACTCCTCCCAGGCCATGAGACCCCAGGGTGCGACGCAGCCCCACGGTCCGGGCGGCTGCGTGCCGGCCAGGAGCGCGCGCAGCGCCACGACGCAGGGGAGGATCGCCATCCTCTGCCCGGCGCCGTGGGCCACGAGGCGCAGCCTTCGCGCCGGGCGCCCCCCCTCCACCTCCGCGACGAGGCAACCCGCGTCCGTACCCAGTCCGGAGAGCGGCCGCGCGAGGGCCACCAGTGCCGCCGCGAGCCCGCGCCGGCCCGCGGGACCCAGCCCCCGGGCCAGGCGGGACGCGGCGGCCAGCAACCGTAGCGCCTCCGGGTGTTCCAACGCCAGGCGGAATTCCATGACCACACCCGGCGCGATGGGCTCGAGGGCGGCGACCCCCTCGCCGAACCGGAAGCTCGCGAACCGGCCCCAGGGGAGGCGCGCCGTCCGAGGTCGCGAGAGCCCCGAGGCGAGCAGACTCTCCACGGCGGCCTGCCCCTTGGCGTTCCGGTTCCCGATGAGGAGCGTCCACCGCGCCCGGCGGGCGCCGCCCAGTTCCCGACGGGCCCACTCCAGGAGCACCCACGCGAGGGCCGGCACCGTGGAGACGCCCGGGCACACCCGGAGGGCGCGTCGTGTCGCCTCGCCGTGGAGCGGGCCATCGGCCAGCCGTCCGGCTATCCAGCCCGGGTCGTCCGCCAGGTCCAGCCAGTGGGCCCCCGCGGCCACTGCCGCGGCCGGCAGCCCGGGGTCCAGGTCCTGGAAGGGGCCAGCGGCGCAGAGGACCGCGGCGTGGCCCAAGGCGGCCTCCCGCAGCGGCCCCGGTGCGAGCGGGCCCAGGCCCAGGGGACGCGCCCGCCCCGGCGCGTCGAGGGCGGCGCAGACATCGGCGGCCCGGCGCCGGTCGCGGCAGGCCAGGGTCACCGTCGCCACGCCGGCCGCCAGCACCTCCCGTGCGAGCAGGCCCCCGAAGACGCCCGAGCCCCCCAGGATCAGGACGTCGGGGCATGCTCCGGCCCCGTCGCGGTCCGTCCGCCAAGCCATAGCCCCACCCCCGCGCTCCACAGGATGAAGAGCGGCATCAGGGCCGCCGTGCTCCAGAACTGGCCCGCCGCCGAATCCGCCAGGGTGCAGGCAGAGAGCGACAGACCCGCCCCCCAGGTGGGGACCGCCAGGGCCACGAGCCCCCACGGCAGGCGTCGGGCCCCCGCCCAGGTGAGCAGGATGCCCGCCACGGTGTAGAGGCCGTTCCCCAGGTATCCCGTCAGCGCCCCCGAGATCCGCTCCAGGTCCCGGAAGGCCGCGGCCTCGCTCCCCGGGGCCACGGCCATGTAGAGGGTCTCGGCCCCCAGGTCCGCGGCCAGCCCCGCCCCCGCCGCCAGGAGGGCGAGGCCGGTCCGGAGGGGCGCCTCGCGGCCCCAGAGACCGGCCAGGGCCAGGTAGAAGGCGACGAGCCCCAGGGCGGCGGCGTGCCAGAGCAGCCAGCCCAGCCACCAGGCAGGGCGGTGGGTGCTCACGTAGGCCATGCGGGATTCCAGGAGGCTCCCCTCCACCGGCAGGCCCGGCGCCAGGACCCAGGCCATGGCCAGGGCCGCCGACAGATTGAGCCCCGCCGCGAGCCATGCCACGGCGGCCGCACGCCCCGGCGAGACCTCCCACCCCATGGCGGCACCCCGTCCACGGGTGCGGAGGCTACACCACGAGGGCTACCGCCGGTAGTCCCCCGAGCGGAGGCCGTGGCGCTGCATGAGTCGGTGGAGGACCCGGCGGTTGGTCCCCACCGCGCGGGCCGCCATGGCCACGTTTCCCACGTAACGCGAGAGGACCCCGTCGATGTAGTCCCGCTCGAAGGCCTCCGTGGCCACCCGCCGGGCCTCGCTCCAGGATGGCTCCCCCTCGGGGGCCCTCCCGTCCCGCGGCGGCGCGGGAACGTCGGGGCCGCTCGTCGGGGCGCCGCGTGCCTCCCGGGCCGCGGCGCTCAGGGCCCGCTCGCAGGCCGCCACCAGGGCCTCGGGCGTGAAGGGCTTGGCGAGGTACGCCGCCGCCCCGACCCGGCCCGCGGCCAGGGCGCTCTCGTAGCCGGGGTGGCCGGTGATGATCACCGCGCCCAGGCCCGGGGCCCCACGACGGGCCGCCTCCAGGACCTCTACCCCGTCCATGGCGCCCAGGCGGAGGTCCACCACCAGGAGGGCCGGTGGCGCCTGGCGCACCCGTTCCAGGGCCGCCAGGCCGCTGGCCGCCTCCTCCACCTTGTGGCCCGCCCGCGCCAGGGCGCGGGCGCAGGCCTCCCGCATGTCCTCGTCGTCGTCCACGATCAGGATGGGGTCGTGCACCACCCGGCCACCTCCTCCGGCACCCCGGGGCCCTCGACCCACGGGGGCAGGCTCACCAGGAACTCGGCGCCCCCCTCGGGGGCGCGACCCACGCGGACCCGGCCACCGTGACGCTCCAGGATGCAGGCGCACACGTAGAGGCCCAGACCCGTCCCCTCCCCTCCGGGGCGGGTCGTGTAGAACGGCTCGAAGATCCGCTCCTCGTCCCCGCTCGGCACCCCCGGCCCGTCGTCCGCCACCACGAGGGTCCCCTCCCCGTCCGGCCCAGGGCGCACCTCCACGCGCACCCGCCCGCCCTGGCCCGCGGCCCGCGCGGCGTTGAGGACCAGGTTCAGGGCGAGCTGCGCCAGCTCTCCCCGGCTCCCGCGCACCGGCGGCGCGTCCACCAGCCGACACTCACAGCGAACGGCCACCTCCTCCAGGCGTGGGGCGGCCACCTCTAGGGCCTCCTCCACCGCCGCGCGAAGGTCCGCGGGCCCGTCCGGGCCCTCCGGGTCCCGCGCCGCCCGGAGGACCCCCGCGGCCACCTCGCCCACCCTCCCGGCGTGGTGGGCGATGCGCTCCAGGTCGCGCTCGATCGATGGCGGGAGCGGGACCTCGCGGGCGGAGTCCAGGAGGTTCCGCGCCTTCATCAGGATGATGCCCGCCGGGGCGCGCAGCTCGTGGCAGAGGGCACCGAAGGACTCCCCCAGGGCCGCCAGCCGCGCCGTGCGGAGCAGGCGCCTCGCCCAGGTGGTGGACCCGTCCTCGCCGCCGAGGGCTCGCCGCCGAGCCCGGCGGGCCGGTGGGGCAGGGAAGAGGGCCTCGCTCGGCCGGCCTGCGGCCGGCCTGCGCTGGGCGGCCGCGAGCAGCCAGGCCAGGAGCCCCGTGGCGAGACCCAGGGCCAGCGCGCCATGGACGGGGCGGGGCGCGGACCAGGGCCCGAGGACGTAGGCGGTGGCCGCCACGGCGGCGGCCAGGAGGAGGGGGGGACGGAGGCGCGCCTCGGCGTTGCGCAGGGCCGGGACCCATCACCCCTGTCAGGGATGCAAACCGAGATGGGCTACAGGCGGTTTCATAGCGCCAGGGCCGTGGATAGGATGGCCGCACCATGAAGCCCCTGGGGAAGGCCGATGTCGGGTGCTCTGCCCTCTTGCTGGTGGCCATCACCTATCCTCTCTGGTCGCACCTCCTGAATGTCTGGCTGATACATCGGGCGGAGCGCGAGGCGGACGGCCAGGTGAAGGCCCTCGCCGCCGGGGACAGGGGCGCCCTGGAGGTCCTGCGCGAACTGGGGGGCCATGCCACGCGCGTCATCCGCGAGCGCATGGATCCCACCAAGGAGCCCGACCCCAGGGTGCGCGAGGCGGCGGCCGAGGCCCTGGGATGGGTGCCGGGTTCCTTCCTCTTTGCCCCCTTGGAGGTCGCCCTCCACGACACGGACCCCGGGGTTCGCAAGGCCGCGGCGTCCACCGTCGGCCTCATCGGACGCCGGCAGGACTGGGGGGATGAGGCGGTCCAGGCGCTCCTCCAGCGCCTGGACCCGCGGGTGGAGCCGGAGGAGCCGGTGCGGCGCATGGCCGCCTACTCGCTGGGTCAACTCGGCTCGCCGGAGGCGTCCCCGGCGCTGGTGGTCCTGGCCATGAACGTCACCGAGCCCGAGCCCCTGCGGATCCAGGCCTGCGACGCCCTGGCGGCCCTGCGGGACCCGCGCACGGTCCGCGCCCTCGTGGCCCTGGTCATCGCCGGCGGGGAGGTGGCCCACCACGCCGGCCGCGCCCTGGCCCTCACCACGGGCGGCGGCGAGGGGCGCGCGGGCCACGGCGAGGGCGAGGCCGAGGCCGAGGCCTGGGAGTCCTGGTGGGAGGTCCACGGGTCCGGCTATCCCCCGCAGATCCTCTTCGAGGGGCAGTAGCGCCATGGGGAGCGCACCCTTTATCGATCCGGCGGACCTGGACCTGGGCCGGGTCCTGTACGACCGGGCCGCCATCCGCCGCTTCAATCCCCAGCGGGAGCCCCTCGAGGGGCTCGATGCGGTGGTCCTGTTCGACCAGGAGGCGGGCCTCATCGCCGGCTACCGGGACATCCGCTCGGACGAGTTCTGGGTCCCGGGCCACATCCCGGGCCGTCCCCTGCTGCCGGGAGTCTTGATGTGCGAGTCGGCGGCCCAGCTCTGCTCGTTCTACATCGGGGCGGCGGGCCTGGTGGGCGAGGGCTACTTCATCGGCTTCGCCGGGCTGGAGGCGGTGCGCTTCCGCGGGGAGGTCAGGCCCGGGGACCGGCTGGTCCTTCTCGCCCGCCGGATGGAGATCCGCTCCCGGACCGCCACCTTCGACGCCCAGGGCCTGGTCGGCGCGAGGCTGGTCTTCGAGGGCCGGATCATCGGGGTGCGCCTCCCCCTGGTCCCCTGAAGGCACGCCGTGCTACAGTCCGGCGGGGGAAAGGCCGAACCCGCATGGACGAGGAGCCGACCGCAGGGGGGGGGCACATCGGGGGGGTCGCGACTAGGCCTCCCCCCCGAGAATGGGAGGCGCGGTCCCGGATGGTGCGCGAGCAGATCGTGGCTCGCGGCCTGAAGGACGGGCGCGTCCTGGCGGCCATGCTCCGCGTCCCGCGCCACCGCTTCGTCCCGCCGGGACTGCAGGGGCTGGCCCACGAGGACCGGCCGCTCCCCATCGGGTGCGGGGTGACCATCTCGCAGCCCTTCATCGTGTCGGAGATGACCCTGGCGGCCGCGGTGGGGACCCGCGACCGGGTGCTGGAGGTGGGCACCGGCTCGGGCTACCAGACGGCCGTCCTGGCCGAGATGGCCGCGGAGGTGTGGTCCGTGGAGATCATCGAGGAGCACCACCTCCGGGCCGGCGCCCTGCTCTCGGAGCTGGGCTACCGCAACGTCCACCTCCGATACGCCGACGGCTATCGGGGCTGGCCCGAGGCGGCGCCCTTCGACGCCGTGGTGGTCACGGCGGCGGCGCGCTACCTCCCGGGGCCGCTCCTGGACCAGCTCGCGGCCGGGGGCCGGATGGTCATCCCCCTGGGGGGCAGTTTCCGGCAGCGCCTGGTGCGCCTGTGCAGGACCCCGGAGGGCCCGCGGCGCGAGGACCTGGGGGCCGTCCTGTTCGTCCCCCTCACCTGCACCCGACAGCCGCTCCGCCGCGAGGCGGCGGCCCCCGTGGGATAGGGCCGTGCACGGCCTCCGGGCCGCCCTCCGGGCTCTGGGCCGACTCGCGGCCGTGGCCGCCCTCGGGCTCCTCCTCTGGGGACTCCCCGCGCTGCAGGTGCGCGGGCTCGACGCCACGGTGCCTCCGGACGAGGTGGCCCGCCTGGAGGACGAGCACCGCCGCACCCTGGCTCTCATCCTGGCCGGAATCGTCCTCGGCGCCGGCGTCTTCGCGACCTGGCGCCGCATCGGCACCGCGGAGCGGCAGGTGGAGCTGGCCCGGGAAGGCCAGGTCACGGAGCGCCTGACCCGGGCGGTGGGGCAACTCGGCGACCGGGAGGCCGTCGCCGTCCGCCTGGGCGGGGTCTACGCACTGGAGCGCATCTCCAGGGAATCTCCCGCCGATCACTGGACCGTCATGGAGGTCCTCTGCGCCTACGTCCGGAGCGCGGTCCCGGTGGCCGCGGCCCCCCCCGGGCCGCCCCAGCCCCTGGCCGGGGAGGTCCAGGCCGTCCTCACGGTCCTGGGCCGCCGCCGCTGGCGCGAGGTGGAGCCGGGACCCCTGGACCTCCGGGGCACCGACCTCGCCCGGGCCTTCCTGCGGGAGGCCCACCTGGAGGGGGTGGTCCTGGAGGGGGCCCGCCTCGAGGGCGCGGACCTCTGGGGGGCGCACCTGGAGCGGGCCCGCCTGGGGGGGGCCGACCTCCACGGGGCGAGCCTGCAATTCGCACACCTGGAGGAGGCCGACGCCGCCGCCGCGCGGCTGGAGGAGGCGGTCCTGGTGGGGGCCTCGCTGGATCGGGCGCGGCTGGCGGGCGCCCGGGCGGCGCGGGCGGTCCTCCTGGACGCGAGGCTCGAACAGGCGGACCTCGCGGGGGCGGACCTCGCGGGGGCCAACCTGGGGGGGACCGTGCTCCGTGGCGCGAACCTCCGGGGCGCGTCCTGCGAGGGGGCCCACCTCCGCGAGGCGGACCTGGCCAGCGCCAAGCTCGTGGCCGCGCGGCTGGCCGGGGCCGTCCTCATCGAGGCGAACCTGCGGGAGGCGGACCTCACGAAGGCGGACCTCGCGGGGGCCAACCTGCGCAAGGCGGACCTCTCGGGGGCCTGGCTCACCGAGGCCGAGATGGGCCGCGCGGAACTGACGGAGGCCTCCCTGGCCGGGGCCCACCTCCAGTTCGCCCGGGGCCTGGAACGCGGCCAGGTGGACTCGGCACGGCTCGACCCCACGACCCGGCTCCCGGCGGACCTCGAGGCCCCCTCGCCGCCCGGGGAGGCCGGCGGGGAGGCGTAAGGATTCGTGCGCGGCGACCAGGACCGCCTTCCTTGATGGCCCCCCCACCGGGGCTATAATCCCTGCGCCCTGCGGCCCCGCGAGCCACGTATGCCTACCGCCGAGACCCAGTCCAAGCATCGCAGCGTCTACATCGAGACCTTCGGGTGCCAGATGAACGTCCTGGACACGGAGCTGATCCTCGGGGCCCTGGCACGGGAGGGCTACCGGGTCGCACCCACGCCCGAGGAGGCGGGGGTCGTCCTCTACAATACGTGCAGCGTCCGCGCCCATGCGGAGGACCGGGTCTACTCCAACCTGGGCCGCATGAGGGGGCGCAAGCGGAACGAGCCGGACCTGGTGCTGGGGGTCCTGGGCTGTATGGCCCAGAAGGAGCGCGACCTCATCTTCCGGCGACTGCCCCACGTGGACCTGGTGGCGGGGACCCGTTCCTACCGGGACCTCCCGCGGCTCATCGACGAGGTGCGCCACGGACGGCGGAGGGTCCGCGACACGCGCCTCCGGCGGCCCGAGGGACGCCCCATGGTCCTGCCGCGGGAGACCGGGCTCCGTCCCACGCGCCACCACGCCTTCGTCGAGGTCATGCGGGGGTGCGACTACCACTGCAGCTTCTGCGTGGTGCCCTACACCCGCGGCCCCGAGACGAACCGGCCCCTGGCGGAGGTCGTGGACGAGGTCCAGGCCCTGGCCGACGACGGCGTCGTGGAGGTCACCCTCCTGGGCCAGACGGTGAATGCCTGGGGAAAGCGGGGCGGCGAGGGGCTGGATTTCGCCGACCTCCTCCGGGCCCTGGACCGGGTGCGGGGTCTGGCCCGGATCAAGTTCGTCACCAGCCACCCCTCGGACATGACCGAGAGGGTGCTCCGGGCCGTGGCCGAGTGCGAGCGGGTCTGCGAGTGGCTGCACATGCCGCCCCAGAGCGGCTCCGACCGCGTCCTCGAGGCCATGGGCCGCGGCTACACCGTCCGCGAGTACCTCGGGGTCGTGGATCGCGCCCGGGCGCTCGTCCCGGGTTGCGAGTTCGCCGGCGACTTCATCGTGGGTTACCCCGGCGAGACGGAGGAGGACTACCGGGCCACGGAGCGCCTCCTCCGCCAGGTGGGCTTCCAGCAGGCCTACGTGTTCAAGTACTCCCCCCGGCCTGGCACCCGGGCCTGGCGCGTGGTGGACGACGTCCCCGACGAGGCGAAGCAGGAACGCAACCGGCGGCTACTGGAGGCCCAAGAGGAGACGGCCCGGCCGCGCATGCAATCCCTCGTGGGGCGGCGCGTGGAGGTGCTGGTGGACGGCCCTTCGAAGACGGACCCGGGCCGCCTCGCGGGCCGCACGCGGGGGAACCACCTGGCGGCCTTCACGGCGGACGGGGGCGTCTCCGACGGCCGTCTCGTGGAGGTCCTGGTCCGGGAGACCACCCCGCGCACCCTCATCGGGGAGGCCTGCATGGACGACCCCGGGGGAGACCCGCGCTGAACGGCCTCGCCCCCTCGGAATGGATGCGGCATGCCCTCCGGCTCGCCGGGCGGGGCAGGGGACGCGTGGAGCCCAATCCCATGGTGGGGGCCGTGGTGGTCCAGGACGGGGCCCTGGTCTCCGAGGGCCACCACGCCGCATTCGGGGGACCCCACGCCGAGGTGGTCGCCCTGCGGGCGGCCGGCGCGGCGGCCCGGGCGGCGACCCTCTACGTTAGCCTGGAGCCCTGCGGCCACCACGGCAAGACGCCCCCCTGCGCCGAGGCGATCCTGGAGGCCGGCGTGACCCGGGTGGTCTACGCGGCCGACGACCCGAATCCCGCGACGGCCGGCCGCGGCCCGGCCCGCCTCCGCTCCGCGGGGGTGCGCGTAGAGGGCGGGCTCCTCTCGGACGAGGCCAGTGCCCTGAACGCACCCTACGAGAAGCTCATGACCCGCGGGCTCCCCTACGTCACCTGCAAGTGGGCCATGAGCCTGGACGGGCGCGTGGCGGCCCACGGAGGCGAGGCCCGGTGGGTGACGGGCCCCGAGGCGAGGGCTCGGGGACATCGGGAGCGTGACCACGCCGACGCCATCCTGGTGGGGGTGGGGACCGTCCTCGCGGATGACCCGGAGCTGACCTGCCGGGTCCCCCTCGGGAGGAACCCGCGACGGGTGGTCCTGGACAGCCTGGCCCGCACCCCCCCGGTCTCACGGCTGGCGACGACGGCGCGGGAAGTCCCGGTCTGGCTCGCCGTCACCTCGGAGGCCCCCGCCGGACGGAGGGAGGCCCTCCGGAACCTGGGGGTGCGCGTCCTGGAGGTCAACGAGCGGCCGCCGGTGGACCTCGCCCGGCTCCTACGGATGCTGGGGGAGGAGCGGCTGACCCACCTCCTGGTGGAGGGCGGACCCACGGTGCACGGGGCCTTCTTCGACGGCGGCCACGTGGACCGGGTGCTGGCCTTCCTGGCGCCTTCGATCCTGGGCGGCCCGCCCGGCCGGTCCCCGGTGGCCGGGCACGGCGCGGCGAGCCCCTCCGGGGCCGCTCGACTGTCCCGGCCCCGCCTCGAGGCCCTGGGCGAGGACCTCCTGCTGGAGGCCCTGGTCGCGGCAGGGGAGCGGTCCCATGCGACGACGCTCACGGCCAGTCCGGAGGGAGGGCCGTGAGCCGGGGTTCGCTGGCCTCGCCCGGGGAGGGGGCTCGTGACCGCGGCGAGCGGCGGCGCGCCGCGGCACGCACCCACCTGCCCTCCGACCACTTCTGGTTCCTCTTCCAGGAGTTCTTCCGCTCCCGCGGGAAGTTCGCCTCCATCCATGCCGCCTACGAGGGCGAGGTCCTCCGCTTCGCCCGGGAGCGGGGCGTGGACCGGAAGGACCTGCGCCTCGACGTGGACGAGGTCTCGCGCCTCCTGGATTTCCGGGAGCTGGAGCGGCTGCGCAACCGCCACATGTTCCCGCTGAAGGAGATCGCCCACGGCCTCTTCCGTGGGCAGGGCACGACCGACGTCCTGGACCGGTACCTGAGCGACATCTTCCATGAGGTCTCGATCCTCAAGGAGGAGCAATACAAGGCCAAGGACACGGCGCCTGGCTACCGGGGGATCCACGACCAGGAGGAGGTGGAGAACATCCTCGCGGAGGTCCACGAGGCCTTCCCCCAGAAGGTCCACCATATCTCCAGCCTCTTCGGGAAGGCCCAGGAGCGCATCGAGGCCCTCCTCCCCCTGCACGCCCACGACAAGGTCTTCTGCCGCTCGCTCTACCTGCACGGCCCCGCGCTGCTCCGGAAGGCCTATCCGCGGGGCGTCGAGGACGTCTACCGTATCCTCTATCCCGCCGGCGGGCCGGGGGAGGGATACCTGGTGGTGGGCCAGTCCTTCCTGGAGGCCGGCTTCCTGGACCAGGCCCGGGAGGCCCTGACCCGGGCGCTGGAATACCAGGGGCGGGACCCCATGCCGGGGGACTCGCGTGACGGGGCCGGGACCTATGTCCAGGCCGAGGCCCGCGCCCTCATGGAACGGCTGAAACGCCGGCAACGGGAGCAGGAGTCCCCCCCGGCGGCGGAGCCGCCCCTCCCCTCGCAGCCCGGTCAGGGGGTCGTGTAGCCGCCGGCTCGCGCACCACCGGCCGGCCACCCCGCGGCGGTAGCGCACCGGCCTTGTGTCTCCCCCCGGCCCTCCGTAGACTGGCCCCCGTTGAAGGATCGCCACACCAGGAGCCAGCCCGCCGAGGAGGGCGAGGAGGGACGCGCCCCGGCACCCGTGCCCGACCCTGCCCCGCCCTCTCCCCCCTCTCCGCCCCGGGGCTCCACCGGGGAGTTCGACGGCGCCTTCGCGGAGGTGGCCGTCCGCGCCGGCTGGGTGGACCGAGAGTCCGTCGAGGAGGCCCTGCGGCTCAAGGCCCTCCTCAAGGAGGAAGACCCCGAGGACTACCCCAGCTTGAGCCAGATCTCCGTCGAGTGCGGCATCCTCACCCTGGACCAGGCGCGGCGCCTCATGGACGTGATCCGGCACATCGACGGGAGGCGGCGTCAGACGACCTCCGGGGTGTTCCCCATCCCGACGCCGGCCGCCGCCGCGGGCCCGGCGGAGGCCCCGGGCCCGGAGAGCGAGCGCTTCAAGACCCAGGAAGTGCCCGCCCTGTCCGACAGTGGACCCGCCCCGGCCACGGCGCCGGCTCGCGCCCAGGCCCCGACCCCGACCCCGACC
>JACQVX010000229.1 GCA_016209495.1 Planctomycetota bacterium
CGCGTCCTGGTGCCGGTGGAGCTGCCCGAGGGGGTGAGCCGGGAGGGGGCCCTGGGGGTGGAGCCGGTGGGCGAGCCGGTGCGGGTGGGGTCCTGGGGGATGGTGCTCGTGCAGTCCGCGGCGGGGGACGTGGTGGTGGGCTCGGTGGACGAGGGCGGCGAGGCGGCCCGCCGGGGGGTGCGCCCCGGGGAGGTGCTGGCCACCTGCGACCGGGTGCTCCTGCGCGGCCTGCCGCACCTGGAGTCGCTCCTCGTCGCGAGCTCCGGGACCGTCTCCCTGGGCTTCCGGAGCGGCGGCGGCACCGAGGGCGCCCCCGCCGCCTCCGCTCTGGAGCGGGCCTTCCCGGCTCCGTAGGATGATATACTCCGTTAGGACCCGCCTTCCGACGCCCCACGGAGGTCCCACGAGCCCGTTGATGGTACGCCTCGACATCGACCACGTCCGCCTGGGGGCCTGGTGCCGGAAGTGGCAGGTAGCCGACCTGGCGCTCTTTGGCTCGGTCTTGCGAGACGACTTTGGACCGGATAGCGACGTGGACGTACTCGTGAGCTTCGCCGTGGATGCGCCCTGGACTCTCATGGATGTCGTGCGTGCCGAGGGCGAGCTCTCGTCGCTCCTCGGCCGCCCCGTCGATCTCGTCGAGAGGCGGGCGGTCGAGCAGGGCGGGAACTTCATCCGTCGCAGGGCGATCCTGGAGACCGCCGAGCGTGTCTTCCCTTCGTGACCCGGCCCTGCTGCTGGACATCCTTGTAGCCGCGCGTCGTGCACAGGACCACGTGGGGGGCCTTGACTGGCACCAGTTCGCGGCGAGCACCCTCCATCAGGACGCGCTCCTGCGGGCCTTGGAGGTGATCGGCGAGGCGGCTCGTCAGGTCTCCCGCAGGACGCAGAGTGCCCATCCCGAGATCCCCTGGGTCGAGATGGTCGCGATGCGCAATCGGTTGATCCACGGCTATGCCCAAGTCGATCTGCGGCGCGTCTGGGAGACCGTGAAGCGGGATCTGCCCGCGCTCCTGACGGCCATCGAGCCCCTGGTGCCCCAGGGCCCCGTGGCGTAGCCGTCCCCACGCCCACGCCCACGCCCACGGCCACGCCCACGGCCACGCCCACGGCCACAGGCACGCGACTCCTTGCCCACGGATGAACCACGCCGGAATGTAACACCTCTGTCATCTCCGCGGCAGGGGGGAGCGCGGCGACCCTGGGCGCGTCATAACGGGGCCCAGGGGAGGTGCGGCCATGGTGAAGCGTCGATTCGTGCGCGTCCTCGTCCTGTCCCTCTGCGTCGTTGCGGCCGGCCTTGGGGGGTGGCTGCTGTCCCAAGATTGCGGAGAGGGCGTTGCACCCGTGGCTTCCTGCCCGGCCCTGGAGCGTCCGCTCATCGTGCTCGAAGAGGAGGTAGAGCAGGCCGAGGCGATGGCCGGGGGAAAGGACCTGGCCCGCTCATCCAACAGGGCGCTGGAGTCCACCAGCGTGGTGGACAGCTACGGCATAGTGGGAGGCGGTGCCTCCGGCGCATACGGACGTCGCCTGGGCGCAGGGTCCCTGGCCCATGGGGGCGGGTTCGCGCAGGGCGATGCAATCGCGCTGGGGGACTTCGACGACCTCCTGGTCATCCGGGAGAAGACCCCTTCCCTCCGCCGGGGTCGCCAGGCGCGCAAGGACGAGGCGGGCGGGCCGCCCACGGAGCCGCAGCCCGCCCCCGCGCTGCCGGACCTGGGGCGCGGGGGTCTGTTGGCGCGTGGGGGAGGCGGGGAGGTGGTGGGGGAGTTCCCGCTCGCGCGCACGGAGGTGGAGGGGGAGGTCTCGGGGTTCCTGGCGGCGACGCGGGTGAGGCAGACCTACACGAACCCGTTCGCGGAGCCCATCGAGGCGGTCTACGTCTTCCCGCTGCCGGAGACGGCGGCGGTGAACGACTTCCTCATGGTGGTGGGGGAGCGGCGCATCCGCGGGGTGGTGCGTCCGCGGGAGGAGGCGGAGCGGATCTACGCGAGGGCGCGCGCGGCGGGGCTGACGGCCTCGCTCTTGACCCAGGAGCGGCCGAACATCTTCACGCAGAACGTGGCGAACATCGCCCCCGGGGGCGAGGTGCGGATCGAGGTCACCTACTTCCACTCCTTGCCCCAGGAGAAGGGGTGGTACGAGTATGTCTTCCCCATGGTGGTGGGCCCCCGCTACATCCCGGGCGACGCGGCGCCGGCGGGGGCGGCCCCCCGCGAGGAGGTCCGGGTGGGAGGCTCGGGGCTCGCGGCGGCGACGGACCGGGTGCCGGACGCGGACCGGATCTCGCCGCCGGTGTTGCGGGAGGGGGAGCGTTCGGGGCACGACATCGGGCTCTCGGTGCGTATCGAGGCGGGGGTGCCCATCGAGGAGCTGAAGGTCGTCACCCACGAGGTGGAGGTGTCGCGGGAGGGGCCGTCGCGGGCCCGGGTGCGCCTCGCGGGGCGGGAGGCGATAGCGAACCGGGACTTCGTGCTGCGGTTCCGCCTCGGGGCGGGGGCCCCGAGGGCTGGGCTGGTGGCGCACCGGGGGGGGCGTGGGGGCTTCTTCACGCTCATGGTGCTGCCGCAGCTCGAGCCGGCGGAGGAGGAGGTGACGCCGCGGGAGCTGAGCTTCCTCATCGACGTGAGCGGCTCCCAGGGCGGGGTGCCGCTGGCAATGAGCAAGGCCATCGTGACCCGGTGCCTGGAGGGGCTGCGTCGCCACGACCGGTTCAACGTGATGTACTTCGCCAGCGGGAACGGGCAGCTCTGGGAGGAGCCGCGGCAGGTGTCGCGCGCGAACGTGGAGGAGGCGAAGCGGTTCGTGGCCTCGCTCGAGGGGGGCGGGGGGACGGAGATGCTCTCGGGTCTGGCGAGGGCGCTCCGGGCGAGGCGGGACCCGCGCTACGTGGGGATGGTGGTCTTCTTCACGGACGGCTACGTGGGGGACGAGGAGGAGATCCTGCGCCTCGTGAAGGAGGAGCGGGGCGAGACGAGGGTCTACTGCTTCGGGACGGGCTCCAGCGTGAACCGCTACCTGGTGGAGGGTATCGCGGAGCACGGGGGTGGGACGGTCTACTACGCGCTGCCCAGGGACGAGGAGGCGGCGGAGCGGGGGGTGGCGCACTTCTTCGAGATGGTGGACGCCCCGGTGCTGGTGGACGTGGGGGTGGAGTTCGCGGGGCTGCCGGTGTCGGACGTCTACCCGTCGAAGCCGCGGGACCTGTTCGCGGGGCGGCCCATCACGCTGGTGGGGCGCTACGGGGCGGGGGCGCGGGGGACGCTGACGGTGACGGGGCGGGTGGGGGCACGTCCGGTGCGGATCCCGGTGGAGGTGACGCTGCCGGAGCGGGAGGAGTCGAACGCGGCACTGGCGGCGCTCTGGGCCCGCTCGCGGATAGGGGACCTCTCGGACCGGATGCTCGCCTCGACGGAGGCGGACCGCCCGAGGCTGGTGCGGGAGGTGACGGAGGTGGCGGTGGAGTTCCGGCTCGTGAGCGCCTACACGGCCTTCGTGGCGGTGGACGAGTCGCGGGTGGTGGGGGACGGCCGGCCGCTGCGCGTCCTGGTGCCGGTGGAGCTGCCCGAGGGGGTGAGCCGGGAGGGGGCCCTGGGGGTGGAGCCGGTGGGCGAGCCGGTGCGGGTGGGGTCCTGGGGGATGGTGCTCGTGCAGTCCGCGGCGGGGGACGTGGTGGTGGGC
>JACQVX010000238.1 GCA_016209495.1 Planctomycetota bacterium
CTGCCACTACATGGCCATGGAGTTCGTGGACGGGGACACGGTGCGCGGGCTCCTGGGGCGCACCTCGCCGCTCCCGGTCGCCCAGGCGCGGGACTTCGCGCGCCAGGCGGCCAAGGGGCTGGGGGCGGCCCACCAGGCGGGGCTCATCCACCGGGACGTGAAGCCGGACAACCTGATGGTGGACCGCCACGGGGTGGTGAAGGTCACCGACTTCGGTCTGGTGAAGGGGGTGAAGGGCACGACCGGACTGACCGTGTCCGGGGACCTGCTGGGGACGCCCCGGTACATGGCCCCGGAGCAGGGGCGGGGCGAGGCCGTGGACTGGCGGGCGGACGTCTACGCCCTGGGGGCCTCGCTCTACCACATGCTGGTGGGGAGGCCGCCCTTCGAGGCGTCGAGCGCCGTGGGGATCATCGTGGCGCACCAGACCGAACCCGCCCCGGACGCCCGCGCGGCGAACCGGGAGGTCCCCCCGGGGCTCGCGAGGCTCGTCCAGCGGATGATGGCCAAGGAGCCGGGGGACCGCCCCGAGTCCATGGAGGCCGTGGCCCGGGCCCTGGAGCAGCCGGACCTCCCCGGGAGCGGCAGGCTCCCGACGGCGGCGGGGGCCGGCACCATGGCCGCGCTGGCGCCCCGGGGGCGGGTCCGGCGGCTGGCCGGCCGGCGGTTCCTCGTGGCCCACCGGAACCCGGACGAGCGCCGCCGGGTCATGGCCTTCCTCCAGGAGGAGGGGGCCCGGGTGGAGGAGGCCGGGACGGGCCCCGCGGTCCTGAACCGCCTGGAGGGCGAGACCCCGGTGGACGCGGTGGTCATGGCGCTCAACCTCCCGGTCCGGGACGGCCTGGCTACCTGCCATGCCATCCGGGCCAAGGCCTCCAGCCGCGAGGTCCCGGTCCTGCTCTGCGGCACCGTGAGCGGCCGCCAGGTGGTCCTGGCGGCCGCCAAGGCGGGGGCGGCGGCCTTCCTCACGGAGCCCGTGGACGCGCGGCTGCTCGTGGCGAGGCTGGAGAAGTGCACCCGGGTCCGCACCGTGGTCAGCCAGCTCCTCATCGGCTGCTTCGACAAGCCGCGGAACGCCGCCCTGCGCGCCATCACCCTCCGGTGCAGCTTCCACGACGTCCCCACGCCCTTCGTCGCCCTGGCGCTCAGGCCCCTGACCCAGGAGGTGGTCCCGGACCACCTCGACGTCCCGGTCTACCGCGGCGCCCTGGAGGGATACGAGCCGGTGGACTTCCCCCGCCTGGAGATGCGGGTCTGCCCGGATTGCCACTACGCCTCGGACCGGGACGACCACTTCGCGGGGGAGGAGGGGGGCCGCCGCGCCTTCTTCGCCGACCGGCGGATGCGATCCGCCATGCGGGAGTGCCGCGACGAGAGGCGCCTCCTCTTCGAGGAGGTGGGGGAGGCCTTCTACAGCGAGGACCGGGACGTGGAGGACGCCGTGCGGGCCTACCGCCTGGGGGTGATGAGCGAGCGCACCCTCTTCATCGCCTCGGGGGAGCGGGAGGGCTCGTACCTGGCCAAGGCCGGCGACTACCAGCTCCGCATGGCCCAGTTCCTGGAGGAACAAGGACGTGCGGGCGACGCGGACGACGCCCGCCGCGAGGCCCAGGGCACCCTGGAGGCGGCGTGCCGAGCCATGGCGAACGGCCTGGAGCTGGACCGGGCCCAGTACCGGCGGCTGGCCCTGGCCATCCTGTTCGGGCGATGCGATGAGGCGGTCGAGGTCCGGCAGGCCATGCACCGGCGCTACCTGGACGCGGGCTCGGACGCGGGGGGCCGTGTCAACCTGCTCCGCTACCTCAAGCGCGCGAAGGAACTCCTGGACCATCGGGACGAGTACACCCGGGAGGCCTTCCGGGTGCGCTCGGCGGCCGCGGGTGCCGCCGGGGGTGGGGCTTGAGGCGATGGGCATCCACCCTGGTCCTGTCGGGCCTGCTGGTCGCGGGGTGCGCATCCGGGCGCGGGCAGGACCGGGCGGACTCAGAGCCCCGGCGGGACTCAGAGCCCCGGCGGGACTCAGAGCCCCGGCGGGACCCGGGGCCCCGGCTCCCCTCCGAGGTGCTCGGCTTCGAGCCCCACCGGGGCGAGGTCCTGCGGGCCTTCTGGGCGGCCTGCGAACCGGTGGGGCGGGACGCGGCGCCGATGGCGGCGCTTTCCGAGTGGGGCCTGCGCGCGGGCCTGGCCGGGGGCGAGGCGGTGGGTAGCCTGCGCTCCTCTGCCGCCCTGTGGCGCGACGAGGGGTGGCTCTCGCCGGGGCCGGGGGCGGCGCACACGGTCTCCATGGGCCACTCCATGGTGCCCATGGCCCTGCGGGGGGGCGCCGCACCGGAGGTGGGGGTGGAGTTCCTCACCCTGCGGGAGGTGGAGCTCCGGCTGGAGGTGGCGGTCCTGGGCCGGGAGGGGGGCGCCTGGGAGCTGGAGCTGGCCCTCGAGCCCCGGGAGGGGGCGGCGGGACCCTACGAGCCCGGTGGTAGGCGCCTCCGGGTCCGGGTGGCCCCGGGACAGACCCTCGCGCTGGGCTCGGCTGGAGAGGGGACGCGGGGCCCCGTCCTGCGCGCGGCCGGCGCGGCCCATGACCCCGTGCTGCTGGTGGGGCCCGAGGTGGGGGGGCCGGTCCCGTGACGGCCTGCCTCCTCCTGTTCGGTGTGCTCTGGGCCGCGCCCCAGGCGGCCGCGGCGGGGGGCGACCCGGTGAGGGGACGGTTCGAGGAGGCGCGGCGGCTCTCCGAGGAGGGGCGCTTCGCCGAGGCGCTGGCGGTCTACGACGAGGTCGCCGCGGCCGAGGACGGCCACCCGCTCCGGCCCTACGCCCTCCACGGGGCGGCCCTGACCCGCTACTTCCTCCGGGACCGGGAGGGGGCCCTGGCGGATCTGCGGCGGCTCCTGGACCTCTATCCCTCGTTCGAGAACGCGGACGCGGTCCGGCGGAAGGTAGCGGAGCTGGAGGGGAGCCTCCGCTTCGGCATGGCCGACCTGGACGCCTTCCAGGAGGCCTGGCGGCCCATGGAGGTGGAGGCTGACTACGCGACGGCCGCGGTCCGTCTGGAGGCCTTCCTGGAGGGCTTCCACGCCTCGCCCAAGGTCCCGGAGGCTGCCCGGCTCCTGGTGGACTGCTACCGGCGGCTGGGGCGCTGGGAGGACATGGGGCGTGCCGCCGAGCTGGGGGCCAGGGTGGCCCCCGGGGCGGGGTTCGAGGAGGAGGCGGACTATGCCCGCGGTGAGCGGCGCGCGGCCCGGGTGGCCGGCGCGGCCGGGCTGGCCCTGGCCCTCCTGCTGGCGGCCCCCCTCGCCCTGGGGGGCGGGCGGTCCCGCGCCGCGAGACGCCCCTCCCGCCGCGGGGCGGCCTGGACGCTGGGGGCGGCGTGGGTCCTGGTGGCGGCCCTGGCGGCGGCGGCCTGGAGGCTGCTGGACCTCCCGCGCGAGCTGCAGGGGGCCGCGGCCTTTGGGCCCCTGGACCTGGGGCTGGTCCTCGGCCTCCTGGGTCTGGCGGCCTTCCCCTGCGGGTGGGTGGGGGAGGGCTCCGGGGCCCTGGCGGGCGGGGTCTACGCCGCGGCCCTCACGGCCTCGCTGGCCCTGGTCCTCCTGGCCCGCTACGACCTCATGAAGGCCGTCGGCCTCTGATGAGGAATCAGGGCCGCATCCTCCGGGTCCGTCTGGGGCACAACCCCAACTCCTCCTCCATCGGCACCGTGGTCATCGTCTTCCTCTGGAGCCTGTTCACCGCCTCCCTGGTCCTCAACACCGTGGCGGCGGCGCTGGCCGCGGCCCGGGAACGGCGGGAGGCGGGGCGTGGCTGAAGCTCCGGCCACGGGTCACGCGCCCCTCCGCTACCGCCACGAGGCCTTCGGGGGGATCCTCTCCCTGGAGGACCCGCCGCTCCTGGCCTGGGTGGACCGGGAGCGGATGCTGGCCCTGGGACTCGGTGGGTCCCCACGCTGGGAGACGCCGGACCCGGGCCACCTCTCGGCGCCCACGGAGGCGCACTACCTGGTGACGGCCCGCTGCGGCATGGGCTGCAGCCACTGCTATACCTCGTCCACGGCCCGGAGGGAGGGCGAGCTGGACACCGCGGGGGCCTTCGGGGTCATCGACGGGCTGGCCCAGGCCGGGGTCTTCGCCGTGGCCCTGGGCGGCGGCGAGGCCCTGCTCCGCGAAGACCTCTTCGCGGTGGCGGCCCGCGCCCGCGCCCGGGGCGTGACGCCGAACCTGACCACGAGCGGCGCGGGGTTGACGGCCGAGATGGCGCGCGCGTGCCGGGTCTTCGGCCGGGTCAACCTGAGCCTGGACGCGGTCCAGGGCGAGGTCTTCGGCGTGGACCGGCGAGCGGTGACGGACCGGGCCATGGGGCTCCTCCGGGAAGCGGGGGTCCCCTACGGCATGAACACGGTCCTGGGCCGCGCGAACTACGAGGGCCTGGAGGCCCTGGTCCTCCACGCGAAGGGGGCGGGGGCCGCGGACGTGGAGCTGCTCCGGCTCAAGCCCTACGGGCGCGGCCGGGAGGACTACGAGCGGCAGCGCCTCACCCCCGAGCAGGCCCTGGGGCTCTTCCCCCGCGTCCTGGGGCTTTCCCGGCGGCACCGCTACTCCATCAAGATGGACTGCTCCTTCACGCCCATGATCGCGGCCCACCGGCCTCCTCGACGCCTCATGGACCTCTTCTGCGTCGTGGGCTGCGAGGCGGCGAACCAGCTCCTCTCGGTCACGCCCGAGGGGCGGCTGGGGGGCTGCTCGTTCGTGGCCCCCTCCGATGGCCGCGCGGGGGAGCTGGACACCGCATGGCGCGAGGAGCCGCAGTTCGCCGCCTTCCGGGACTGGACCCTCCGGGCCCCGGAGCCTTGCGCCTCCTGCGACTATCTGGACGTGTGCCGGGGGGGATGCCGCTCCGTGGCCATCCATGCGGGGGGCGGATTCGACAGGCCGGACCCGGAGTGTCCGCGGGTGCGCCGCCACCGCGGTGAGACCTGAGCGCGGCATGGGCGACAGGGAAGACCTGGAGCTGGTGAAGGGCCTCCTGGCGCGGGGCGTGGTATCCCGCAAGCAGGTTCTGGAGTGCATCGAGCTGCAGCGGGCCTCCGGCGGGATCTTCGGCCTGCGCGAGGTCCTGGAGCAGAAGGGCTACCTGCGGGGCGTGGCCACGGAGGCGCCGCAGGACGTGGACGAGGCGGCGACCCTGGCCTCGCCCGCGGTGGACCCGCGCCTCCGACCGGCGCGGAGCGCGGGTCGGGACGGACCGCCGGCGGCAGTCCCGTCGGGCGCGGCCGCCGAGCCGGAGGAGGCGGCGACCCTGGCCTCCGGGCCTGCCCCGGCCGCCGCCACGCCCTCCGGCCCCCACCCGGCGGCGCCCGGCGACGCGGACGACCTGGTGGGGCGGGAGGTGGCGGGGTTCCGGGTGATGGAGCTGCTGGGGCGCGGGGGCATGGGGGCGGTCTACCGGGCGCTCCAGCTCAGCCTGA
>JACQVX010000231.1 GCA_016209495.1 Planctomycetota bacterium
CCCTTCGACCCCCGCCTCCCCGGGGCCCTGGAGCCGGGCGAGGCCGCCGAGCTGCTCAAGCGGGCGCGCAGGGCGCGCCCCGCCGAATCCAGGCGGCTGCTCGCGGGCCTGGAGGAGCGCCATGGGCCGCGGGAGGCGGGGTGGGGGGTGGACTGGGCCTTCCTCGCCGAGGAGGAGCGCATCCGCGTGGCCACCCTCCTCGGCCGCGGAGGGGAGGTGGGGCGCCGGGCGGCCTTCCAGGCGGAGCGGCTGCGACGGGAGGGTGCGCCGGGCGGTCTGGAACGGGCGGTGGCCTACGAGAGGCGGTTCCTGGCCGCGGCCCCGGGGGCCTTGCTCTCGAGCGAGGTCCGCGCGGCCTGGACCGAACGGGGCCAGGCGTCGGAGCTCGCGGAGGCGAGGGCCCGTCGCCTCGACGCCGACCGGCTCGTGGGGCGTGCCAGGGAGTGGGTCGACGCCCTGGACATGCCGGGGCGTCCATGGTGTCTGTCGCGGGGTGACGAGGTCCTCGGCGGGACCCGGGGCCCCCTCGGCGGTGAGACCGTACGAAAGGACCTGGGCCCCCCCTGGGAGGGGTGCTCCCTCGTCGCGGGCCTCCCGGCCGCGGAGGTGGAGGCGCTCCATGCGATGCACCGCTACCGCATCGCCGCCCTGGGGGTCGTCCTCGCGGCCCTGGGGACTGCGGGCCTCGGGGTCCGGCGGGGGCAGTCGGCGGCGCGGCGCCTGGCCGGGGCGCGCGAGGCCTTCGTGGCCTCCGTGGGTCGGGAGCTGCGAACGCCCCTGGCCGGGATCCGCGCCGTGGCCGGGACCCTGGCGGAGGGGGCCCCGCCCGACCGGGCCCGCGCCGGCGCCCTGGTGGTCCTGCGCCACGCGCGCCGCCTGGACCGCCTGGTGGCGAGGGTCCTCTCCCACGCGGGGGCGCTCGGCCCCGCCAGGGCCCCACGGCTCGCGGCCTCGGACCTGGGGCGGGTGGTGGCGGAGGCGGTGCGCGACTTCGCCCAGGGCGAGCAGCTCCCCATCGACCTCGTCATCCCCGACGCGCCGGTCCCCTGCCGCCTGGACCCGGAGGCCATGGGCGAGGCCCTGGGAGAACTCCTGGAGAACGCCGTGCGCTTCGGCCCGCCGGGCGGGACCGTGACCGTCTGCGTGGGGGTGGAGGAGGCGCGGGCCTTCATCGCCGTCACGGACCGGGGGCCTGGCATTCCCCGGGAGGAGCAGGCCCGGGTCTTCGAGGCCTGGTCCCGATCCGAGCAGCCCCTCGCGCGTTCGCTCGGCGGGCTGGGCCTCGGCCTCGCCCGGGTCCGCGAGGTGGCCCGCGCCCACGGCGGCGAGGCGGAGGTGGAGAGCGAGCCCGGTCAGGGTGCCACGTTCACGATCCTCCTCCCGCTGGAGCTGGGGCAGCCGGCGGGCGGACCCGCGGGGGCCGCGCTGGTGGCGCTGGCCGTGGGCCTGGCGGCCGCCGCCGGCTGCGCCGCCCCGCCCGTCCCCGCGCCGCCGCCGGCCGCGCCCGCTCGCCCGGGGGCGATCTGGACGGTAGTCCTCGATGCAGGTTCCGAGGGCGTCCTCGCGGGCCTGCCACCCCCCGAGGAGGGGGGGGGGGCGACGGCTCCCGGACAGGCCTGGGAGGACCTCCTCCTGGAGCAAGGCGTCCTGGAGGCCCGCGTGGAGGCGGTCCCCGCCCGGGGCGGTCCCCTGGCGGGAGGGGAGCTGCGAGTGCGGCCCGGGCCCCGCTACCGGCTGGGCCGTGTCCGCTTCGAGGGCCATGGCGAACTCTCCACGGAGGACCTGGAGGCGGCGGTGGCCGCCCCGCCTGGCTCGCCGCCGGCCTGGTATTCTCACGAGGAGCGTCTGCGCCTCCGCGAGGCCATCCTCGCGCGCTATCGCGCGGCGGGCCGGCTGGCCGCCGAGGTAGACCTGGTCCCGAGCTTCGACCGGCAGGCCTCGCGCGTGGACCTGGTGGCCCGGGTGCTGGAGGGGCCGCGCCTGGCAGGCGATTGATATCCGTTCAGGACGTGCCACGGGTCACGCATGGGGCCTTCGCCACGAACACGGCCACGAACACGTTCACCTCCACCCACTCCTCCGCTCGGGACCCCCCTCACGCCCTGGGGTGCGCGCCGTCGCAGGCGTCGCGGATCCGGCGGGTGGTTACCCCCCCGGCCGGTCCGATCCCATCGGCGGGAGCCGCTTCCGCGGCCGCGCCTTCCGCGTCTTCCCTGTCCCCACCGTCGTGAACGAGCGGATGAGCCCCTCGTAGGCCTCGACCCGCTCCGGGTCGATGGACGCGATCATGCCCTGGACGGCCGCCGGGTCGAACATGCCCCGTCGATACATGGCGAGGAGGTCGTAGGCGTGCCTGGGATCCGCGCTGTCGTCGAGGGCGTAGAACTTGGCCATGGCGAGGAGGTTGGGGGAGAACACGCGGAAGCGTCTCGACTCGACGGCGTACTCCACGGCGGAGAGTTCCGGCTCGCTGTTCGGCACGAGCACGTCGATCCTGCGCTCCGGGTCTGGGTCTCCCGGCAGCTTGGCACCGTACTGAGACGGCTCGGAGATCGCGAAGACGTCGAGACCGACGGTCCGGAGCGCCCGCATCAACGTGTTGAGGTCGCGCTCGAGGACGAACACGTCCACGTCCCGCGTGAATCGCCTGTAGCCGTGGACGGCGAGCGCCGTGGCCCCTCCGATGGCGTACTGTATGTCCGGGGCCAGGCGAAGGGCCGACTCGAGCCTCCGGAGCAACTCCGAGCGCGTGAAGCCCCGCTTACTCTTCCCGGACACGCTCGCTCATCGCCCCTCAGGCCCTCGGGTGGGCGGCGTCGTAGACGTCGCGGATCCGGCGGGTGGTCACGTGGGTGTAGATCTGCGTGGTGGCCAGGTTCTCGTGGCCCAGGAGCTCCTGGACGTCGCGGAGGTTGGCGCCACGATCCAGCATGTGGGTGGCGAAGGTGTGGCGCAGGGTGTGGGGGGTGATGCGCCCGGCGAGGCCGGAGCGGGCCAGGTGCTTCTTCAAGAGCCGGCGGACGCTGCGGTCCTCCAGGCGGCCGCCCAGCTTGTTGAGGAACAGGGGCTGCCGGTCGATGTCGCCGTCGTGGATGAGGTCCCGGAGCACCAGGTAGTCCCGTAGGGCCTGGATGGCGTAGGAGCCCAGGGGCAGGAGGCGCTCCTTCCGGCCCTTGCCGCGGGCCAGGAGGGCGCCCTCGTCCAGGTCCACCTGGTCCAGGTCCAGCCCCACCAGCTCGCTCACCCGGAGGCCGCTGGAGTAGAGGGTCTCCAGGATGGCCCGGTCCCGGCGGCCCAGGGGCGTGTCCGCGTCCGGCGAGGCCAGGAGCGCGGTCACCTGGCCCTGGTCCAGGAACCGGGGTAGCCGCCTGTCCAGCCGCGGGGTGCGCACCTCGGCGAAGGGGTTGCGATCCGTGAGGCCCTCGCCCTGGAGGTGGCGCCAGAAGGAACGCAGGGCGGCCATCCGCCGGGCGATGGTCCGGCGGGAGTAGCCCTCCTCGGCCAGGCGCGCCAGGTACCCGCGGGCGCGGAGGGCGTCCACGGCCGAGGGGTCGAAGGTCGCGGTCCCCGGGCCCAGGTGCCACTCCAGGAAGTGGGCGAGGTCCGCGCGGTAGCTCCGGACCGTGTGGCCCGAGAGACCGCGCTCCCCGTCCAGCCGTCGCAGGTAGGCCTCCACCAGCGGATCGGTCTGGGCCTCCACCGGCGGGGCGAGGCTCACGGCTTGCCTCTGGAGCTCCTCGCACGGGACTCGGCTCGCTGGCGCAGGCGCTCCACCTCGAAGACCTCCCGGATGAGCCGGTTGGAGACGAACTGGAGGTAGAGCTCGGTGACGTGGGTGTAGGCCTCTTGGCCCAGGTCGTCCAGGGGCCGCTCCGGGTCGTGGACGCCCCCGAACCTCTGCGTCTCCTCCCGCACCTCCCCGAAGTGGGCGTCCACCACCCGCTCGATCTCGATGATGGGGGTCGCCCCGCCGGGGTCCTCCTCGTAGCCGAAGGGCTTGCCGTGCCGCTCCAGGACCCGTGGGTCGCCGGCGGCTCCGCGCCAGAAGGCCTTGACGGGGTAGAGCTGCACGGCGAGGCCGACGCGCTTCGGGAGGTAGTCCCGGAAGTCCGTCACCTCCCCCACGAGGATGGCGTCCACCTGTAGCAGCCGGGCCAGGCGCAGGGCCGAGGCCGCGCTGTCCAGGACCACCCCCTCCCGGTGCATGCGGGCCTGGACCGTGTCCGGCCGGACGACCCGGAGGCCGCGGAACTTGGCCAGCTCGCTGGCGAAGACCTGGGCGAAGGCCCGGGCCTTCTCTCGGGCCACCGGGTCCTCCACCCGCTGGAGGAGGAATGGGGCGACGGCCACCCGTTCCAGGGAACGGAACGGGCTCTCCGGATAGGGGTCGTAGCCCCAGGGGAGCGAGCCCAGGGTCCCGCACCCGGCGGCGCAGGCGAGGGCGAGGGCGAGGGCGGGCCGGGGTGGGGCGAAGGGGATCACGGGCGCACCGGGAAGGAGACCGGCTGGCAGGACCAGAGGTTCTGGGACCACTCCCGGTCCGAGCAGAAGTAGATGCGCCCGTCCCTGGGCCCCCAGGTGGGATTCCAGTCCGCGCCGGGGTGCACCGTGAGCTGGACGAGCTGGGTGCCGTCCTCCCGGACCATCCACACGTCGTCCCCGTTGAAGACGCGTCCCTCCTGCCGCGCGATCCGGGACTTCGCGACCGAGGCGAAGACCAGCCAGGAGCCATCCGGGGACCACGAGGGGTTGATGGCCGCCCACTCGTCGCTGGCGACGACCTCGGAGAGGTCGTTGCCGTTCACCCGCACGGTCCAGACGCTGTACCAGTAGGGCCCGCGGGCGCTGGGCCGCTGGAAGGCGAGCCGCTCGCCGTCGGGGGACCACTCGGGGAAGAGCCCCGGCCCCAGGTTCACAAGCTCCGAGGTGGCCAGGTCGCGGATCCAGATGGTCCAGTCCCCGCCGCCGTCCCTGGACGAGTAGGCCAGCCGGCGCCCGTCGGGGGACCAGGTGGGGTAGACGTCGTCCTGGCCCGAGTCGGTGACCTGCCAGGAGGGGCCGCTCTCCGTGGCGCTGATGACGAAGATGTCCCAGTCGCCGTTCCGGTCGCTGCTGAAGGCGACGAGTCTCCCGTCAGGGGAGAACTTGGGGTGGGCGTCCCTGGTGGGGCTGTTGGTGAGGCGCCGGAGGGCCGGCCGGTTGACGTCCTTGAGGTAGATCTCTCCCTGCGGGTCGTGACGGGTGGAGGCGAATACGATGAGGTGGCGCCCCGTGGAGTCGTCCTGGAAGATGTCCGGGTCGTAGTCGGCCCCGACGCCGCTCTCGGTGTGCCGCCGCAGGTCCCGGTAGAGGGCCCCGGCGGGCTGGGTCACGGGCGGGGCGCCCTCGCGATCGGCCTCCGGGCGGTAGCTGGCGGCGGCGTCTGATCGGGGTCGTTCGGTCGGGACCGTGGATCCCCGCTGGTCGTGCAGGCGGACGGGGCCGCAGCCCGGAGACAGGGCGAGGCACAGGAGGCCGACAGGGGTGGCGATCGGGGTGCGCACGGGCGAGGCTCCTTTCGCCGCGGGGAGGGATGCCCCGGCGGGGGAGGCGGGGGGAACGGAAGGTTCCCAGACCCGTTATCGGACGTTGCACGAGAGTTGCTTGAATCCGGCGCGACGGAAGGCCGATACCCCGGACATGCGTCACGCTGCGAAGGCCCCGACCCCCGCCGCACTGGTCCTCCTCCTGGGGGTCCTGGCCGGGCCCGCCCTGTCGGCAGGCCCCGGGGCCTACCGCTTCGACTTCTCCGAGGACCGCGACTACGACGGGTTCCCGGACCGCTGGTGGTGGGACCTGGACCTGAGGAACGGCTATTACCAGTTCCGGGAGTGGCGGCCCCGGCTGGTCCTCGCGAGCCTGCCCTCCGGGGTGGAGGGCCCGGCCCTGGAGGTCCCCCTCTACGGCCGGAACACGCGGGTGGTGACGGACGTGGCGACCCCGGACCCGCTGGAGGTGAACCCGGACGTCCCGCCTCGGGTGGAGAGGCGCATCCCACGCCGGATCCCCCTGCGCCCCGAGGCGGCCTACAGGCTCACGGGCCAGGTCCTGGCCCAGGGCCTGGACGGGACCCGGGTCACCCTGCAGCTCCACCTCTACGGCGAGCGGGGCGAGCCGGCGGGGGTCCTGAGCGCCCCGGCCGTGGTGGCGGACGGCCCATGGGTGGAGGTGGCGGTGGACGGCCTGGAGGACCTCCCCGCGACGGCCCGGTCCGGCGCCATCGCCCTCGTGGTCCAGAGCCCCATGACGGACCACGAGGGCTGGGTGCGCTTCGCCGACGTGCGCCTGGAGGAGGTGCCCTGGGTGGGGGTGCGCGCGGCGAGAGACCTCCTGGCCGCCGGCGAT
Source organism: Planctomycetota bacterium (assembly GCA_016209495.1). Taxonomy (GTDB): domain Bacteria; phylum Planctomycetota; class JACQVX01; order JACQVX01; family JACQVX01; genus JACQVX01. The sequence goes on from JACQVX010000231.1 coordinate 6,385, forward strand.
GCCCTGGAACTGGCGGTCGAGACGCGGAGCGTGCCCCGGGGCGACTACTCCTTCCGGGTCGGGGTGAGGTCCTACGGCGGCCGGGAGGTGGCCTACCGCGGCGTGGACGAGCGGAGGCGCGCCGTCCTGCCAGGGACGGAACTCCCCCTCCGGGTGGACGAGGCGGGCCGTGGCAAGTTGCGGCTCCGGCTCGTCCCCGAGGGGGAGGGCTACATGGAGGTGCGGGTGCGGCTCCTGGTGGGAGGGGTCGAGGCCGAGGGCCGCTCCTTGCCCCTGGTCGTCACCCCCGCCGGCCCCGTGCCCGATTCGCCCCTGGGGGTACGTGTGGACGCACGGGCGGTCCCGCCGGAGGCCCTGGCCGGCGCCGTCGAACGCGTCGGGGCACGATGGATGAAGTTCGAGGCGTGGCGGGGCGACCTGGCCCAGGACGCCCTGGCCTCGGAGCTGCCGGGCTGGGAGGCCCTCCTGGGACGGCTGCGCAGCGCCGGGTGCGGCTTCGTGGGCGTCCTGGGGCCGGAGGCCGCGGCCCTCCGCGAGTCCGTGGACCGCGCCGCGGTGGACAGCCCCCCCGCCTCGGTCTTCGACGGGGACGCCGCACTCTGGGAGCCCTGGGTCCTGCCGACGGTCCAGCGCTTCGCCGACACGGTGGGCTTCTGGCAGTTCGGCGAGGAGCGCCCGGGCGGATCGCCGGGGCCGCTCGACCTGGCCCCCGTCTCCTCCCGGGTCCGCGCGGCCGTCCCCTGGGGCCGCGTGGGCCGCTCGGCTCCGGTGGCCTGGCGCCGCGCGGGGGGCGGTCCGCTCGCCGCCGCCCCGTCGTCTCCCGAGGAAGGGCGCTTCCTGGCGGACGAGGTGCCCGAGTCGATGGAGGCCCAGGCCCTGGAGGGGCGCTATCCCGCGGTGGCGGGCCGCCCCCCGGTCTGGCTCACCCTGGAGCTGGGGCGCGTGGGCCCCGGGGCCCCGCCCGGTTCGCGGCTGGGCGATCTCGCGCGGAAGGTCTTCTCGGCCCTCCGCGAACCCGGGGTGGAGCGCGCCTTCCTGGCCCCGCTCATCGACCCGGAGCGGGGCCTGCTCCTCTCGTCCCCCCGGGACCCTCTCCACTGGCGGCCCACTCCCTGTTTCGCCGAGGTGCGCACCCTGGCGGGGCTCCTGGACGGGACGCGGTTCGCCGGGGAGCTGGAGAACCCCGTGGACGACACCCTGGACCCGGCCGAGAGCACCTGGCTCCGCTTCGAGGGGCGGGGCCGCACCCTGGTGGTGGGCTGGGCGGACGGCGGCCCCCGGGTCGAGCCCTTCCACCCGGGGCGCACGGCCCGGCAGGTCGAGCTTACGGGGAACGCCTACGCCCCCGCCCTGGGGGCGGGAGGGCGCATGGACGTGGGCCTCTCCCGGGAGCCGGTCCTCCTGGACGGCGTGGACGCGGCGCTCCTGGACACCCTGGCCGAGGTGGGCTTCGACGACGACGCCCTGGAGGCCCTCACGAGCCCCCAGCGGCGGAGCCTGCGGGTGGTCAATCGATACCCGGCGGCCGTCCTCATGCGCTGCGCGCTGGAGCTGGCCCCGGACTGGCACCTCGAGTCCGGCGGGGGGCCGGTGGAGCGGAGCCTGGAGCCCGGCGAGGCCCTCACGGTGCCCTTCCAGGTCCGGCTGCCCATCACGGTGGGGGCGGGGGCCCGGCCCGTGGGGGTTCGACTCACGGTGGAGCACGCGGGAGGGGTGGAGGTCCTGGACCTGGTCCGCGGGGTCGAGGTCCGCTCCCCGCTGGTCCTGGAGGCCCGCTCGGTGGCGGCCACGGGCGACCTGGCCGTCTCGGTGAAGAACGGGATGCCGCGTCCCCTGCGGCTCGTCCTCTATTGGGTGTTCCCCGGCCAGCCCCCGCGCGAGGTGGTCGTCCCCGAGCTTGCCCCGGGCCGGCGCTACGACACCCGCATCCCCTACCCCGCCTCCCTCCGGGGCCAGCGCGCCCTGGTGGGGCTGCGCGACGGCGAGTCCTTCGCCAACCGGGAGGTGGTGCTGGAGTAGCGGCGGGCGGCCTGCTCGTCGGTTCGCCGGATCGGGTCCGTGACAGACGCGCGGGGTCGGGGGGTGGCCGCGGGGCGCCCGCGCCCGCGCCCGCGCGCACGGGAGCTCGAATCCGGTTGCCCCGGGATGGGTCAAGGCTATAATCCGCGCCGCTTCCGGCGCGGCGCCCCTGCGGTCGCTCTGCCGGGTGGAGGGACCGTGTCCCCGACCTTCTACTCCGAGTACGCGAATGTCCTCATCTTCTTCCTGGTGGGGGCGGCATTCGTGGTGCTCAATGTGGCCGTGGTCAGCCGGCTCCTGCGCCCCCACACCGCCGAGGCAAACAAGGACAGCACCTACGAGTGCGGCGAGCCCACGGTGGGGAGCGCGTGGGTCCGTTTCGACATCCGCTTCTACACCGTGGCCCTGGTGTTCATCGTCTTCGATGTGGAGGTGGCCTTCCTCTACCCCTGGGCCGTGGTCTTCCAGCGGTTGAGCGGTGCCGGCCCCTTCGCCCTCCTGGAGATGCTCATCTTCGTGGCCATCCTCGCCGTGGGCCTGGTCTACGTCTGGGCCAAGGGCGACCTGGACTGGGTGAAGTCCATGGACGCGCAGGCGGACCGCGCGAGGCCCTGATGCGCGGGCGACCGGAGGTAGCGAGCGAGTGACGACGGACGAACCCGCGGCGGACGCCCCCATGAACGCCAACCTGGACCCCCTGACGCGGGAGAACATCTTCCTCGCCCGGGCCGAGGACCTGACCAACTGGCTGCTCTCCATGAAGGCGGCCCAACCGGTGGACGCCTTCGTGAACTGGTCCCGCAAGTCCTCCGTCTGGCCCATGACCTTCGGCCTGGCTTGCTGCGCCATCGAGATGATGGCCACCGGGGCGAGCAAGTTCGACCTGGACCGCTTCGGTTCGGGTCCCTTCCGGGCCACGCCGCGCCAGTCGGACCTGATGATCGTGGCGGGGACGGTGACCCACAAGATGGCCCCCCGGGTCAAGCTGCTCTACGAGCAGATGCCCGAGCCCAAGTACGTCATCGCCATGGGGGCGTGCGTCATCAATGGCGGGCCCTACTACAAGTACGGCTACCACGTGGTGAAGGGCGTGGACCTGGTGGTCCCGGTGGACGTCTACTGCCCCGGATGCCCGCCCCGGCCCGAGGCCCTCCTGGACGCCCTGTTCCTGGTCCAGAAGAAGATCCGTCTCGAGCGGATCGCGGACCGGGGACGCGAGGGGACGAAGCCGAAGGTCTACCGCGGGGAGCCCATCTTCACGGGCGACCTGGGCGAAGACGTGCCCGCCGCCGCGCGAGGGGCCGGGGAGGCGTGAGCGGGACCGCGCGGCCCCCGGGGCCTCCCGCCGCAGCCGTGGCGGAACCGGAGGAGCCCTGCACCCCGCCCCCGGGGACACGGGTCAGTCGCGATGCCCTGCAGGCGATCCAGGAGCGCTTCGGCGACGCCGTCCTGGGGGCGGACCTCGAAGGCACCCCCGCGGGCGGCGACCCCTGGCTCCGGCTGGACCCCCGGCGGCTGGTGGAGGTCTGCGCCTGGTGCCGGGACGACAGCCGTTTCGCCTTCGACCTGCTGAGCCTGGTGAGCGGGGTGGACTACCCGGAGGGCGACGACAAGCGCATCGAGGTGGTCTACCACCTGGACTCCACTACCCGGAACCACTGGCTCGTCTTGAAGGTCTGGTGCGACCGCGCCGACGCGCGCGTCCCCAGCCTCACCGGTGTCTGGCCCACCGCGGACTGGCACGAACGCGAGACCTGGGACCTCCTGGGGGTGCGCTTCGAGGGCCACCCGCACCTGGCCCGGATCCTGTGCGACCCGGAGTGGGTGGGCCACCCCCTCCGGAGGGACTACGTCTTCCCGGGGGAGTTCCGGGGGATCCCCTGCGTCACCGAATGAGTCCCGAGTGAGTCGATGACGACCGCCCGCGACATCCGCACCGAGGAGATGCTCCTCAACATGGGCCCGCAGCACCCCTCCACCCACGGGGTGTTCCGGGTGGTGATCCGCACCGACGGGGAGGTGGTCCTGGACGCGGAGCCCCACGTGGGCTACCTGCACCGCTGCTTCGAGAAATGCGCCGAGGGCAATACCTACGTGGGGGCCACGCCCTACACGGACCGGCTGGACTACCTCTCGGCCATGATGAACAACCTGGGCTACTCCCTGGCGGTGGAGAATCTCATGGGCGAGCCCGTCCCGGAGCGCGCCCAGTTCATCCGCATCGTCGTCGCGGAGCTGCAGCGCATCGCGAGCCACCTGCTCGCCATCGGGACCTACGGCCTGGACGTGGGGGCCATCACCCCCTTCCTCTACTGCTTCCGGGACCGGGAGAAGCTGCTCAAGCTCTTCGAGATCGTCTGCGGCCAGCGCCTCAACTACAACTACGTCCGGCCGGGGGGCGTGGCCTACGACCTCACCCCGGACTTCCTGGACCGGGTGCGGGCCTTCGTGGACTACTTCCCCCCCAAGGTCCGGGAGCTGAACGACCTCCTGTCCTACAACCGCATCTTCATCTCCCGCACCGCCCGGGTGGGGGTGATCCCCCGCGAGATGGCCATAGGCTACGGCTGCACCGGGCCCGTCCTGCGCGGCTCGGGCGTCCGGAGGGACCTGCGAAAGGACGAGCCCTATTGCATCTATGACCGCTTCGACTTCCAGGCCCTGGCCGCCGTCCCCCACGCCGAGGACCCCCGGGTCCCCGAGGAGGTGGTCGTGGGGGACTGCTGGAGCCGCTACTGGGTACGGGTCAACGAGATGCTCGAGTCCTGCCGCATCGTGGACCAGGCCCTGCGGGGGATGCCGCGCGAGGGCTCGTTCCTGGCCAGGTGGGCCGGGGCGAAGCTGAAGGAGGGCCGGTTCACCTCCAAGACCTTCCGGCCCCCCAAGGGCGAGGCCTACCTCAAGGTGGAGAATTCCCGCGGCGAGCTGGGCTTCTACATCGTCTCCGACGGCGGGACGAACCCGTACCGCGTGAAGTGCCGCGCCCCCTCCTTCCACAACGTCAGCCTCCTGCGCGAGGTCTCCCGGGGCTGCATGGTGGCCGACATGGTGGCCATCATCGGCAGCCTGGACATCGTGATGGGCGAGGTGGATCGCTAGCCGCCATGGCCTATCCCGAGCCCAGCCCCGTCAGCCCCCCGCTCTGGAGCGCCGAGTTCGGCGGGAGCGTGGTCCCGGACCTGGCCCGCCACCGCGCCGAGTACTTCCTCCTCGCCCTGGCCTCCGCCCTCGTGGTCCCGGCCGGCGGGGCGGTCCTGGCGGTGACCTACCACGCGGTGCTCGGCCTCCTGTCGGGCCTGGCCCCCCTGGGGCCGCACCTGGGGCTCATCCAGCCCCTCTGGGCCACGGTCATCGTCATCGGCTTCATCACCATCTTCTCCCTCTACGCCATCTGGATGGAGCGCAAGGTCTCGGCCCACATGCAGTGCCGGGTGGGACCCATGGAGGTGGGGCTCTGGCACGGCTGGCTCCAGACCATCGCCGATGGGGTGAAGCTCATGGCGAAGGAGGACCTCATGCCGCGGGTGGCGGACAAGGTCCTCTTCGTGACGGGGCCGGTGATCGTCTTCGCCGGGGTCTTCCTGGCCTTCGTGGTGGTGCCCTTCGACCTCCCGGAGGCGGAGAGCGAGCTGGTGGCGGGCTTCCACACCGAGTACAG